>KL569435.1:12967-17161 GCA_000715685.1 Streptomyces lilacinus
TCCGCTTCCCATCGCGGCCTCCTCCCGCAGGTAGCCGGTGGCCGGTGGCCGGTGGCCGATGGCCCGTCGGCCCTCAGCTCTCGGCGAGCATGTGCGCGCGGAGCCTCGCGAGGGTACGGCTCAGCAACCGGGAGACGTGCATCTGCGAGATGCCGAGCTCCGCCCCGATCTGGGACTGCGTCATCTCCTGGCCGAACCGCATCCGCAGGATCCGCCGTTCCCGTGGCTCCAGCTTCGGCAGCAGCCGCTCGAGGACGTGGATGTTCTCGACCTTCTCGAGGTTCTCGTCGGTGGTGCCGATGCGTTCGGACCAGGGCCGGGAGCCCGGGCGGCCGCGCCGGGGGGTGTCGTCGGCCGGCATGTCGAGGGAGTTGGCGCGGTAGCCGTTGCTGGCGATCTGCGCCTCGATGATCTCCTCCTCGGAGAGGTTCATCAGCGCGGCGAGCTCCCGGACGTTGGGGGAGCGGCCGAGGCGGCTGGAGAGCTCGTCCGTCGCCTTGGCGAGCTCGACCCGCAACTCCTGCAGCCGTCGCGGCACATGGACGGCCCAGCCGGTGTCACGGAAGTAGCGCTTGATCTCCCCCGTCACGTAGGGGATGGCGAAGGTGGTGAACTCCACCTCGCGCGTCAGGTCGAAGCGGTCGATCGCCTTGATCAGCCCGATGGTGCCGACCTGGACGATGTCCTCCATCTGCTCCGAGCGCGCCCGGAAGCGGCCCGCGACGAAGCGGACCAGGGACAGATTCATCTCTATGAGGGTGTTGCGCACGTACTGGTAGTCGTGCGTGCCCTCCTCCAGGACCGACAGGCGGTCGAGGAAAACCTTTGTCAGAGCCCGGGCATCGCGCGGGTCGACGCTGCTCGCGTCCTCGATCCGCGGCAGCTCGTCCGCCTCGGGTACGGCTGACTGGGGACGGGTCCGCTCGGCCGTCGTCGACCCCGTCGCGCTGGTGCCGGTCATGTCACCCTCCTTTGCGTCTGCCTCTCGGATCGGCTTCTGCCCAAGGAACGCGCTGTCATCCTCCCTTCCATGGACCGGAATATGCCGCGCACACGAGCCGGGCCGCCGGGCGGCGGCCCGGCGGCCCGACAACAGCGGTGTTCGTCTCACCATCGGTACCAGCGGCCTCGGCCGCCGCCCGTGCCCGTGGAGCGCATGACGAATCCGAGAAGCCAGATCACCAGCACCGCCACGGCGAACCACCACAGCACCTTGACGGCGAATCCGGCGCCGAAAAGGAGCAGGGCGAGGAGAAGAACAAGGAGCAGAGGAACCATAGTTATCAACCTCCATCAGATCGGATGCCCCGCAATTCTCCTTTTACTCCTTCTTCTTTCCCCCAAACAATGGAACATGCGGCGGCGGAAAGGGAAGGATCAGATCCGGCCGCGCCATTCACCCGTTTCGAAACCACGGGACTCGATGAACGTCTTGAACCGCTCCAGATCGCCCTTGGCCTGCCGGCGGACGAAGCCGAGCTTGTCGCCGACGGTGTCGACGAATCCCTCCGGACCCGCTTCACGCCGTCGGTCTTCGTGACCCAGTGCGTGAGCGTCGGAGTGCGCTGTTCGACGCGTTCCACCCCGTCCATGAATTGGGGGAAGTCCGCGAACTGCGTCCACTGGTTGTACGCCGTGGTGACGGGAACGGCGACCTCGATGGGTTCCTCGATCCGAGCCATGGTGCCTCCTCCATTTCGTGGTCTTCGCGAGGGCGGTCGTCGAGCGGCTTCCCCGGGCCGGGGCGCGTACGCATGTTTGGGGGCGCGCGGGCGCGGTATGCGCGGTGACAAGGCCCACGACGGACACAAGAGGGGCCCGATGACTCAGTCGAAGAAGAAGACGTCCGACGCACCGACGTCCGACACAGCCGAAGAGCCCGAACACTCCGAAGAGCCCGACAAGAAGACCGACGACCCGAACGGCGATCACACCACCGGCCCGCAGGAGCCGCCGCGATCCGCCGTGACGGCGCCGCAGCTGCTGCGCGCCGCGCACGAGCAGTTCGCCGAACTGACCGGTCTGCGTCCCGAAGGCGTCTCCCGGTTCGAGAGGACCGAGGACGGCGGCTGGGTGCTGGAGGCCGAGGTGGTGGAGCTCGCCCGCGTCCCCGAGACGATGAGCGTCATGGCGCTCTACGAGCTGAGCCTCGACTCCGACGGCCTGCTCACCGGCTACCGCCGCGTGCGGCGCTACGAACGGGGCCGGACCGACTCCCGCTGAGACCCCGGGTCGCCGGCGACGAGAGGAAGGTGTCCGATGAGCGTTGTCCCCGCACCTCAGGGCGGGGGTGCAGGCGGTACCAGCGGTCTGTACGACGTCCTGGAGCTGGTGCTCGACCGCGGCCTGGTGATCGACGCGTTCGTCCGTGTCTCCCTGGTCGGCATCGAGATCCTGAAGATCGACGTACGTGTCGTGGTCGCGAGCGTCGACACGTACCTGCGCTTCGCCGAGGCCTGCAACCGCCTCGACCTGGAAGCCGGCCCGCACAAGAATCCCGGCCTGCCCGACCTCGTCGGCACCGTGACCGAGGGCGGCGCCCGGGGCAGGACCAAGGGGGCGATCTCCGGCGCCGCGCAGAGCGTCAAGGACGTGGTGCAGCAGGTGCGCGACCGGGGTGACGGCCAGAGCGGCGGTTCGCGCTCCCGCAAGAAGGAGGAGAGCGAGTGACCACCTACGTCTACGGCATCGCCCGCGGCGACCGTACCGAGCTGCCCGAAGGGCTCACCGGCATCGGCGACCCGCCGGCGCCCGTGCGCGTGGTGACCGGCGCCGGCCTGTCCGCGGTGGTCAGCGACTGCCCGGGCGAGCTGCGGCCCAAGCGCCGCGACCTGCTGGCCCACCAGCGGGTGCTCACCGAGGTCGGCCGCCGGGCCACCGTCCTGCCGATGCGCTTCGGCAGCGTCTCCGACAGCGACGAGCAGGTCCGCACGGTGCTCGCCGAGCACTCCGACCGCTACGAGGAACAGCTGGACCGGCTCACCGGCCGCGTGGAGTACAACATCAAGGTCGTGCACCACGAGGACGCCGTCCTGCACCTCGTCCTCGCCGAGAACACCGAACTGCGCACCCTCGCCGAGGCCAACCGCGCCGACGGCGGAGGCTCCTACGAACAGCGGCTGCGCTTCGGCGAACTGGTCGCCCAAGCGGTGCGCGAGCGCGAGGCCCACGACGCCGCCCTGGTGCGCGGGGCACTCGCTCCGCTGGCGGAGGGGGAGCGGCCCGGGCCCGAGAGCGCCGGCTGGTTCCTCAACGTGTCCTTCCTCGTCGACGAGGACGCCGGGGGCCGGCTGCTCGCCGAGGTCGGCCGGCTCGAGAAGGAACACCCCCAGCTCGACCTGAAGGTCCACGGCCCCCTGCCCCCGTACAGCTTCGTCGAATGATCGGCTTCGTCGCCTGGGTACTGCGCACGGTCGTCGCGGAGGCCGAGCGGCTGTACTACGACCCGGCCACCGTCCGCGGCGAGCTCAAGGCACTCGAGGAACAGCTCGCCGCCGGCCTGATCGACGAGGAGGAGTTCGACCGCCGCGAGGACGCGCTCCTGGACCGCCTGGCGGAGACGCGACGACGCACCGGAGGACAGGAGCGCACGGCATGACCCCCGAACCCACGGCACTGACGGGCACCGGCGGCGGCGCCAACCTCGCCGACATCCTGGAGCGGGTGCTCGACAAGGGCGTGGTGATCGCCGGCGACATCCGCGTCAACCTGCTCGACATCGAACTCCTCACCATCAAGCTCCGGTTGGTGGTCGCCTCCGTCGACAAGGCGAAGGAGATGGGCATCGACTGGTGGGAGAGCGACCCCGCGCTGTCCTCCGGTGCCCGGCGCGGCGAACTGGGCGCCGAGAACGCACGGCTCCGGGCGCGCGTCGCCGAACTGGAACAGCGCCAGGAGGAGACCCGGTGAACCACGAGGAACTGCTCTACGCGTACGCCGTCACCCGCGACACCGACGCCCTCGGCGCCGACGACCTGGAGACGCTCACCGGCGTCGCCGGCGAACCCGTCCGCGCCGTCCGGCACCTGGGGCTCACGGCCCTGGTGGGACCGGTGCCGGCCGAGGACTTCGACGAGGCCGCCCTGCGCGCCTCCCTGGAGGACATCGCCTGGCTGGAGAAGGCCGCCCGCGCCCACCAGAGAGTGATCGACGCGGTGACCGCCGCCGGAGCGTGCGTCCTGCCGCTGCGGCTGG
>KL569435.1:17389-19568 GCA_000715685.1 Streptomyces lilacinus
CGCCCTGCCGCTGCGGCTGGCGACCGTCTACCGGGACGAGACGGGCGTGCGCGCCATGCTGGCCAACCGGCACGCGCGCCTGGGCGCGACCCTCGACCGGCTCGACGGCCGTGTCGAATGGGGCGTGAAGGTCCACGCCGTCGGCACCGCGCCGGCGCCGGCCGCCACGGGCGCCGGCCCCGGTGCGCCGCGCGCCGCCCTGTCCGGCCGCGACTATCTCCGCCGCCGCGCGGCGGCACGCCACGCGCACGAGGAGGAGGCGCGGCGCGCGGACGAGGCAGCGCGCGGCATCCACGCGGCGCTCACCGCCCTCGCGGAGGAGACCCGGCTCTACCCGCCGCAGCACGGCCCGCTCGCCGGGCACTCCGGCCGCAACGTCCTCAACGCCGCCTACCTCCTCCCGCGCGAGAGCGGCGAGCGCTTCACCTCGGCCGTCGCCGGACTCGCCGACCTCGCCCCCGAGGACGGGGTGCGCGTGGAGCTGACCGGACCCTGGGCCCCGTACTCCTTCGTCGGACAGGCCGCCGCCGGTGAGGACGCCCCATGACCGACGACGGCCCCCTCGCCCGGCGCAGGCTCTCCCTGGTCGACCTGCTCGACCGACTCCTCGCGGGCGGCGTGGTGGTCACCGGGGACCTTACTCTGCGCATCGCCGACGTCGACCTCGTCCGCATCGACCTGCACGCCCTCATCAGCAGCGTCGACGACCGGGTGCCCGCGCCCTGGGAGGAGGTGGGCGCGTGACCCGCCGCGTGGAACTGGACCGGGCCACCGTCGAACGCGACCTGGTCCGGCTGGTGCTCACCATCGTCGAACTGCTGCGCCAGCTGATGGAACGGCAGGCGCTGCGCCGCGTGGAGCGGGGCGACCTCACCGGCGAGCAGGAGGAACGGATCGGCCTGACCCTGATGCTGCTCGCGGAGCGCGTCGAGGAGCTGTGCCGCGACCACGGCCTGGAACCGGAGGACCTCAACCTCGACCTCGGACCGCTCGGGCCGCTGCTGTGAGCCCGTCCCACTCGTCCGGGCCGATGTTCCCCCAGGGAATCAGGACACAGTGACCCGAACGGTCCCGTTTCCCCCACTCTCCCGGGGGTAACCCAGCCGCTGTGTTCCGCAACCTCGGCCTCCTTCTCGAGGCCGCCGCCCGTACGCCCCCGCCGGTCCTCCCCGGCAACCTCGCGGCGGCGCGGGCCCAGATGGGCTTCTCCCTGGCCTGGCACATCGTCGTGGCGTGCCTGGGCGTCGGGCTGCCGCTGCTCACCCTGATCGCCGAGTGGCGCGGACTGCGCACGGGGGACCCCGTCCTGCGGCTGCTCGCCCGGCGCTGGGCCCGCGCCATGGGCGTGCTCTTCGCGGTCGGCGCCGTCTCCGGCACCATCCTCAGCTTCGAACTCGGCCTGCTGTGGCCCGGACTGATGGGCCGATACGGACAGGCCATCGGGCTGCCCTTCGCCCTCGAGGGCATCGCCTTCTTCATCGAGGCCGTCTTCCTGGGCATCTACCTCTACGCCTGGGACCGGCTGCCGCCCCGCACCCATCTGCTGACCGGCGTCCCCATCGTCGTCGCCGGCGTCACCTCGGCCTTCTTCGTCGTCTGCGCCAACGCCTGGATGAACCAGCCCCGCGGCTTCACCCAGCACGACGGGCGGATCACCGGCGTCGACCCGTGGGCGGCGATGCTCAACCCGGCGAGCCCGCCGCAGACCGTCCACATGATCCTCGCCGCCCTGATGGTGGCGTCCTTCCTCACCGCGAGCGTCTACGCGGTCGCGCTGCTGCGCGGCCGCCGCGACGCCTACCACCGGACCGGCCTCCTCCTCCCGCTCGCCCTGGGCTCGGTCGTCGCCCCCTTCCAACTGGTGGTCGGCGACTGGGCGGCCCGCTTCGTCGCCGACTACCAGCCCGTCAAGCTCGCCGCCATGGAGGGCGTCTACCGCACCGGCTCCCACGTGCCGCTCACCCTCCTGGGCGTCGCCGGCGACGACGGCCTGCGCTACGGACTGGAGATCCCCGGCGGCCTGTCCCTGCTCGTCGGCGGCAGCCCCGGGGCCGTCGTCCGGGGCCTGGAGGAGGTGCCCCGGGACCGCTGGCCCGCCGTGACCGGCGTGCACTGGGCGTTCGACCTGATGGTGGGCGCCGGCTGCTTCCTGCTGCTGACCTGTCTCTTATACACATCT
>KL569435.1:19855-21772 GCA_000715685.1 Streptomyces lilacinus
ATGTGTATAAGAGACAGCCGTCGTCGCGCTGGAATGCGGCTGGTGCGTCACCGAACTCGGCCGCCAGCCCTGGATCGTCCAGGGCCTGATGACCGTCCACGAGGCCGTCAACCCGGCGCCCGGGCTGGCGGGCGGGCTCTGGCTGGTCCTCGTCGTCTACGCCGCCATGACCGTGGCGACCGTCTCCGTCCTGCGCCGCATGACCGGCGAGACGCCCGTGCCGGTCGCGCCCCAGGAGCGGGACGTCGAGGACTACCCCGTGGTGTGAGAGGTGCCCCCGTGAGAGGTTCCGGCCGATGACGCTCGCCGACACGACGCTCGCCGTGATGTGGCTCTGTCTCTTATACACAGGCCCAGCGGGCGCTGATCGAGCACACCATCGGCCCCGTGTGGGAGGCCAACCACGTCTGGCTCGTCTTCGTCGTCGTCCTGCTGTGGGCGGGGTTCTCGCCCGTCTTCGCCGCGGTGCTCTCCACCCTGTACGTACCGCTGACGCTCGCCGCCCTGGGCATCATCGCCCGCGGCGCGGCCTTCGCCTTCCGCAAGGCCAGCAGCGAACTGTGGCGCAGACGCCTGTTCGGCGCCTGCTTCGCCCTCTCCTCGGTCGTCACCCCCTTCTTCCTCGGCGCCGTCGCCGGCGGCGTCGCCTCCGGACGGGTCCCGCCGGGCATCGCCGAGGGCGACGCGCTCACCAGCTGGGTCAACCCCACGTCCGTCCTCGGCGGGGTCCTCGCCGTCCTCGCCTGCGCCCACCTGGCCGCCGTCTACCTGTGCGCCGACGCCGCCCGGGAGGGCGACGCGGCCCTGGTCGGCGCCTTCCGCCGCCGGGCGCTGATCAGCGGCGCCGTCAGCGGTGCCGTGGCCCTGGCCGGCGTCGCCGTGCTGCGCGCCGACGCCCCGCGCCTCTTCGACGGCCTCACCCACCGGGCCCTCCCCCTGATCGTGCTCAGCGCCGCGAGCGGCGTGACGGGACTGGCTCTGCTCGCCCGCTCCCGCCACGTCGCCTCCAGGGCGAGCGCCGCGCTCGCGGTGGCCTCGATCCTGTGGGCCTGGGGCGCGGCCCAGTACCCGCTCGTGCTCGTCCCGTCGACCACCGTCCACGCCACCGCCTCGCAGGACTCCGTCCTCGCCGCCTGCCTCGTCAGCCTCGCGGTGGGCGGCGTCCTGCTCGTGCCCTCCCTTTGGTGGCTCTACAGCCTCTTCCAGAAAGGGAGGAGCACCTGAGGAACGGGTGCCACCCACCGGGCCCCGCCCGTAATGTCCGCATATCGTGACCGCATGGGCGAAGAGAACGACGACACCGCCACCCGCACCACCCCGCGCGACCACTGGACGGCCTTCCGGCACTCCCCGTTCTTCCCCGCCACCGTGCTCCTCCTCATCGTCGCCGCGGCCGCCGGCCTCTTCGCCGGCTCGTACACCTACGCCATGGCCAACCCGACACCGCACAACATCCCCACCGCCGTCACCGGGCTGCCCGCGTCCGAGATCAAGCGCGCCGAATTCGTCCAGGGCATGGAGAAGGCCCTCGGCGCCGAGCTCCGGCTGCGCCACTACGCCACCTACGACGACGCCCGCCGGGCCGTGTACGAACAGCGGGTCTACGCCATCCTCCAGGAGCGACCGGGCGCCGCCGCACTGGACGTCTCCGGCGCCTCCGGGGCCACCGTCGCGCAGCTCCTGACCGAGACGGCCCCGCAGGTCGGCAAGGCCATCGGCGTCCCCGTCACCGTTCGGGACATCAACCCGCTGCAGAAGGGCGACCCCCGCGGCCTCGCGCTCTTCTACATCTCCCTCGCCGCCGTCATCGTCGGCTTCGTCGGCGCCATCCAGCTCAGCGTCCACGCCCACGAGCTCAACCCCGCCGAACGCATCGCCTTCACCGCCGGCTACGCGCTGCTCCTGTCTCTTATACAC
>KL569435.1:22081-24288 GCA_000715685.1 Streptomyces lilacinus
ACTGCCGTTCGTGGAGTCCTGGCTGATCCTCGCGCTGACGATGTTCACGTCCGGGATGGTCTTCTCGATGTTCAACACGTTGATCGGACGGTGGGCCATGCTGCCCACCTGGGGGCTGATGGTCCTGCTGGGCAACCCCTCCTCCGGCGGCGCCGTCTCCTGGCCGCTGCTGCCGTCCCTGCTCGGCTCGATCGGCCGCTGGCTGCCGCCGGGCGCCTCGGTCAACGCCCAGCACACCGCCGTCTACTTCCGCGACCACCAGCACGTCTTCCCGTTCGCCGTGCTCGCGGTGTGGGCGGCCGTCTCCAGCGCCGTCTTCTGGACCTGGCGCCACCGCCACCCCGGCGGCCGCGAACCCCGGGGCGCCGCCGCGCCCGCCGGCTGATCCGTTTCCGTTCCCGAACGCCGGGCAGCCGAGGCGGGGAAGGGAATCGCGAACGAGCCGACCGAAAGGGGAAAAGACCTCCATGGTGTTCCTCGTCGCAGCCCTCTTTCTGCTGGGAATCGTCTCGGGAGCCGCCGCTCACATCCCACCGGCCCTGACCGCCGTCATCGCCGCGGTCATCTGCGGATGGCTCCTCGTCTTCACCCTGCGCGAGCGGCGCGCCGAATCCGGCTCCGAATCCGGCTGCGGAGCCCGCACCGAAGCCCGCGCCGGATCCCGCTCCGGCCCCGGGAGGGAGAGTCGGTGAATTCCCCGAAAAACGCCGACCGGATGGCCGTGGCCTCCTTCGTCGCCGGCCTGGTGGGCCTGCTCGTCGGCAATCTCCTCCTCGGTCCCGTCGCCCTCGTCCTGGGCGGCCTGGCCCTCGCCCGCGGCACCCGCCGGCCCTTCCGCGCCCGCCTGGGCTGCGCCCTCGGCTGCGTCGACCTCGCCCTCATCGCGGTGCTCGGCGCCGCTCAGGGAACGCTCAGCTGGCACATGAGCGGTTGACCGACGGGAATACCCCGGCGCTCCCCGGAAAGGCGCGAAAAAGAGCGTCAAAAAGACGCCACGAAAAAGGGAGGGAACGCCGAATGGACTGGCGACAGCACGCCCTGTGCCGTGAGGAGGACCCGGACCTGTTCTTCCCCGTCGGAACGGGCGGACCGGCCCTCGCACAGGCCGAGGACGCGAAATCCGTCTGCCGGCGCTGCCCCGTGATGCAACGGTGCCTGCGCTGGGCCATGGAGTCCGGCCAGGAATACGGAGTGTGGGGCGGCACGAGCGAAAAGGACCGGCAATCACTGCGGCGGACGGCCGGACGGGGTGTGCGGGCCGCGTGATCACTCCTGGTGCGGAGGAGAAACCCTTACATGGTCTCCATCTTGACGTAGCGCACCGCGTCGGACGCGCTGAAGGCGACGGCCGCCAGAACGGCCGCGGCGACGGCGCCCACGGCGATGCGTACGACGATCGCCGGGATGAAGATTCCGTTCCTCATGTCAGTCACCTCCTCACCGAAGCAGGGGCCGAAGCCGGTGTCGGGGCGGCCTCGAGAGCGCCCCGGGGATCGCGCAGCAGATCGTCCGTCAGCGACTCCAGCAGCCGCGCCGCCTCGCCGACCGCCGCCCGTACGGGCTCGCTCAGACCGTGGACGACGTCCGGCTCGTCGCCGCGCATCCGGACCAGCGGCTCGCAGCCGAGCACCACGACGCGCGGCAGCGCCACCCCCTCCTCGAGGGCCAACCGCCGCGCCAGCGCCAGCACCTTCACCGGATCCATGCCGTGCGCCTCCGGCGCAGCGGCGGCCTCGCCGTCGAGGGCGTCGACATCGATGACGTAGAGCGTGCCCGGGCTCCCGCCGCGCGGTGCCGCGTCGACGAGCACCGCCGCGTCGTAGCCGTCCAGCAGCCGGTACGCCAGGTCCATGCCGCGGATGCCGAAGTCCGCCAGGTGCACGCCGTGCGGCAGGGGTCGGCCGCGCAGCGCGGCGACCACCTCGGGGCCGAAGGCGTCGTCGGCCAGGAAGACGTTGCCGACGCCCGCGACCAGCACCCGCGGCCCCGGCCGGGGCGCCGTCTCCGTGACCGGCTCCACCTCCTCGGGCGAGAAGAAGAAGCGGTGGCCGAGGCCGGTGGCGAAGTCCCGGCCGGCGTCGTCGTGGAGCGTGACGACCAGCTGCACCCGGCCCTCGAGGTCCTCCTCCACCGCCGCGACCTCCGCCGTCCGCCCGGCGAGCGCCAGGTCGAGGACGTCGGCGCGCCGGCCGGGCCGCAGCCGGACC
>KL569435.1:24563-25854 GCA_000715685.1 Streptomyces lilacinus
ATGTGTATAAGAGACAGGCCGGACGCCGTCGACCAGTACGGTCCTTCCGGTCATCGGTTCTCCTTCGTCACGGTCCGGCCGTGGAGTGCCATGAGGTCGTCGACGGACAGGGCGGCGCAACGGTCCAGGATCTCGCGGGCCCTGGGGTCGCTCGCCCGGGCCTCCTCCCGCTCGTGCGGCGCGAGGCTCAGCACGCTGAGGATCAGGAGCTGGTCGATCTCGCCGCCGTCGAAGAGGTCCCCGGGGCTCTCCGGCGCGACGGCCGGGAAGTCCTCGAGCGTGACCGGCGAGGACAGCACGGTGCGGGACCGCTGCCGGTCGCCTCCCGCCGGCCCGTCGGGGCCGGCGACCAGGGCGGGCCAGGTGCCCCTGTTGCGGCACGCCCGGGCCGCCTCGCGCAGCGGCGCGGGCGGGTCGGCGAGGGAGACGAAGGCGCCGTCGTCGGCGCAGCCGAGCACCGTGTGGGTGGAGACGAAGGCGTAGCGCGCCAGGTCGTCGCGGGCCGTGCGCTCGTCGGCCGCGGGCGCCGGGCACGGCGTGGTGTTGCGGATCGTGACGGCGACGCGCCAGGTGCCCGGCGCGCCGTCGACCGGGACGGCCTCCACCTGCACGCTGCCGTCGAGCGGCCGCCAGGTGCGCACCAGGGCGCCGACCGCTCGGCCGCCGGTGTCGACGAGGGGCTCCTCGGCCGTGCCGCCGGCCACGGCGACCGGGATCGTGCGGGGGCCGTCGGCGGGGGCCCACGGCGGGCAGTCCCAGTGGCGTTCGGTCGCCTCGTGCCAGGTGAGGTGGCGGACGCCCGCGACGGTGAGGGCGTCGACGGGCTCCCGGCCGCCGTCCGGCAGGTGTCGGGGCACCTGCCGTTCGACGACGTGCAGGAACCGCACCCGCACGGTCAGCCGGGCGGTCGGCGGCCCCTCGAAGAGGACCTCGGTCCGCATCCGGTCGGGCTCCCCGAGGGCCGCGGCGCCCGAGCGCGGGAAGACGCCGCCGAAGGTCCAGCGGCGGGGTGTTCTTCAGGGCCGACCGCCGGTACGGCCACAGCCAGCAGGTAGCCCTCGTACAGGCAGGTCCGCGCGATCTTCTCGAGGGCGTCGTCGACGGCGTCGTCCACAGGGTCGTCCACGGGGTCCGCCGCCCCTGCCGCGGTCATCGGGTCGCCCCCTCGAGCAGGGCCCGGACCGTCTCGTCCCAGCCGGCCAGGGCGTGCCGGGCGCGGTAGGCGCCGAGCCTTTCGTGGGTGTCCCGGGAGAGCCGGAGCCAGCTGAGCCCGCCGTAGTAGCGGCTCCCC
>KL569435.1:26115-29917 GCA_000715685.1 Streptomyces lilacinus
CCCCGCCGTAGTAGCGGCTCGTCAGGTCGTGCCACCGCGCGGCCGGCAGCGGGAACGTCGTCTCCCGGGCCCAGGAGATCTGCGAGGTCCGCAGGCCCCCGTCGGGGCCGGTGTGGAAGACCGTGCCGCTGAAGAGGAAGTCCAGCGGCACCTCCCCGTCCCGTACGGCGTCGAAGTACGCGGTCACGGCCAGCTCGCACTCGCGGGTGCAGGGCACCGGCAGGTCGAGGGTCGTCGTGTCGTCGAAGGGCGGTACGACCGTGGTCAGTTGGGCCCAGGCCAGCGGGCGCAGGCCGGTGGCCCACTGCTCGGGCTGGCCGAACAGCCCGGCCAGGGCGAGGCGTTCGGTCGGACCGCAGCGGCGCCGGGCGGGTGCGATCCGTACGGTCGTGGTAAGGGCGACCGAGCGCACCGGGCCGCCGCCCGTGCGGGCGAGGAACAGCCGGAACGCGAGCGTCGGCACGGCGGCGTGCTCGAGCGGGCGGACGTCGGTGACGGCGAAGGACAGGTCGGCGATGTCGTCGCGCACGGCCGGCCCGGGGCCGTGCGCGCGCGGCGCCGCGTGCGCGGTCACGCGGGGGAGAGGTTGGGCATGTCGGGCAGGATGGGGTTCTTGGGCCCCGAGTTGACGCCGGTGGAGCGGCGCGAGGTGGACCGGTCGTCGGGCAGGTGGCCGGGCTGGTGCTTGAAGTTGCCCGTGTGGTTGCCCTGGCGTACGCCGGCGACGTGCGCGGCCTTGTCGACGCGCACGTCGGGCCGGCCCACCCGGATGCCGCCGGCGGTGCCGGATGCGCGTTCGGACGTGTGGTCGGACATGGTTCCTCCTAACGATCACCGTGCGTCGGCGCGGACCGCGCCGGTTCCGAGAAGAACGACTCGATCCGGGCCCACGCCTCACGGCCCCCCGTCAGGCCCTTCCAGTGTGCGCGGACGACGGCCACGAGGCGAAAGCAGTCGTCCAGCGGGACGATCCAGTGCTCGCTCGCCCCCCGGGCCCGGTTGACCAGCAGTGCCTCGACGTCGTCGGCGAGCTCCGCCGTGGGCGGCAGCCCGCGCGCGAGCTCCGCCCAGACGGCCGGGTCCACGGTGGCGCGCGGGGCGCCCAGCGGGCTCGGATAACCCACGCGGACCTCGCCCGAGGCGCCCTCCCGGACGAAGTACGCGAGCCCCACCGGCACGCCGAGGGCCGCCCAGAGCTGGTCGTCGATCGCGAAGCCGGACAGGCGGAGCCTCCGCCGGGGCAGCAGCCGGTAGTGCCGGCCGCCCGCCTCCCGTCGGTCGAAGAGCAGGGCGCAGGCCCGGCAGGCGCACCGGGCCTCGCCGCCGGCGAGGTCCAGCAGGTGCCGGTGGTCCGGCGGGAGCGGCTCCGCGCACAGGTCGCACCTGTCCGCGGCCGGGGCCGTCGGCGCGGGCACGGGCCGGCGGGCGAGGTCCCGCAGCCGGGAAGAGGCGACGGCGTCCGTCACCGCCCGCTCCCCGCGCCGGCCCGGAAGAGGGAGTCCACCGCGATCAGCGGCATCGGCGCGGCCTCCTCCTCGAACTCGACCCGGTCGATCTCCGGCGCCGCCCACCCCACCGCGTCGCGCACCTCCTGCCGTGTCGCCTCCGCCGAGGAGGCGCAGCCGCGGGCCCGCAGCCCGACCCGCGCCACGCGGCCGTCGAGCGCGACGAGCTCGGCGCCGCCCGCCGCCCGGACCCGGCCGAGTGCCCGCCGCACCCGGGCGTCGGCCGGCTCCGGGTGCAGGTCGTGCACCAGCAGCAGGTGCCCCACCAGTTCGTCGCCGGCGAGGGCGGCCGCGCCGGTGTCGTCGGCGTGCCGCAGGACGCGGGCGAGACCTTCGCCGTACAGCGCCACCACCGCCGCGAGGGTCTCCGCGACCTGCTCGCGGACGTCGGGGTCGGGCAGGGTGTCGAGGCGGGCGAGCAGCGCCTCGGCGCGGGCGACGTGCTCGCGGGCCTCCTGGTCGCTCCAGCTCATGGCCGCCCCCTACGCCAGCGCGCCGAACGTCGGCGAGTGGCTCTGCCGCACGGTGCGCCCGCCGCCGAGGTACATGTGGACGCCGCACGGCAGGCAGGGGTCGAAGCTGCGGACCGTGCGCATGATGTCGATGCCCTTGAAGTCCTCCGGGCCGTTCTCCTCGAAGATCTTCATGCCCTGCACGGCGTCCTCGTACGGGCCCGGGGTGCCGTAGTGGTCGCGGGGGCTGGCGTTCCACGGGGTCGGCGGGTACGGGTGGTAGTTGGCGATCTTGCGGTCGCGGATGACGAGGTGGTGGGAGAGCACGCCCCGCACGGCCTCGTGGAAGCCGACGCCGATGGCCTCCTTGGGCACGTCGAAGTCCTCGAAGACCTTGGTGCGTCCGGCCCGGACCTCGTCGAGGGCGCGCTCGACGAAGTAGAGGGCCATGCCGGCCGCGTAGGCGACGAAGTACATCCGGGCCCGGTCGCGCTCGATGGCTGTCTCTTATGATGTGTATAAGAGACAGGTCGATCTCGACGCTGTGCCCGGTGGAGCGGACGTAGGGGGTGTGCACCTTGCCGGCCAGCGCGGTGGTCCACAGGCGGGCGAGGGGGCCGCCGCCGGTGTCGAGCGCGAGATGGTCGCCGGTCCGTCGGTCGTACCAGCGCGGGCTCATGACCCAGCTGTAGTTGCCGCCGTCCAGGTCGCGCTTCTGGGGTTTGGGCAGAGTGGTCTGGTTCCAGGGGTGGCGCTGGTCGACGGGGTTGCCGAGGGGGTCGCGGTCGACGTAGGTCTCCTCGCCGGCCCAGTCCTCGTAGTAGGAGCTGCCGAGCAGGACGCGCAGGCCGAGGTTGATGTCGACGAGGTTCGTGGTGACGAGCTCGTTGTCGACGATGATGCCGGGGGTGACGAACATGGCGTTTCCCCAGGTGTTCATGTTCCGGTAGTCGTAGTCGACGACCTCCGGGTCCTGGAAGCAGCCCCAGCAGCCGAGCAGCGTGCGCCGCCGGCCGACCTCCTCGTAGCCGGGCAGGGCCTCGTAGAAGAAGTCGAAGACGTCGTCGTTGAGCGCGACCCCGCGCTTGACGAAGTCCAGGCAGCGGGTGAGGCGGACGAGGTAGTCGGTGAAGAGCTGCGGTGTGGCGACGGTGCCGACGCCGCCGGGGTAGAGGGTCGAGGGGTGGACGTGGCGTCCCTCCATCAGGCAGCACATCTCGCGCGTCAGCCGGCTCATGCGCAGCGCTTCCTTGTAGACCTCGCCCTCGAAGGGGTTGAAGGCGCGCATGATGTCGGCGATGGTCCGGTAGCCGTGGACGTCGCCGCGCGGGGCGGGGGTGCGTTCGGCGCGCTCGAGGACGCCGGGGTTGGTCTCCTTGACCATGCGTTCGCAGAAGTCGACGAAGACCAGGTTGTCCTGGAAGATCGTGTGGTCGAACATGAACTCGGCGGCCTCGCCGAGGTTGATGATCCAGTCGGCGAGCGGCGGCGGTTTGACGCCGTAGGCCATGTTCTGGGCGTAGACGGAGCAGGTGGCGTGGTTGTCGCCGCAGATTCCGCAGATGCGGCTGGTGATGAAGTGCGCGTCGCGCGGGTCCTTGCCCTTCATGAAGACGCTGTAGCCGCGGAAGATGGACGAGGTGCTGCGGCACTCGACGACCTCCCGGGCCGGGAAGTCGATCTTCGTGTAGATGCCGAGGTTGCCGATGATCCGGGTGATGGGGTCGAAGGCGACCTCGGTGAGGTCGCGCCGTGCCGCGTCGATGTCCTGGGCGGTCGCCACTGATGGTTCCTCTCTGGGGGGCCGGGCTAGTCGCCGTACGGCCAGCGTCTGTCTCTTATACA
>KL569435.1:30188-36095 GCA_000715685.1 Streptomyces lilacinus
TTAGCCGCTGGTCAGCGCCTGGCGGTTGTGGCGCCACTTCGGTTCGCGGTTGACGGTGGTGTTGGTGAGCGAGCGCAGGGTGCGGACGAAGGGCCCGTAGACGTTCATCACGGCGGACGAGAGCGTGCCGCCGGGCGGCTCGTCCATGAAGGGCATGAACTTGTCGGGGAAGCCCGGCATGGTGCAGCCGATGCAGATGCCGCCGACGTTGGGGCAGCCGCCGACGCCGTCCATCCAGCCGCGCTTGGTGACGTTGCAGTTGACCACCGGGCCCCAGCAGCCCACCTTCACCTGGCACTTGGGGGAGTTGTAGTCCTTGGCGAAGTCGCCCTGCTCGTAGTAGGCGGCGCGGTCGCAGCCCTCGTGCACGGTCTTGCCGAAGAGCCAGGTGGGTCGCAGCTGTTCGTCCAGGGGGATGACGGGGGCCAGGCCGGCCGCCTGGTGCAGGACCCACAGCAGGGTCTCCATGAAGTTGTCCGGTTGCACGGGGCAGCCGGGGACGTTGACGACGGGCAGGCCGCCGGCCGACCGGAAGTCCTCGCCGAGGTAGTCGACCAGGCCCATGCAGCCGGTGGGGTTGCCCGCCATGGCGTGGATGCCGCCGTAGGCCGCGCAGGTGCCGATCGCGACGACCGCCCACGCCCGGTGGGCCAGCCGGTCGAGCCAGGTGTTGAGGGTGATCGGCTCGCCGGTCTTCGGGTCGTTGCCCATGGAGGTCCAGTAGCCGTCGCCGTTGATGTTCTCGTTGGGGATCGAGCCCTCGACGACGAGGATGAACGGCGCGAGCTCGCCGCGCGCCGCCCTGTGGAAGGCGGCCGTGAAGTCGTCGCCGGTCTCGTAGGCGAGCACCTTGTTGTGCAGGTGGACCTTGGGCACGCCGGGGATCGCCCCCAGCAGCACGTCCTCCAGACTCGGCAGCGAGGCGGCGGTCACCGAGACCGTGTCGCCGTCGCAGCTCATGCCCTCGGAGGTCCACAGGATGTGCACCTCGTCGAAGCCGGGTGTCGTGGGCTCGAAACCCATCGGCGGATTCCCTTCGGCCTCCGTGCGGCGTCCCGTCGGCGGTCTGCCGGGCCGCTCCGGGACTAAAACTGACATACAGCTTCTTTTCCGGCAATGCGAACGCCCGGCAGGGAGAACCCGGACAGCGCGTCGAGCCGCTCCGCCAGGTCCGGCACCGGCCGCCCGCGCACGAACGCCGCCCGCAGGGCGTGGTACGGCGCGTCGGGCGCGAAGAACGTGTCGCGCATGCGGGCCAGCTCCTCCGCCCGGTGGGCCGCCAGCGGGCGGATCGCCTCGTCCCGCTCCCGCGTCGCCTTCTTCACCGCGATCCGCATCGGCACGTCGCTCTCACCGACCAGGTCCGCGGCCATCCGGGTGACCGCCCCCGCGAACTCCTGCGCCGGACCCGGCACCACGCGGTCCACCAGCCCCAGCGCCCGCGCCCGGGCCGCGCTCACCGGCGCGGCCCGCTCCATCAGCTCCGCCGCCCGCTCCCCGCCCACCCGCCGGGGCAGGCTGTACGTCCAGTACTCCGAGCCGTACAGCCCCATCAGCCGGTAGTGCGGGTTGAACACCGACCCCGCCCGGCACCACACCTCGTCGGCCGCCAGCGCCAGCATCACCCCGCCCGCCGCGGCGTTGCCCGCCACGGCGGCCACGACGAGTCGGTCGGTGGTGGTCAGCACGGCCTCGACCAGGTCGTCCATGGCGGTGATGTTGGCCCACGACTCCGCGGCCGGATCGGCGTCCGCCTCGATGACGTTCAGATGGATGCCGTTGGAGAAGAAGTCCCGCTCGCCGCCCAGGACGACCACCGAGGTCGGCCGCCGACAGGCGAAGCGGTAGGCGTTCAGCAGCCGCCGGCACTGCGCCGTGCTCATCGCGCCGCCGGGGAAGCGGAACCGTACGAAGCCCACCTCGCCCTGCTCCGTGTAGCGGATGTCGCTCCAGGTCCGGCGGTGCGCCGGCAGCTCCAGCGGCGCCGGCACGTCCGGCACCGGCGGCAGCAGGTCGCCCAGCGCCAGGGCCGCCGGCAGCTTCACCCCGGGCGGCGCCCCGGCCGTGCGGCACCGCCGCAGCTGGGGGATCCACACCGCGCCGTCCGCCGTCGCCCGGCAGATCGCCCCCGCCCGCGTCGCCAGCACCGCCCCCGGCTCCCCGCGCAACCGGTCCTCGGGACACCCGCCGTGCAGGTACCACTCGGCACCCAGCAGCTCGTCGCGCACGCCCGGCCGCGAGTCGGCGGCCCGCAGCGTCCGCAGCACCGACTCCGTCGGCTGCGACCGCCAGTCGATCCGACGCTCCTCCTGCGACAGTGCCGGCCGCGTGCGCACGGGCAGGCCGTCCTGGGCCGTGGGCGTCCAGCGGCCCGAGCCGAACCGCTCGACCGCGAGCAGCACCGCCGCCACCGCGGCGTCGGCGACCTCGCCGCGGTACAGCTCGCTCTTGCTGACACCGGCCGGTACCGCGAAGTCCACCGCCGCCCACACGGCCCCCGCGTCCAGCTCCGCCTCCGCCTGAAGCACCGTCACGCCCCAGCGGGTGACGCCGTCGTGCAGCGCCCAGTCCAGCGCGGCCGGGCCCCGGTCGCCGGGCGGACCCGGATGGACGACCAGACACGTGTACCGCGACCAGACGTCCCGGGGGATCGCCGTCCGCAGCATCGGCGCGACGACCAGCTCCGGGCGGTGCCGGCGCACCGCCGCGCGCAGCGCGTCGTCCCCGTCCGGCACGGCGACGGCCACACCGTGGCCGCGGTCGCCGAGCTCGGCGAAGACGCGCTGCGTCAGGCTGTTGAAGGCGCTGGCGACGAGAAGGATGCGCACGGGATCGACCTCCTGGCACGGCGGCGCACGGCCCGCCACGGGCCGCACCTGACAGATCGTCACCGACGCGGGGCGCCCACCCGCGCGACGCCGCGCGGGGCGGGCCGCGATTGCGCTGGGCGGGCGAATACCCCGCCCTCCTGGGCGGGTGCCCGCCGTGGCGGGCGGGCGCGCCCGCCGGCGGTGTGCGCACTGTGGACGGGGTACCGCCCCGCACCGGGGCGGGTCCCACGACCACCCCGTACGAGGCCGCGACCGCCCGTACGGGCAGCGACGGGAGCAGGAGGCGGATGCACGAGCTGTCCATCGCCACCGCCGTCCTCGAACGGGCGGCGGAAGAGGCCCGGCGGCACGCCCCCGCCCGCGTGACGGCGGTACGGGTGCGCGTCGGCGAGCTGGCCGGGGTCGTCCCCGACGCCCTGCGCTTCTCCTTCGACGTGGCCCGGCGGGGCACCGCGCTCGCGGCGGCCCGCCTCCTCGTCGAGGAGATCACGGCGACGGCCCGCTGCGCTCCCTGCGGAGACGACTTCGCGGTGGGCACCCCGCCCTTCCTGTGGTGCCCGCGCTGCGACCGGCCGACGACGCGCCTGCTGACCGGCCGGGAGCTGGAGATCACCGGAATCGAGCTGGAGGAGGCGAGCGCGTGATGTGCCGTGTCATCGATGTACGGCAGGCGGTCCTGGCGGAGAACGACGCCCTGGCCGGTGCCCTGCGCGAGGAACTCGCGGCCCGGGGCACGACGGTGGTGAACCTGCTGTCCAGTCCCGGCAGCGGCAAGACCGCGCTGCTCGAGCCGGTCCTGGCCGCCGCGGTCGCCCGCGGCGTGCCGGTGGCCGCGCTCACCGCCGACCTGGCCACCGAGAACGACGCCCGGCGCCTGGCCCGCTCCGGCGCCCCGGTCCGGCAGGTCCTCACCGGGGGCCTGTGCCACCTGGAGGCCGCCCAGCTCCGCGGCCACCTCGAGGACTGGCCACCGGACGACACCCGGGTGCTCTTCGTGGAGAACGTCGGCAACCTCGTCTGCCCGGCCGCCTACGACCTCGGCGAGAAGCTGCGGGTGACGCTGATGTCGGTGACCGAGGGCGAGGACAAGCCGCTCAAGTACCCCACGGCCTTCGGCCTCGCCCACCTCGTCGTCCTGACCAAGACCGACATCGCCGACGCGGTCGGCTTCGACCGCGTGGCCTTCACGCAGAACGTCGCCCGCGTCAACCCCGGCGTGGAGATCCTGGCCACCTCCGCGCGCACCGGCGAGGGCCTCGAGGTGCTGGTCGACCGGATGCTGGCCGTCGCCGACGGCGCCGCCGTGCACCGGCCGACGATGGAGGGCGGCCGGGCCGCCGCGGCCCGGCGGGCCCACGTCGCCCCCGGACCCGAGCCCGGCCGGCCGCACGCGCGCGGCCGCCACCGCAGGCCCGGCCCCGAGAGCCTGACGGCCCCTCAGCCGTGACCGCCACCCACGACGACGCCGTCGTCCGCCGCCGCGTCGTCGTGCGCGGCGCCGTCCAGGGCGTCGGCTTCCGCCCCTTCGTCCACGGCCTCGCCCGCGAGCTCGGCCTGTCGGGCTACGTCGCCAACAACGCGGGCGGCGTCGTCGCGGAGATCGAGGGCGACCCCTGCCGCGTCCGCGCCTTCTGCGACCGGCTCACCAGCCACGCCCCGCCGCTGGCCGTCGTCTCCTCCGTCTCCCAGCGCCGCGTGCCCGCCCTCGGCGCGGACGGCTTCACCATCCGCCCGACCGAGGCCGGCCCCGGCCGCACCCGGGTGCCGCCCGACACGGCCCTGTGCGCCGACTGCCACGCCGAACTCACCGACCCCGGCGACCGCCGCTTCCGTCACCCCTTCATCACCTGCACCCACTGCGGGCCCCGCTTCACCATCGTCACCGCCCTGCCCTACGACCGGGCCACCACGACCATGGCGCCCTTCGCGCTGTGCGAGCGGTGCGCCGAGGAATACGCAGACCCCGCCGACCGCCGCTTCCACGCCCAACCCGTCGCCTGCCCCCGCTGCGGACCCCGGCTCCGCCTCGAGGGCGCCGGACCCCCGCTCACCGACGACGCCGCCCTCACCCGCGCCCGCGAACTGCTCGCCCGGGGCGCGATCCTCGCCGTCAAGGGCATCGGCGGATACCACCTCGCCTGCGACGCCACCGATGAAACCGCCGTCGCCCGGCTGCGCGCGGCCAAGGAACGCGGCGGCAAGCCCTTCGCCGTCATGGCCGCCGACCTCGCCACCGCCCGGGCCGTCGCCCCCGTCGGCGACACCGAGGCACGCCTCATGAGCGGCGCCCGCGCCCCCGTCGTCCTGCTGCGCCGCCCCCCGACCACCGCCCCCGACCTCCCCCTCGCCGACTCCGTGTGCCCCGGCAGCCCCGACATCGGGCTGATGCTGCCCTACACCCCCCTGCACCGGCTGCTGTTCGGACTGCCCGGCGACCCGCCCGGCCCCCGGGCCCTCGTCGTGACCAGCGGCAACCGCTCCGGCCGGCCCATCGTCACCGACGACGACGAGGCCCGCCGCACCCTCGGCCCCCTCGCCGACGCCCTCCTCGCCCACGACCGCCCGATCCACGCGCCGTGCGACGACTCCGTCGTGCGCGTGCGCCCCGACGGCACCGCCGTCCCGCTCCGCCGCTCGCGCGGCTACGTCCCCGAACCGCTCGCCCTGCCCTTCGAGGTGCCGCCCGCGCTCGCCGTCGGCGGCGACCTGAAGAACACCTTCTGCCTCGCCCAGGGCCGCTCCGCCTGGCTGTCCCAGCACAACGGCGACCTCGGCGACCTCGCCGGCGAGACCGCCCTCGCCCGCGCCGTCGACCACCTCGCCGAGCTCACCGGCGTCCGCCCCGACCTGATCGCCGCCGACCGGCACCCCCGCTACCGGTCGGCCGCCTGGGCCCGCGAGCACGCCGCCGACCGCCCGCTGCGCCTGGTCCAGCACCACCACGCCCACATCGCCTCCGCCATGGCCGACGCCGGCCTCGACGGCACCACCCCCGTCATCGGCGTCGCCTTCGACGGCACCGGCTACGGCGACGACGGCGCCGTGTGGGGCGGCGAGGTGCTGCTCTTATACACAT
>KL569435.1:36348-45603 GCA_000715685.1 Streptomyces lilacinus
TGCTCGCCGACTACACCGGCTACCGCCGACTCGCCCACCTCGCGTACGTGCCGCTGCCCGGCGGCGACGCCGCCGTCCGCAACCCCTGCCGCATGGCCCTGGCCCACCTGCGCGCCGCCGGCCTGCCCTGGGACACCGACCTCCCGTGCGCGGCCGCCTGCACGGACCGCGAACGCGCGCTGCTGGAGCGCCAGTTGGCGCGCGGCGTGTCCTGCGTGCCGACCTCCAGCATGGGCCGGCTCTTCGACGCCGTCTCCTCCCTCGCCGGGGTCCGTCACCGCTGCGACCACGAGGCCCAGGCCGCCCTCGAGCTGGAGGCCCGCGCCCTCCCCGCCGTCGCCGACTGCGGCCGCCCGTACGCCTTCGGCCTGCGCGCCGGCCCGCGCGGCGAGGACGGCCCCCGCGTCCTCGACCCGGCGCCCGTACTGCGGGCCGTCGTCCACGACCTGCGCGCGGGCACCCCCACCGAGGTCGTCGCCGCGCGCTTCCACCACGCCGTCGCCGGTGCCGTCGTCGCCGCCTGCGAGGCCGCCGGGCGACTGACCGGGGTGGGCACCGTCGCCCTCTCCGGCGGGGTGTTCGCCAACGCGGTCCTGGAGGAGGCCTGCACGCGCGAGCTCGGCCGGCGCGGATTCACCGTGGTGCGCCACCGCGCCGTGCCCTGCGGCGACGGCGGCCTCGCGCTCGGCCAACTGCTCGTGGCGGCCCGCACCCGCGAGGGAGAAGGAGGTGCCCATGTGCCTGGCAGTGCCCGGCAAGGTCGTCGGCATTGAGGAACGCGACGGCACCCGCATGGCCAAGGTCGACTTCGGCGGCGCCGTCAAGGACGTGTGCCTGGAATACCTGCCCGACATCGAGGTCGGCGACTACGCCGTCGTCCACGTCGGCTTCGCGCTGCAACGCCTGGACGAGGAGGCGGCGCTCGCGACGCTGGACCTCTTCGCCCGCATCGGGGCGCTCGAGGAGGAGTTCGGCGACCCCTGGAGCCGCGCCGCCGCCGAGGCCGGGCTCACAGAGGGAGATGCGCTGTGAAGTACCTCGACGAGTTCCAGGACCCCGCCCTCGCCCGGCTGCTGCTGGACGACATCCACCGGACCGTGACCCGCCCCTGGGCGCTGATGGAGGTCTGCGGCGGCCAGACGCACTCGATCATCCGGCACGGCATCGACCAACTCCTCCCCGACGCCGTCGAGCTGATCCACGGCCCCGGCTGCCCGGTCTGCGTCACCCCCCTGGAGATGATCGACAAGGCGCTCGCCGTCGCCGCCCTGCCCGGGGTCGTCTTCTGCTCCTTCGGGGACATGCTGCGCGTGCCCGGTACCGACCGCGATCTGTTCCGCGTCAAGAGCGCCGGCGGCGACGTACGGGTGGTGTACTCACCGCTGGACGCCCTCGAGATCGCCCGCCGCCACCCGGACAAGCAGGTCGTCTTCTTCGGCATCGGCTTCGAGACCACCGCCCCCGCCAACGCCATGACGGTCCATCAGGCCCGCCGGCTGGGCATCCGCAACTTCAGCCTGCTCGTCTCGCACGTGCGCGTGCCGCCCGCCATCGAGGCGATCATGCGGTCCCCGGCCTGCCGGGTCCAGGCCTTCCTCGCCGCCGGGCACGTGTGCAGCGTGATGGGCGTCGACGAATACCCCGAGCTGGCCGCGCGGTACCGGGTGCCCATCGTGGTCACCGGCTTCGAGCCCCTCGACATCCTCGAGGGCGTCCGTCGCACCGTCCGCCAACTCGAACGCGGCGAGCACCGGGTGGAGAACGCCTATCCGCGCGCTGTCCGCGACCGCGGCAACCCCACCGCCCTGCGGATGCTCGCCGAGGTGTTCGAGGTGACCGACCGGGCCTGGCGGGGCATCGGCACGATCCCCGACAGCGGCTGGCGGCTGACGCCCGCCTACCGGGAGTACGACGCCGAGCACCGCTTCGGCGTCACGGGCACCACGACCCGCGAACCCGCCGCCTGCCGCAGCGGGGAGGTCCTGCAAGGGCTGATCAAACCCCGGGACTGCGCCGCCTTCGGCACCACCTGCACGCCCCGTACGCCCCTGGGCGCGACCATGGTCTCCAGCGAGGGGGCCTGCGCCGCCTACTACCTCTACCGCCGCCTGGAACCGCCGGCGCACCCCACGAAGGAGGCGGCCCCCCTTGGCTGACACCGCACTCGACCCCGCCGCACGCGACGTACCCGACCCGGCCGCCTGGAGCTGCCCCGCGCCCCTGCACGACCAGCCCGTCGTCGTCCTCGGCCACGGCGGGGGCGGCGCCCTGTCCGCCGAACTCGTCGCCGACCTCTTCGCCCCCGCCTACGGCAACGCCACCCTGGACCAGTTGGCCGACTCCGCGGCGCTCACCCTCGGCGGGGCGCGCCTCGCCTTCTCCACCGACTCCTACGTCGTACGGCCGCTGTTCTTCCCCGGCGGCTGCATCGGCGACCTCGCCGTCAACGGCACCGTCAACGACCTCGCGATGAGCGGCGCCCGGCCGGCCCACCTGTCCTGCGCCTTCATCCTGGAGGAGGGCACCGAACTCGCCGTCGTCGACCGGGTCGCCCGCGCCGTCGGCAAGGCTGCCGAGGCCGCCGGCGTCACCGTCGTCACCGGCGACACCAAGGTCGTCGACGCCGGCCACGGCGACGGCGTCTACGTCACCACCTCCGGCATCGGGCTGATCCCCGACGGCGTCGACATCCGCCCGCAGCGGGCCCGGCCCGGCGACGTGGTGCTCGTCAGCGGGCCGATCGGCCTGCACGGGATCGCCGTGCTGAGCGTCCGCGAGGGCCTGGAGTTCGGCGTCGGGATCGCCAGCGACACCGCGCCGCTGGCCGACCTCGTCGCCGCCGTGCTCGCCGTCACCCCCGACCTGCACGCGCTGCGCGACCCCACCCGCGGCGGGCTGGCCACCGCCCTCCACGAGATCGCCACCGCCTCCGGTACCGGCGTCGTCCTCGACGAGGCCGCCGTGCCCGTGCCCGAGGCGGTCGCCAACGCCTGCGGCTTCCTCGGCCTCGACCCGCTCTACGTGGCCAACGAGGGCCGCCTCGTCGCCTTCGTGCCCCGGCGGCACGCCGACGCCGTGCTCGCCGCCCTGCGCGCCCACCCGCAGGGCGCCGGGGCCGCCGCCATCGGGGAGTGCGTGGCCGAGCACCCCGGCACGGTCGTGGCCCGCACCCGGCTCGGCGGGACGCGCGTGGTCGACCTGCCGATCGGCGAGCAACTGCCCCGCATCTGCTGATCCTGCGTCAGGTCTGCTCCTCCATGCGGATGGTGTCGCGCAGCTCGTCGAAGGCCTTGCCGTCGCCCTCGTGGTGCGCCAGGAGGGCGGCGGCGATCACGTCGAGCTTGCGCTGGATGGCGTGCTCGGCGCGCAGCTCGGAGTTCTTCAGCAGGGCCAGCAGCAACAGCGTCACCGACGTCATCAGACCCGCGGCCAGCAGGTCCAGCTCGACCGAGAGCCCGGCGGCGTGCATGGCCACGAAGTTCGCCACCAGCAGGAAGCACACCACGAAGAACGCCCGCGAACTCGTGAAGTGCGAGGCGTTCTCGGCCAGCCGCTCGAAGAACCGGCGGCGCCCGCCGCCGTGCTGGGAAGGGTGACGAACTCTCACCTGCACCCGGTACCCGGTCCGGTTCCCGACCGTACGTTCCACCCGCGGGAGTGCGGCCGAACGGTGAGGTGTCCGGGAACATTCGGCCGCGTTCGACGGACGCGACAAAGGTCATGTGTGCGATTGATGGGTCACGGGCCACTCCCTACGCTCGCGGAGTGAGCATTCCCACGGAACCCATCGGCAGCATTCCCCGTACCCCCGACCTGCTGGCCGCCACGGCGGCCCACGCGGCGGGCGAACTCGGCGAGGACGCGCTCGCGGCCGCCCGGGACGACGCGGTCCGCGACACGATCCGCCGCATGGAGGAGACCGGCTCACCGGTCGTCACCGACGGCGAACAGTCCAAGCCGAGTTTCGCGACCTACCCGATCGCCGGACTGGACCACCTGGCGCCCGACGGCGTGGTGATCCCCTTCGCCGACGGACACGTGCGACAACTGCCCCGGCTGACGGCCGGGCCCCTGCGCTACGCCGCCCACGCCGACGCGTACCTGCACGCCGCCCGGCGGCACGCGACCGTACCCGTCAAGCAGGCCGTCATCGCCCCCTCGGCACTGAGCCTGCTCTATCCGGCCGACGGCATCGACGGCTACCCGCGCGAGGCGTTCCTCGACGACCTCGCGGCCGAGGCGGAGGCCGACATCCGCCGCTGCCTGGAGGCCGGGGCCCACGTCGTCCAACTCGACTTCACCGAGGCCCGGCTCTCGCTCAAGCTGGATCCGAGCGGGAGCGTGCTGGAGCAGTTCATCGCCCTCAACAACCATGTCCTCGAGCGCTTCACCGCGACCGAGCGGGCCCGCGTCGGCGTCCACACCTGCCCGGGCGGCGACCAGGACTCCACCCACAGCCTCGACGTCGACTACGCCGCACTGCTGCCCCGTCTGCTGCGCCTGAGGGCGGGCGCCTTCTACGTCCAACTGGCGAGCGAGCCGGAACCGGACAAGGTCCTCGCCGTCATCGCCGAGCACCTGCCCGCCGACGCCCGCGTCTTCGTCGGCGTGACCGACCCCATCGACCCGCGCGTCGAGACGCCCGAGGAGGTGCGCGACCGCGTCCTGGCCGCGGCCCGACACCTGCCCGTCGACCGGCTGGGCACCTGCGACGACTGCGGCTTCTCGCCCTTCGCCGACGACACCTCCACCTCCCGCGACACCGCCTTCGCCAAGATCCGCGCCCGCGTCGAGGGAACCGCCCTCGCCGCCGGGGACCTCGGGGTCTGACGCACCGCCGCGTCGAAGCTGCCTGATCTCCTCAGGCGCGGATGAGTACGCGTACTCACGCCCGAGCCCGGCGCGCGGCCGAAGCTTGACGGCATGCGCGAGAACAGCACGTCCGTGGTCCGGCCCCGCCCCGGGGCCGGTACCGCGCCGACCCGGGTCGGCATCACCGCCACCGGGTCCTGCCTGCCCGAACAGATCGTCACCTCCGAGCAGTTGCAGGAGGAGGTGGCCCGCGCCGGCGGGCTCGCCCTTCCCCCGGGGCTCTTCGAGCGGGCCACCGGCATCGTCACCCGCCGCGTCGCCCGGGACGACGAGTACGCCTCCACGCTCGCCGTCACCGCGGCCCGCCGTGCCCTCGCCGCTGCCGAGCTCGTCCCGCACGACATCGACCTGCTGGTCTACGCCTCCGCGACCCGCGACGTCACCGAACCGGCCACCGCCCACGTCGTCCAGGCCGCCCTCGGCTCCACCGCCCACGCGCTCGACGTCGGCAACGCCTGCAACAGCTTCCTCAACGGCATCGACACCGCCCGCGCCATGATCCTGGCCGGTCGCGCCCGGCGCGCCCTCGTCGTCACCGGCGAGACGCCCACCCGCGCGATACGCCGCGCCCCCGCCGGCCCCGAGCAGTTCCGCGCCGGCTTCGCCGGCTACACCTTCGGGGACGCGGGCGCCGCCGTCGTCGTCGAACCGGTCCGCCGGGGCGGCATCCTCGACATCGGCACCGAGACCCACTCCGAACACTGGGCCGTCGGCGGCATCTTCGGCGGCGGGTCGCGCCACCCGCGCACCGAGGAGCACACCTACTTCCACGGGGACGGTCGCGAACTGCGCGAGGTGTTCGAGAAGAGCGGCACCGCCGTCCTCGACCGCGCGCGCCACCGCACCGGCCTCGACTGGCAGGACTTCCGAAGGATCCTCGTCCACCAGGTGACCCTGCCCTACCTGCGACGCTTCGTCGAGGTCAGCGGCGTCCCCGAGGACCGTCTCGTGGTCACCGTGCCCGAACTCGGCAACATCGCCAGCGCCACCCTCGGCGTCCAACTCGACCGCGTGCACGCCGACCTCGCCCCCGGCGACCGCGTCCTGTTCGTCGGCCTCGGCGGCGGCACCAGCGTCATGACGATCGTGTGGGAGAAGTCATGACCGCCCTGTGGGTCGTCGTCCCCGCCCACCAGGAAGAAGCCCGCATCGGCGACACCCTGCGCGCCCTGGCCGCCCAGCACGACCGCGACTTCACGCTCGTCGTCGTCGACAACGCCTCCACCGACGGCACCGGCCGCGTCGCCCGCGCCTTCGCCGCCCGCGCTCCCTTCCCCGTACACGTCATCGACGAGCCCGAGAAGGGCGTGGGCTGCGCCGTCGACACCGCCTTCCGGTACGCCGTCGCCCGCGGCGCCACCCGGCTGGCCCGGACCGACGCCGACTGCCTGCCCCGCCCCGGCTGGACCGCCGCCGCGCGCGCCGCCCTCGACGGACCCGGCCAGAAGATGGTCTGCGGGCGCGTCACCGCCCGGCGCGACGAACACGGGCTCCTCGGCCGCGCCGGGTTCCGCGCCGTGGTCGCCGGCGCGGCCGCCTTCGGCCGGCTCCGCCCGGCCCACGCCCGCCGCCACGGCTACCTCGCCCCCTACCGCATGCACGCCGGGAACAACATGGCCATCACCGCCGACCTCTATCTGCGCGTCGGCGGCATGCCGCGCCGCCCCTCGCCCACCGACCGCGCCTTCCTGAACCGCGTGCGCCGCCACACCACCGCCATCCTCCGCTCCCGGACCATGGTCGTGGAGAACTCCACCCGCCGCCTGCGCGCCTACGGCCTCCTGGGCACCGCCCGCTGGTACCTCGACAAGGGCTGCGGAGCCCTGGGGGAGGACCCTCGCTGATGCTCGACCGACTCGACCGCACCCTGCGCACCGACCCGCACCGGCCCGCCGTGCTCACCACCACCCGCACCGGCGCCGTGCGCGTCCGCGCCACCCGCGGCGACCTCACCGACCTCGCCGACGCCTACGCCGCCGCCCTGCGCGCCCGCGGCCTCACCGCCGGCGACACCCTCGGCGTCGCCGTACGGCCCGGGCCCCGCGCCCTCGCCGTGCTGCTCGCCGCCGGCCGGCTGGGCCTGCGCGCCGCCGTCCTCGACCCCGGAGCCGGCCCCGACGTACTGCGCGCCCGGCTCGCCCTGGCCCGGCCCTCGCTCGTCCTCGCCGACGCCACCGCCCAGGCCGTCGCCGGCTGGGCCCGCCCCCTGGCGCGCCGCGCCCGCCTCGCGCTGCCCGACCTCGCCGAGCTCGGCCCCGTCGCCACCCTCGGCCCCCGACTCCCCGGCTGCGCCGCCCCGCTGGACACGGGCGCGTCGCGCACCGGCCTGCCCGCCTGGCCGGACGACGAGGCAGACGCCGCGATCGTCTTCACCTCCGGCACCACCGCCCGGCCACGGGCCGTCGTCCACACCCGCTCGTCCCTCGCCGCGGGCATGCGCACCGTCGCCGACCTCGTCGGACCACGCGCCGGCCGGCCCGTGCTGGGCGGCACCTTCTTCGTCCTCGTGCCGTCCCTGGCCCTCGGCGCTCCCGTCGCGCTGCCCGCCCGCGCGCCCCGCGTCCTCGCCCGACAACTGGCCCGACTGCGGCCGCAGGCCACGTATCTGACCCCGCCTCAGCTGCGCGCCACGCTCGGCGCGGAAGCCCGCTTCACCGGCGGCGTGTGGACCGGCTCCGCACCGGCCGGCGCGGACCTGCTCACCCGCGTCAAACGGGCCGGCGCGGCGGAGGCGTGGAGCGTCTACGCCCTGACGGAGCTCTTCCCGGCGGCCGCCGTCGAGCAGGCCGAGAAGGCCGCCTTCACCGGTGCCGGCGACCTCGTCGGCACCCCGCTGCCCGGCGTCGACGCCGCGCCCGACACCACCGGCGAACTGCTCCTGCGCGGCCCCGCCGCCCGCCACCGCTACCTCGGCGAGGCCCCCGACCCGTGGGTGCGCACCGGCGACCGCGCCCACGTGGACGCGGCCGGCCGCATCGTCCTGGCCGGCCGCTGCAAGGACATGGTGCTGCGCGACGCCGAGAACATCTACCCCGGCCTCTACGAACCGGCCCTCCACGTCCCCGGCGTCGAACTCGCCGTCCTCGTCGGCGTCCCCGACCCGGACGGCGACGAACGCCTGGTCGCCCTGGTCCAGCCCCGCCCGCACACACCCCCGCACACGATCCGCGCGGCCCTGGCCACCCCCGTGGCCCGCATGGGCACGGCCCGCCCCGACGCGATCCTCCTCACGACCGTCCCTCTCGCCGGCCGCTCCCGCAAACCGGACCGCGAGGCCGCGGCCCGCAAGGCGGCGACGGCCTTGGCCGCGCGGAAGCGCGGTCGGGGCCGGACGGGGGAGCGGCGATGACGGCGGCACGGATGCGCGCGGCGACGACGGGGCGCACCGGCTCCGGTGCGGCGCCGGTCCCGCCGGCGGGGTCCGGCGTGGCTTCGGTGTCGGGGCCGGGCGCGGCCCGGCGGGCGGCTCCCGCCCGGTTCGCGGGCGATCACCATGGGCAGTTCGAAGCGGGCGCTGCGGCGGATGAGTCCGGCGTCGCCGGGGCGGACGATGCCGCGCCCGTCCCGCTGATCGCGGTTGGCGTGGCTTCGGCGCCGGCACCTGGCGTTGCTCGGCAGGTGGTTTCCGGCGCGCCTGCCCAATTTCCGGGTGACGGCGACGGGGGATCCGAGGTGGGCGCTGCGGCGGGTGAGCCCGGCGTCGCTGGGGCGGTCGGTGCCGTGCCGGTTCCGCCGGTGGCGCTCGGCGAGGCTTCGGTGTCGGCGCCCGGCGCGGTCCGGCAGGTGGTTCCCGGGGCGCCCGCCCGGTCCCCGGGCGATCGCCATGGGCAGCCCGAAGAGCCCGGCATCGCCGGGGTCGACAGGGTCGCGCCCGTCCTGCCGGCGGCGACCGGCGCCAACAGGTGGCCGCGCCCTCGGCGCCGGCGCGGCGTGGCCGCCGCGCGACGGCGGGATCGGTGGGTGTATCTGGCCGGGCACCCCGTGCTCTTCGCCCTGCTCGCCGTCGCGCGGCGCCGGCCCGTCGTGCGGATCGGGACGACCGCACTGGTGCACGAGGCCGAGGCCATGCGGCATGCGCTCACCCATGTGCCGCTGGACCGCGAGGCCGACGGCACGACCGGGCGCGCCGCACACGTCGCCTTGGCGGACGCGCGCGGCGGCGTGATGTTCGACCAGGAGGGGGCCGAACACCGGGCCGCCCGGCGGGCGCTCGCCGGTGGCCTGTCGGTCGCGGGGGTGGAGCGCCTGCGGCCGGTGTGGGGCGCCGTGCTCGGCCGCGGGCTCGCGCCGTTGGGCGAGGGGCGCGACGTCGACCTGGTGCCGGTCGCGCGGGAGCTCGCGGGGGCGACGGCCTGCGCCCTGCTGGGCCTGTCTCTTATACAC
>KL569435.1:45879-47241 GCA_000715685.1 Streptomyces lilacinus
CCGCCGCGGCCGCGGCCGTGCGCGACCACCTCCCGGGCCCTGCCCGCCCGGGCTCCCGCTCCGCCGCCGAGGACGCCGGCCGCCGGCTGCGCGCCGTGCTGGGAGGCGACGACCCCGCGCGGGCGATGCTGGCCGTCGCGGCCGTGACGACGGTCGTCGCCGCGCTGCCGCGCGCCGCGGCGTGGTGTGCCGACGCCGCCTGGTGGGACCTCGCCGCCGACGCCGCCCACCGGCCGGCGCTGGCCGCCGAGTTGCTGCGGGTCACCGCCCCCTCGCCGGTGCTGCCCCGCGTCGCCGCGGGGCCCGGCACCGTGGGCGGCTGCCCGGTGCGGGCCGGCGACCGGCTGGTGCTGGTCGCCCGTCACGCCGTCCGCGCGCACGTCGACGACCCGGACTGCCGGCGCCCGGCCGCCCCGGCACTCGCCCAGCTGGTCTTCGGTGCCGGGCCGCACGCCTGCCCCGGCGCCCGGCTCGCCCGAGCCCAGCTGGAGGACTTCCTGCGGGTCCTCGCGCCGTATCGCCCCGCCGTCGTCCGGGCACGCGCCGATCGCCGGGCCGCGCTGCCCGCCTGGGCCTCCCTGATCGTCCGACCGGAGGTAGCTCGGTGAGGCCCGCGCTGCGCATCGCCGTCACCGGCGCGAGCGGCTTCTGTGGCGGCCATGTCGCCACGATGGCGGCGGAGTTCGCCGACGTGGTGTGCGTCGGGCGCCGGCCCGGCCCCGTCGGCCGGCACGTGCCGTGGGACGCGGCGCATCAGACGCCGGACCTCGCGGGTGCCGACGTCGTCGTCCACTGCGCGGCGGCCGTCGGCGACCCCGCGCCGGGCTCCCCGGCCGAGGCCCTGATGCGGGCCGTCAACGTCGACGGCACCGCGCGCCTGCTCGCCGCGGCCGGCCCGCGCCCGGTCGTCTGGGTGAGCAGCGCCAGCGTGTACGACCCCCGCCCGGACCGGAGCCTGGTCCGCGAGGACCACCCCGTCGCCGGCCAGCTCAACGCCTACGGCCGGACCAAGGCCGCCGGCGAACGGCTCGCGCTCGACGCCGGCGCCGTGGTCCTGCGCCCCCGCGCGGTCTACGGCCCCGGCGACCCGCACCTGCTGCCCCGACTGCGCTCCCGGGTCCGCGCCGGCACGCTCCTGCTGCCCGGCCCGGACGTCGCGCTGAGCCTCACGGCGGTCGAGAACCTGGCGAGCGCCGCCCTGGCCGCCTTCGGCTGGCCCCCGGGCGCGTACAACATCGCGGACGCCGTCGCCTACGACCGCGACGACGCCCTCCGACGGGTGCTGCGGGCCCACGGCGTACGGGCCCGCATCCGGCACCTGCCGCCGCGCCTCGCCACGGGCGCGGCGCGGGCCGCGGAGGC
>KL569435.1:47523-49522 GCA_000715685.1 Streptomyces lilacinus
TCAGAGATGTGTATAAGAGACAGAGCCGGCCCTGTCCCGCTACGCGGTCGACCAGCTCGCCCACCCCGTCGTCCTGGACATCAGCCGTGCGCGAGCCCAGGGCTGGGCCCCCACCCGCACGCTCGACGACCACCTCGGCGCGCTCACCCGGCAGGGGGCCGCCCCCGGTCGTCCGACCAGCGACGGACGACGTCGGTGAAGGCGTGGGCAGCGGCGCTGCGGTAGGCCGTCTCGCGGTGCAGCAGGCTCACCGTGCGCGCGGGCAGCGCCGGCTCGAGGGGGACGGGGTGGAGGTGGGGGTGGTCCCGGGCGATGGCGTCGGGCAGGACGGTGGCCAGCGCGGTGCGCCGGACGATCTCCGTGAGCGCGCCCAGGGAGTTGGCCTCCACGGCGATGCGCGGCCGCACGGCGTGCTCGGCGAAGTACGCGTCGATGTGCCCGCGGGTGGCGAAGTCGCCGCTGAGCAGGGCGAGGTCGTGGCCGGCGAGCTCCCGGACGGGCAGTGGCTCGTCCTGTCCGGCCTGCGGATGCCCGGTGCCGACGACGAGGCTGAGGGTCTCGGTGAACAGCGCGGTGTCCGCGATGCCGGGCAGCCGGGGAGCGCCGAAGGCGATGCCGAGGTCCAGCTCGTCCGCCAGCAGGGCCGACTCGATCTGATGCTGCGTCATCTCGCGGACGTTCAGGGCGATGCCCGGGTGGCGGGTGTGGAACTCCCCGGCCACCGGGCCGACGAGGTAGGCGGTGAAGGTCGGCGTCATGGCCAGCCGCAGCGCGCCGCGCGAGAGGTCCCGTACGTCCAGCACGGCGCGTTCGGCGGCCGCCAGGTCCTGCAGGGCGCGCCGCGCGTAGTGGGCGTAGGCCTCGCCGGCGTCGGTCAGCCGCACGGACCGGCCGGTGCGGTCGAGGAGCCGCGCGCCCAGGGACTTCTCCAATTGCTTGATCTGCTGCGACAGCGTGGGCTGCGAAATGTGCAGGGCCTCGGCGGCGCGGGTGAATCCGGCGTGCTCGGCGACGGCGAGCAGATAGCGCAGGTGACGCAATTCCATGGGCATGGGCTCATTGTAAAGCGATATAGGTGACATCTATAGCTGTCATGGATGTCAAGTATTGGACGCTATAGACGCAGGTCATGCATGGTTGAGCTCGTTGGCCGAACGCAACGAGTCGCCGAAAGAGGAGTGACCTGATGAAGGACCTTGCCGAAGGAATCCGGCAGTTTCAGCGGGAAGCCTTTCCCGGACGCGCGGCGCTTTTCGACAAGCTCGCGACCACCCATGAGCCGACCGCCCTCTTCATCGGCTGCTCGGACGCCCGGGTCGTCCCCGAGCTGATCACCCAGCGCGAGCCGGGCGAGCTCTTCGTCATCCGCACCGCCGGCAACCTGGTGCCTCCGTACGCCCCGGGCGCGGACGGGGTCGCGGCCAGCATCGAGTACGCGGTCGGCGTCCTCGGCGTCGCGGACGTCATCGTCTGCGGGCACTCCGCCTGCGGCGCGATGACCGCCCTCGCCTCGGGCCAGGGTCTCGACACGCTGCCGGCCGTCGCCACGTGGCTGCGCCACGCGGACGCGTCGAAGGCCCGGACCGACGCCACCGGCGCGGACGGGGTGGCGGAGCTCGTACGGGCCAACGTCCGCAGCCAGCTGGCCAACCTCGCCACCCACCCCTCCGTCGTACGGGCCCTCGCCCGAGGCGCGGTGCGCCTCCACGGCTGGGTGTACGACATCGGATCCGGCTCCGTCGAGGAACTCGACGCCGCCAGCGGCCGGTTCACGGCCCTGGCCGCCTGATCCCACCCCTCCCCCCGAAACCCGAAATCTGAAATCCCCCTCCGAAAGGAACCGCTCATCATGCACGCACAGTTCGACCCCCGCGCCCGCCAGGAGCTCGCCGTCGCCGCCGTCGAGGCCAAGACCCGCAAGGACCTCACCTGGCAGGAGCTGGCCGACGCCGCCGGCCTGTCCGTCGCCTTCGTCACCGCCGCCGTGCTCGGCCAGCAC
>KL569435.1:49745-53458 GCA_000715685.1 Streptomyces lilacinus
CCGACGCCGCCGGCCTGTCCGTCGCCTTCGTCACCGCCGCCGTGCTCGGCCAGCACGCCCTCCCGGCCGACGCCGCCGAGGCCGTGGCCGAGCTGCTCGGCCTGGACGAGGACGCGGCGCTGCTCCTGCAGACGATCCCGACGCGCGGCAGCATCCCCGGCGGCATCCCGACCGACCCGACCATCTACCGCTTCCACGAGATGCTCCAGGTCTACGGCACCACGCTCAAGGCACTCGTCCACGAGCAGTTCGGCGACGGCATCATCAGCGCGATCAACTTCAAGCTGGACGTGAAGAAGGTCGAGGACCCCGAGGGCGGGCACCGCGCGGTGATCACCCTCGACGGCAAGTACCTCCCGACCAAGCCGTTCTGATCACCGGGGGAGGGGGCCGGGCAGACCCCGGCCCCCTCCCCGTATGCCCGTACGCCCCGCACCCACTCCGCACGCACCCGAGAAGGGCCAGACTCCATGGACTTCGTCCAGCGCACCATCGACATCGCCCGCCGCAACGTCGAGGAGGGCGGCCGTCCCTTCGCCACCGTCGTCGTCAAGGACGGGAAGATCCTCGCCGAGAGCCCGAACAAGGTCGCCCAGACCTCCGACCCGACCGCCCACGCCGAGATCCTCGCCATCCGCGACGCCTGCACCCGGCTCGGAACCGAGCACCTGAGCGGCTGCACGATCTACGTGCTCGCCCACCCCTGCCCGATGTGCCTGGGATCCCTCTACTACTGCAGCCCCGACGAGGTCGTCTTTCTCACCCAGCGGGACGACTACGAACCGCACTACGTGGACGACCGCAAGTACTTCGAGCTCGGCACCTTCTACGGCGAATTCGCCAAGGACTGGCGCGAACGCCGACTGCCGATGCGCCACGAGGCCCGCGACGCGGCCGTCGAGGTCTACCGCGCGTGGCAGCGCCGCAACGGCGGCGAGCGCCGCGTGACCGGCGCGCCCACCGCCGCCTGAGCGGGCCCCCTGGGGCCGAACGACGGAACGGATCCGGGGCGAACGGGTGGTCCCGTGCCGCGAGGGGCCGCTCGCCGGGCAGGCGGGACGTGGAAGGTCCCGGACCGAGAAGGGGATGGCATGAGCGAATACGAGCGCTCCCGCACGATGCCCGCACTGCCCGAGCACGTCTTCGACGAGGTGAGCGGCGTCGACCGGCTCGGCAGCTGGCTGCCCGAGGACCTGCACGTCAGCGCGGAGGAGCTGCCGGCCGTGACCGTGCACGAGGACCGCACCGGCGCGGACGAGCCCGGGCTCTTCCGCGCCTCCCCGGAGCGGATGCGCGTCGAATGGGGGACCCGGGACACCGGCGCCTACGCCGGCTGGCTCCAGGTCGCCGGGATCGCGAGCGGCGCCAGCGAGGTGACGATCCACCTCTCCTTCTTCGACGAGAACGACGACCCCGGCGAGGCCGTCGTGAACGACGCGCTCACCCGCAGCCTGGAGCGGCTGGAGGAGCAGATCCGCCTCCGCGTCGAGAACGCCGGCGGCTGAGCCCGCACGCGAGGCACGAGGTGGTCCCGCCCGGGGCGGGACCACACCCGAGGACCGGGATCGATCGATCGGTCAGCGGGTGACGACGTTGTGGGCGGGGGTGATCTCCGGCTGCAGGTGCCCGTAGCCGAGGTCGGCGATGACCGGGCCCAGGATCTTGGCGAACGCCTCGAAGGCCTCCAACGACTCCCACACGTCGGTGACCCGCCAGCCGCCGTCCACCGGTCCGGAGACGTGGGCGAGCAGGCCCGGGGCGGGCAGGTCGGCGAACGAGGTGAACCCGCGCCCCTCCGATATGCGGTCGATGCACGCGTCGTAGAGCTCTGGGCCGACGCCTTCGGCATGGAACGTCACGATGATGGCCACTGGTGCGCACTCCTGTCCCTGGTGATGCGGATGGTCTCCGTCGGCGTTCTTCGGTTCCGGGGGCGACCGCAGACCGCACCCACGGTCTCCCCCTCCCGTGCCGACGGCACCCCGGGCGCACGCAGCACGGCGGGGCGTCGGGCGCTGCCCGCGCCACCCGGGCGCGGGCGCCGGTGGCGCGTTCCGCTCGGCCGTCCTGCCGCGTACACCTGATGCCACGTCACCCGCCCGCACACGCAGTGCCATAGCGGACTTCGGCCGGATCGACGGCATCAAATCCCGTAAGAGAAAAGGCAATTGTGTGTGTCGGCAATGTAAAACGTGACAGCTGTTCTCGCGGGACTATGTCCAACTTGCCGTGGTTGCTTGGGGTTTAGGTTTACGCAAGAGCGTTGCGTATGTCACACCTTGATTCAGGTGTTGATCTGAGCGCGTCAAGACTGACAGGGTTTTGATCACCCGGAGGCGGTGACTTCGCTTTCGGGTGTATCGCGCAATGACCAACGCGATCCCCCCCACAACCGCACGAGGAGGAAACCTCGTTATGGCATCCCACAAGCGCGCCGGCAAGCGACGCCTCGTCCTGGCGATATCCGCCGCGACGGCCGTCACCGCCGGAGCCACCCTCTTGGCGCTGCCCGCCGGTGCCGCCTCCGCTCCCGCGGAAGGCACCGTCTACGGCGCGGACGCCAAGGGCGCCATCGATGGCAGCTACATCGTCATGCTGAAGGACGGCGCGGAGAAGTCCGGAGCCCACGCCGTCTCCACCGAGGGCAAGAACCTGGCCGAGCGGTACGGCGGCAAGCTGGAGCGCACCTACTCCTCCGCCGTCCACGGCTTCTCCGCCAGCGGCCTGGACAAGACGGAGGCGAAGCGGCTCGCCGCCGACCCGTCCGTCGCCAAGGTCGTGCAGAACCACCGCTTCACCATCAACGCCGCCCAGGAGGCCCCACCCTCCTGGGGTCTGGACCGGATCGACCAGGCCGACACCAAGGGCGACGGCAAGTACACCTACCCCGACAGCGCGGGTGAGGGCGTCACCGCGTACGTCATCGACACCGGCGTGCGCATCAGCCACAAGGACTTCGGCGGTCGCGCGGCCTACGGCTTCAACGCCGTGGACAACAACGACAAGGCCGAGGACGGCAACGGCCACGGCACGCACGTGGCGGGCACCATCGCCGGCACGGCGCACGGCGTCGCCAAGAAGGCCAAGATCGTGGCCGTCCGCGTCCTCGACGCGCAGGGCTCCGGCACCACCGAGCAGGTCGTCGCCGGCATCGACTGGGTGACCAAGAACCACAAGGGCCCCTCGGTCGCCAACATGAGCCTCGGCGGCGGCGCCGACGAGGCCCTCGACGCGGCCGTCCAGAAGGCCATCGCCTCCGGTGTCACCTTCGCCGTCGCGGCGGGCAACGAGTCCACCGACGCCGGCAAGGGCTCGCCGGCGCGGGTGAAGGAGGCCATCACCGTGGCTTCCTCCACCAAGGACGACAAGCAGTCCGACTTCTCCAACTTCGGCAGCGTCGTCGACCTCTACGCCCCCGGCTCGGACATCACCTCCGACTGGAACGACAGCGACTCCGGCACCAAGACCATCTCGGGTACGTCCATGGCCACCCCGCACGTCACGGGTGCCGCCGCGGTCTACCTGGCGGGCCACAAGGACGCCACCCCGCAGCAGGTCGCGGACGCGCTGACGAAGGGCGCCACCGCCGACAAGATCGGCAACCCCAGCGAGGGGACGGCCCACAAGCTCCTGAAGGTCGTCGAATAGTCGTCGCGCAGCTCACCGCCGCGCAGCTTTAACAAGGCCGGCCGCCGTCCCCCGCCTCCAGCGGG
>KL569436.1:0-130 GCA_000715685.1 Streptomyces lilacinus
AGAGATGTGTATAAGAGACAGGCGCGGACGCGGCGGACGCGGTGGTCACCGTCTCGGACCGGGACGAGCTGCGCGTCGGGGCCGGTCACGGCCCGGTGTCTGTCTCTTATACACATCTCTGATGGCGCGA
>KL569436.1:408-718 GCA_000715685.1 Streptomyces lilacinus
CGACGGACGGTCCGCCGGTCGCGGCGGGCCCGGCCGTGCGGGAGGCGGCGGGCCGCGCGGCGGACTGGGCGGCGTACGCGACCGCGGCCCAGGCGCTCGGGGTGGGGCTCGCGCTGCTCGACCGGACGGCCGACTACACCAAGCGGCGCACGCAGTTCGGCGCGGCCATCGGCTCGTTCCAGGCGGTCAAGCACCGGCTCGCGGACACGCTCATCGCCCTGGAGTTCGCGCGGCCGCTCCTGTACGGCGCCGGGGTGGCCCTCGCGTCCGGATCGCCCGGCGCGGGAGCCGAGGTCGCGGCGGCCAAGGC
>KL569436.1:1025-1326 GCA_000715685.1 Streptomyces lilacinus
TGTGTATAAGAGACAGGTACGCGGCGGCGCGCACGGCGCTGCAGCTGCACGGCGCGATCGGCTACACCGCGGAGTACGACCTGTCCTTGTGGATCGGCAAGGCCCGGGCGCTGCGTTGCGCGTGGGGCACGCCCGGGGAGTGTCGGGAGAGGGTTCTCCGGGAGATCTTTCACCAGTAAAACACCTGTTAATCTTCGCGGCATGGTGAAGCTTCTCCCTGCCCGGCTCCCCGCCCGACCCCTCCCCGTGCCGCTGCTCGAGGTCGTGCGCCTGAGGCCCTGTCTCTTATACACATCTCTGA
>KL569436.1:1609-4523 GCA_000715685.1 Streptomyces lilacinus
GTGTATAAGAGACAGCCGTGCTGCTGGTGCTCGGCCGCCTCGACCTGGCCCTCTACACCACGGCCGGGGCGCTGTGCGCGCTCTACGGGCACGGCCTGCCGTACGCCCGGCGGGCCCGGACGCTGGCCCTGCTGGTGCTCGGCGCCGTCGCGGGGACGGCGTTCGCGCTGACCTGCGCCGCCCTGACGGACTCCGCGGCGCTGCTCGTCCCGCTCGCGTCGCTGGTGGCGGCGGCGCACCGGGTGGCCTGCGACGTGAGCCGGGTGGGGCCGCCGGGGAACGTGGTGCTCACGTTCGTGACCTCGAGCGCGTTCTTCGTGCCGCAACGGCTCGGGGACGTTCCGGAACACGTCGGTCTGGTGGCGGTCTGCGGGGCGCTGGCCTGGGCGATCTGCATGGCTCCGGCGGCCCTGCGCCGCACGGCTCCGGCGCCGGCACCGATCACAGCACCCCGCGAACGCGGATCCCTCGCCCTCTTCGTCCGCGTCGCCGTCGGCTGCGCGCTCGCCGGGTGGGCCTCGCTCGCACTCGGCGTCGGCCACCCGTACTGGTCGGTCGTGACGGCCGCCTCCGTCTTCCAGGCCGGCGCGGCGCCGTCCCGGCGGCGCGCGGCGCAGCGCGTGCTCGGCAATGTCCTGGGGCTGGCGCTCTTCGCCGCCCTGCTGCCGCTCGCCCGGACCGGCGAGGCGGCCCTGGTGCTCGTCGCGCTCGCCCTGCAGGTCGGCGCGGAGGCGTTCATCTCCCGGAACTACTGGCTGGGCAGCGTGTGCGTGACACCGATGGCGCTGCTGCTCGGCGAGTTCGCCGGCCCGCACCGGGCGGGCCCGCTCGTCACCGACCGACTCGTCGACACCCTCGTCGGAGCCGCCCTCGGCCTGCTCGCCTGCGCCCTGACCGCACCGCGTCGCGCGCGGCGACCACGGGCGGAGTGAGGATCCACGGGCGACGGGCGGCAGAATCTCACCAGGAGCCCCTACCCGGAGAGGATCGACGAACTGTGGCCGAGGACGCCGAGGACATCGTCGCGCGCGTGCTGCGCCAGTGGCAGCGGGTCCACCCAGGACTGGACACCGCGCCGATGGCCGTGATCGGCCGGCTCAATCGCTGCGCCGCACTGCTGCAGCAGGCCTCCGACGCCCCGCTGGTGCGGGAGGGGCTGACGCGGCCGGAGTTCGACATCCTGGGCACCCTGCGCCGTACGGGCCGGGAGCTGCCCCCGGGGCAGATCGCGCGGGAGACCTTCGCCTCCGGGGCGGCCGTCACCAAGCGGCTGCGAGTGCTGGAGGAGCGGGGGCTGGTCGCGCGCCGGCCCGACGAACGCGACCGCCGGATGGCCCACCTCTCCCTCACCGAGGCCGGCCGCGAGCTCATCGACCGGTTGATCCCCCACCAGCTGGAGTACGAGCAGGCGCTGCTGGCCGGTCTCGGCAAGGACCGCCAGGACGAGCTCGCCGAGACGCTGGCCGAACTGCTCGTCCTCCTGGAGGGCCGGCTCGGCGGCCTCCAGCCCTGAGCCCGTCCGGCACCGGACCCGACCCCCCTCCGGCACCCCACCCGACACCGCATCCGAAGGCGGCCGCCCGCGCGGCCGCCTTCGGCGTTTCCGGCGCACCTTGCACCGCATACACCCGGGGGGTATAACTGGAAGTGCAAGATACCCCTAGGGGGTATCAAGGGGAGGGAACACCGGCCCCGTCGCCCGACGAGGAGCAGACACGACCATGACCATCACGACCACCGGCACCGGCGAGAGCACAGGCGAGACCACCGGCGCCACCCGGACCGAGCTCACGATCGGCGGCATGACCTGCGCCTCGTGCGCCGCCCGGGTGGAGAAGAAGCTCAACCGCATGCCCGGGGTGACGGCGACCGTCAACTACGCGACCGAGAAGGCGCAGGTCACCCACGGCGAGGGCGTCAGCGTGGCCGACCTGGTCGCCACGGTCGAGGCCACCGGCTACACCGCCGCGCCGCCCGCCCCCGCCCGTCCCGTCACCCCGCCCGCCGGCGCCGGCGCACCCGCGGCGGAGGGCACGGAGCCGGCGGAGGACGAGCTGGGCCCGCTGCGCCGGCGCCTGATCACCTCGGTCGTCCTGGCGCTGCCGGTGGTCGTGCTGGCCATGGTCCCTGCCTGGCAGTTCACGTACTGGCAGTGGCTGTCGCTGACACTGACCGCGCCGGTCGTCACGTATGCGGCCTGGCCCTTCCACCGGGCCGCCCTCACCAACGCGCGGCACGGCGCGGCGACCATGGACACCCTGGTCTCGGTGGGCACCTCGGCCGCGTTCCTGTGGTCGGTGTGGGCGCTGTTCCTGGGCAGCGCCGGGATGCCCGGCATGACCCACCCCTTCGCGCTGACGATCGAGCGCGGCGACGGCTCCGGCACGATCTACCTCGAGGCCGCGGCGGGCGTGACCGCGTTCATCCTGGCCGGGCGCTACTTCGAGGCGCGCTCCAAGCGCAGGGCCGGCGCCGCGCTGCGGGCCCTGCTGGAGCTGGGTGCCAAGGAGGTGACGGTCCTGCGCGGCGGCCGCGAGGAGCTGATCCGCACCGAGGACCTGGCCGTGGGCGACCGCTTCGTCGTCCGGCCCGGCGAGAAGATCGCCACGGACGGCACCGTGGTCGAGGGCAGCTCGGCCGTCGACGCCTCCCTGCTCACCGGCGAGTCCGTGCCCGTGGAGGCCGGCGTCGGCGACGCCGTCACCGGCGCCACCCTCAACGCCGGCGGCCGGCTCGTCGTCGAGGCGACCCGCGTCGGCGCGGACACCCAGCTGGCCCGGATGGCGAAGCTGGTGGAGGACGCCCAGAACGGCAAGGCGGCCGCGCAGCGGCTCGCCGACCGGATCTCCGCGGTGTTCGTGCCGGTGGTCATCGCCCTCGCGCTCGTCACGCTCGGCTGTCTCTTATACACATC
>KL569436.1:4727-8932 GCA_000715685.1 Streptomyces lilacinus
GCGCCGGCCCGACCGCCGCGTTCACCGCCGCCGTCGCCGTGCTGATCATCGCGTGCCCGTGCGCCCTGGGCCTCGCGACCCCGACCGCCCTGATGGTCGGTACGGGCCGGGGCGCGCAGCTCGGCATCCTGATCAAGGGCCCCGAGGTGCTGGAGACGACCCGCTCGGTCGACACGATCGTCCTGGACAAGACCGGCACGGTCACCACCGGCCGGATGACCCTGCTGGGCACGCACACCGCGGAGGGCACGAGCGAGACCGAGGCGCTGCGGCTGGCGGGCGCGCTGGAGCACGCCTCCGAGCACCCCGTCGCCCGCGCGATCGCCGCCGGCGCCGCCGAGCGCACGGGCGACCTGCCCGCGGTGCGGGACTTCGTCAACGTGCCGGGGCTGGGCGTGCGGGGCGTCGTCGAGGGACACGAGGTGCTCGTGGGCCGGGAGAGCCTCCTGACCGACGCGGGCACGCGGCTGCCGGAGGAGCTGGCGCGGGCGAGGGCGGCGGCCGAGGCCGCGGGCCGCACGGCCGTGCTGGTCGCGTGGGACGGCCGGGCCCGGGCGGTGCTGGAGGTCGCCGACGCGGTCAAGGAGACCAGCCCCGAGGCGATCCGGCGGCTGCGGGCGCTCGGCCTGACGCCGATCCTGCTCACGGGCGACAACAAGGCCGTGGCCGAGGCGGTGGCCGCCGAGGTCGGCGTCGACGAGGTGATCGCCGGCGTGCTGCCGCAGGAGAAGGTGGCCGTCGTCAAGCGGCTGCAGGCCGAGGGGCGTTCGGTGGCGATGGTCGGCGACGGCGTCAACGACGCGGCCGCCCTCGCCCAGGCCGACCTGGGCCTCGCGATGGGCACCGGCACCGACGCCGCCATCGAGGCCGGCGACCTGACCCTCGTCCGCGGCGACCTGCGGGTGGCCGCGGACGCGATCCGGCTCTCCCGCAGAACGCTCGGCACCATCAAGTCGAACCTCTTCTGGGCCTTCGCCTACAACGTGGCCGCCCTGCCGCTCGCGGCCGCCGGCCTGCTCAACCCGATGATCGCGGGAGCCGCGATGGCCTTCTCCTCGGTCTTCGTCGTCGGCAACAGCCTCCGGCTGCGCCGCTTCCGCCCGGCCGAGGGCTAGTGCCGGCTCGCGTGTCCGGTCACGGTCGCCCCGTTCGCCCCTCCCGTCGCCCGCCGGCTCAGCCCGGGGTGAGGACGGAGGCGGCGGGCGGGGCCGTCGGGGAGGCCTTGGAGACCACGAGTTCGCTGTCGCAGACCAGGCCCTTCAGGTCCTTGCCCGCGCCGGTGAGGTCGACCCTGACGTCCTCGGGACGCGGATCGCCGGGGACGCCGTTGTGGGAGGCGGTGCAGACGAGCTGGTTGCGGGCGATGGGGCTGAGCCGGGTGGGGTCGATGGACAGTCGGATGGTGACCGTGCCCTCGCCGGTGACGACCTCGACGCCGCCGGGGCGCATCCTGGGCAGCTCGGAGTACAGGCCCTGCGCGCGCTCGGCCTCGTTGGGCCCCTGCAGCAGCAGCGGCACCGCCATCTCCGCGCTGACCACGCCGCCGGCCGGGCGGGACCGCGGCTCGAGCCCGCCCGGGAAGGCGAAGTAGAGCCGGGCCTCCGTCACCGGCACGCCGGGCCGCTTCGCGCCCTGCGCGGGCTGGCCCACCTCGATGACCTCGGTCGGCTCGATGCCGCAGCCGGCCAGCGCGGGCGCTGCCAGCGCCGCGAGCGCGCCGAGCGCCGCGACGGCGGCGGCTCGGCGGCGCGCGGTCCTCGCCGATGTCCTCACCTCTCGTCACCTCCTCGCCGCAGGGGGAGGTCGACGGTGAACACCGCTCCTCCCCCGGGCCCGTTGGCGGCCCGGACGGTTCCGTCGTGCAGCCGTACGTTCTCCAGGGTGATGGCCAGGCCGAGCCCGCTGCCCTCGGAGCGGACGCGGGCGGCGTCGGCCTTGAAGAAGCGCTCGAAGACGTGCGGCAGGACCTCGGGGTCGATGCCCTCGCCCCGGTCGGCGATCTCGATCAGCAGCCGTTCCCCGTCCTGACGCCTCCCGTCGTCGGCGACCCGTACGGCCACGCTCACCGGCTCCCCGCCGTGCCGCAGGGCGTTGCCGACGAGGTTGGCGACCACGACGTCGATGCGGCGCGGGTCGAGCCGGGCCCGGATGCCCTCGGGCAGGTCGGCGGTCACCTTGTCCTGCCAGCCGCGCGCCTGCAGGGTCTTGCGCACGGTCTCGGCCACGTCGACCTCGTCCAGGTGGAGGGCGGCGGCACCGGCGTCGAAGCGGGAGATCTCCATCAGGTCCTCGACCATGCGGGCGAGCTTGCCGGTCTCCTCGCTGATGAGCCGCACCGCGTGCGCGGTGTCGGAGTCCAGCGCCCCGGCGTCCTCGTCGAGGACGTCGACGACGGCGGTCATCGCGGCCAGCGGCGTGCGCAGCTCGTGGGAGACGTCGGCGGCGAAGCGGCGGGAGTTGGCCTCCATGCGGCGCAGCTCGGCGACGTTCTCCTCGAGGGCGGCGGCCATGTCGTTGAAGGTCCGCGACAGGTCGGCGAGCTCGTCGCTGCCGGTCACCTTCAGCCGGGTGTCCAGCTCGCCCTCGGTGATCCGCTGGGTGGCGCGGCGCAGCTCCCGTACGGGCCGCAGCACGCCGCGCGCGGCGAGGAGGGCGGGTACGACGGCCAGCGCTATGGCCGGCAGGGCGCCGCTCTGGGCGGCGTCGACCAGGGCCCGGACGTTCGCCTCGTCCTCGTGGAGCGGCACCTGGGCGTAGATCTCCAGGCCCGACATCTCGCCCTGGTCCCCGCTGAAGGCGACGGGCAGGCCGATGGTGAGCCACGGGTCGCCGTTGATGTCGACGCGCTGGAACGCGGCGATGCCCTCGCGGACCTTCTTCTGCACCCCCTCCGGTATCCCGCGGGCCCCCGGGCGGACGGGAGGCGTCATCGGTCCGCCCTGGTAGCGGGCGTGGATGTTCCAGTGCTGGGCCTGCCCGGCGCGGGCCAGGTTGGTGGTGAAGCGCGACAGGTCGCCATGGGTCGGCGGGAAGTGCAGGTCGGGGACCTGCGAGTTGACCTGGGCGCGCAGGGCGGAGACGGCGGTGTCCTGGGTGCGCTTGAGGATCGCCGTACGGGCCTCGCGGAAGGTGAGGGCCGCGGTCGTCAGCGCGCTCAGCGAGGCCACGAGCAGGAAGGCCACGACGAGGCGCGCCCGCAGCCCGCGCGCGAGGGTGCGCAGGGCGGGGCGTCCCACGGCGGGGCGGCGCAGGGCCGGTCGTCTCACGGCGGTACCGCGCGCCTACACCGGACCGAAGCGGTAACCGAAGCCGCGCACGGTCTGGATGTATTTCGGGGAGCGCGTCGACTCCTCGACCTTGGTGCGCAGCCGCATGACGCAGGCGTCCACCAGCCGGGCGTCGCCGTGGTAGCTGTGCTCCCAGACGTGCTCCAGCAGCTGCTGGCGGCTGAAGACCCGGCCCGGGGTCGCGGACAGGTAGAGCAGCAGCTTCATCTCGGACGGGGCGAGCGGCAGGTCCTGGCCGTGCTTGGAGACGAGCAGGCCGGCCCGGTCGATGGTCAGGTCACCGTGCACCTCGGCGGTGGCCTGGGGCACGGCCGGGTCGGGGCCGCCGCCGTCGACGGGGGCGGCGCGGCGCAGGACGGCGCGGATGCGGGCCTCGAGGACCTCGCCGCGGGCGGGCTTGACGATGTAGTCGTCGGCGCCGGCCTCGAGGCCGAGGACGACATCGATGTCGTCGCCGCGGGCGGTGAGCATGATGATCGGGATCTGCTGGGTGGCGCGGATGCGGCGGCAGACCTCGAAGCCGCTCTTGTCGGGCAGCATCAGGTCGAGCAGCACCAGATCCGGCCGGAAGACCTCCAGCGCGGCCAGCCCGGCCTCGCCGGTCGGGGCGGCCTCCACCTCGTGGCCGCGACGGCGCAGGGTGAGGGTGACCCCTTCTCTGACGGCCCGGTCGTCCTCGATCAGAAGCACGCGTGACATGCGCACCAGTATCAGTCGTGCGTGTGCGCGAACGCGCACCGGGGCGGTCGGGGCACCGGAACTGTCACCGAGTGCTCATATTCCGGGGCTCCGCCCCGCACCCCGGTCCTCAATCGCCGGACCGGCTGGAATCAGCCCCCGATGTACCGCAACAGCAGCGTGCGGAAATCGCTGTCGAAGCGGTCGTAGTGGCGCCGAAGCCGCTCCCCGGGCCAGTCC
>KL569436.1:9181-9699 GCA_000715685.1 Streptomyces lilacinus
CCGGCGGCAGGACCGGATCCGCCAGCAGATGCCGCAGCACCGCCGCCGACACCGTGAAGCGCTCCGCCAGCCGGTCCGGTCCGCCCGGCAGCGCCTCCAGCGCCGCCTCGAGGGCGTGGGCCCGCCGGGCCCACCCGGCGAGGTCCCAGAGCCCGGCGGCGAGATCGCGCGGCTCCCCCTCGGGAGCCCCGGTGAACAGCGCGCACTGGTCGGCGACGACCGCCGGCCACCCGTCCCGGACCAGGTTCGCCGGCCGCAGCCAGCACCCCTCACGGAGCTCCGCGAGGCGCAGGGCCCCCATCGCCTGCCGCAGCGCGGCCCGGTCGGGCGCGGCGCGCCGCTCGGTGGTGACCACGGCGATCTCCCACCGGCCGTCCCAGGGACGGGTGCGCGGGGCCCGGCTGTCGTCCTGGCGGGCCTGGCGGGCGAGGAGCCGGTCGGTGAGCCGGTACGTACCGTCCCGCTGCTCGAGGTCGCCGGCGGCCACCATGCGGGTCAGGGTCTGTCTCTTATACACA
>KL569436.1:9977-10547 GCA_000715685.1 Streptomyces lilacinus
TATAAGAGACAGGGTCAGGGCGGTGCGGACGGTCCCCTCGGCGGTGCCGAAGAGCTCGCCGACCCGTACGAGGGCACGGGCGGGGAGCGCGGGCGGGTGGTGTCCGAGGAGCGTGGAGAGCACGACCGAGCGCGCCGTCAAAGGGCGGAAGGTGAGCTCGGCAGGGGGATCGGCAGGGGAATCAGTGGCATCCATGGCTGACGAAACCCTATCCATTACAGTCTCGCGTCACGCATCATGAAAGTGTAATGCCGCCCTTCCAGCCCGCCCTCACCCGGAGGTCGCCGTGAGCGCCACGCACGACGTGTTCAACCAGACCCCGCCCCTGACCGGCTTCTCCACCGCCGACGACCCCGTCCTGCTGGAGGCGCTGCGCCGCGACGGCGGCGGCTGGGGCGAGGCGGAGGTCCGCGAGCTCGGCGCGCGGGCCGGGTCGCCGGAGGTGCAGGAGTGGGCCCGCATGGCCGAGGCCTCCCCGCCCGTGCTGCGCACCCACGACCGCTACGGCCACCGCATCGACGAGGTCGACTTCCATCCCGCCTGGCACCAGCTGATCTGTCTCTTATACAC
>KL569436.1:10832-11035 GCA_000715685.1 Streptomyces lilacinus
GAGCGGCCAGCACGCCGCCCCCTGGGCCGAGGCCCGCCCCGGCGCGCACCTGGTGCGGGCGGCGAAGTTCTACGTGTGGGCCCAGGCCGAGCCCGGCCACGGGTGCCCGGTCTCCATGACGTACGCGGCGGTCCCGGCGCTGCGCGCGCAGCCCGAGCTGGCCGCCGTCTACGAGCCGCTGCTCGCCCTGTCTCTTATACACA
>KL569436.1:11304-11744 GCA_000715685.1 Streptomyces lilacinus
ATGTGTATAAGAGACAGCCGAGAAGCAGGGCGGCTCCGACGTGCGGGCGAACACCACGCGGGCCGTCCCGGCCGGCGACGGCTCGTACGTGATCACCGGCCACAAGTGGTTCACCTCGGCGCCGATGAGCGACGTCTTCCTCGTGCTGGCCCAGGCGGACGAGGGCCTCACGTGCTTCCTGATGCCGCGCGTGCTGCCCGACGGCACCCGCAACGCCATGCGCCTGCAGCGCCTGAAGGACAAGCTCGGCAACCGCTCCAACGCCTCGGCGGAGATCGAGTACGAGGGGGCCGTGGCCTGGCCGGTGGGCGAGCCGGGGCGCGGGGTGCGGACGATCGTCGAGATGGTCAACATGACCCGCCTCGACTGCGTCGTCGGCTCGGCCGCCGGGATGCGGGCCGGCCTGCGCCAGGCGCTGCACCACGCGGCGCACCGGCGGG
>KL569436.1:11982-13813 GCA_000715685.1 Streptomyces lilacinus
TGCGCAACGTCCTCGCCGACCTCGCCGTCGAGTCGGAGGCGGCGACGGTGCTGGCCATGCGGCTCGCCGCGGCGCTCGACCGCTCCGAGGCGGGCGACGCCCAGGAGGGCGCCCTGCGGCGGCTGGGGCTGGCCGCCGGCAAGTACTGGGTCTGCAAGCGCGGCAGCGCGCACGCCGCCGAGGCCCTCGAGTGCCTGGGCGGCAACGGCTACGTCGAGGAGTCGGGCATGCCGCGCCTCTACCGGGAGGCGCCGCTGCTGTCCATCTGGGAGGGCTCGGGGAACGTGGCCGCCCTGGACGTGCTGCGGGCGCTGACCCGGGAACCGGCCGCGCTGGAGGCCTACTTCGCCGAGGTCTCCCTCGCCGCCGGGGCCGACGCCCGGCTGGACGCCGCCGTCACGCGTCTGCGCACCCTGCTCGGCGAGCTGTCCGATCCGCACCGCGCCCAGCTCCTCGCCCGCCGCGTCGCCGAGCAGCTCACGCTCGTCCTGCAGGGCAGCCTGCTCGTCCGCCACAGCACCCCGGCCGTCGCGGACGCCTTCTGCGCCTCCCGGCTCGGCGGCGACTGGGGACAGGCCTTCGGCACACTGCCGCCCGGAACGGACCTGGGCCCGGTGCTCGAGCGCGCCGTTCTGAAGGACGCGCGATGAGCGTCCGCACCGAACGGCGGGGAGCCGTCACGACGATCATCCTGTCCCGCCCCGAGGTGCGCAACGCCGTGGACCGGCCGACCGCGGACGAACTGGCCGCGGCCTTCCGGGCCTTCGAGGCGGACGAGACGGCGTCGGTGGCGGTCCTGTGGGGCGAGGGCGGTACGTTCTGCGCCGGCTTCGACCTCAAGGCCTTCGCCGGCGACGGCGAACACCGCAACCAGCTCACCGACGACGGCGACGGCCCCATGGGCCCCACCCGGATGCGCCTGTCGAAGCCGGTCGTCGCGGCGGTGAGCGGGCACGCGGTCGCGGGCGGGCTGGAGTTGGCGCTCTGGTGCGACCTGCGGGTGGCCGAGGAGGACGCCGTCCTCGGCGTCTTCTGCCGCCGCTGGGGCGTGCCGCTGGTCGACGGCGGCACGGTCCGGCTGCCCCGGCTGATCGGTACGAGCCGCGCCCTGGACCTGATCCTCACCGGCCGGCCGGTTCCGGCGCCGGAGGCGTACGCGATGGGGCTGGTCAACCGGCTCGTTCCGCCCGGCGGTTCACGTGCGGAGGCGGAACGGCTGGCCGCCGAGATCGCGCGCTTCCCGCAGGCGTGCGTGCGCTCCGACCGGGCCTCGGTCCTCGCCCAGGAGGGTCTCGGGGAGGACGAGGCGATGCGCGCCGAACTCCACTACGGACAAGGCGTTTTGAAGGAGGCCACCCGGGGAGCGAGCCGGTTCGCTGCGGGCGCGGGCAGGCACGGAGACTTCTCGGACATCTGAGGGAAAGTTCCGCCTATCGGAGTAATCCAGGGGTGATCGCGGCTGGGGCGGGGCGTGGTTGTGCAGGCTGTTCCGCGTGAGGGGATGGTTGAGAACAGGAAGCGCGGTGGGGTTCGCGACGGTCGCCGTGCTCGCTCTGACGGCCGGCCCGGCTGCCGCGGACGAACTGGGCGCGCACGCCTCCGCCGGCGGCACCTCGCTGGCGACGGTCGTCGTCGACAAACTGCCGAAGCTGCTGCCCGATCACCCACCGTCCCGTGTGCACGCGAACGAACTGGGCGGTGCCGTGACCGCCGACGTGGTCGACACCGGCAGAGGGTGCATCAACGCCACCGCGCACGTCCTCGCCGTCGACGCGGAGGTGTGGCTGAACTGCCGCAGGCGGCAGGCCCCGGCCCCCGCACCGCCCGCACT
>KL569436.1:14054-14290 GCA_000715685.1 Streptomyces lilacinus
AGGCGGCAGGCCCCGGCCCCCGCACCGCCCGCACCGGCTCCGCCCGCTCCGGGCGCCCCGGCACCGCCGCCGGGGGCACCGGCACCCGCACCACCGGCCCCCGGGGCGCCCGCACCCGCACCACCGGCCCCGGGCGCACCGGCGCCCGCACCACCCGCACCCGGCGCCCCCGCCCCGCCACCCGCGGCCCCGGGCGCGCCCGCGCCCGGCGCACCGGCTCCCGGCGCGCCGGCTCC
>KL569436.1:14594-16073 GCA_000715685.1 Streptomyces lilacinus
CGCTCCACCAGCGGCTGTGCCACCCGCACCCGGCACGCCCGCACCCGCACCACCCGCCGCGCCCCCGGCGCCCGCACCGCCCCCGTCCGACCTCACCCCTGTCGGCAACCAGCCCCCGGCGCCGGCCCCTTCACCCTCGCCGTCACCATCCCCCTCCCCGTCGACGCCGCCCAACCCCACCCCCTCCCCCGCCCCGTCGCCCGGGCGCCCGCACGTCCCCCCTCGTCACCTCTACCACCACGCCGCCGTCCCGGTCCTCGGCGGTCAGCAGCTCCACGGCTCCTCCGTGGTCATGTCGACCCTGCTGCTGACCGCCCCGGCCGTCCTGTCCGCCGCCCTGCTGCGCCCGCGCTCCAGCGGCTCACGGCGCCGCTGACCGACGCCCCACCACCGCCCCGACTCCCGCCCGTGTCGCGCTATCCCGGAGGTTCCCCTTGTCCGAGTGGCTGGTTCTGGCCCTTGCCATGGCCGCCGCCTGCGCGGTGGTCCTGACGATCACCGTGCTCCGCCAGCGCAGGATCACCGACGACGACGACCCGTCCGAGACCCCCGACGTCATCGAGTACATGACCATGATGGTCGGCGTGGTCTACGCCATCGTGCTGGGGCTGGCCATCGCCGGCGTCTGGGAGGGGCGCAACGCGGCGCAGGACATCGTCCGGGCCGAGGCGCAGGCCCTGCACGAGGTGGACGAGCGGGTCCAGGCATACGCCCCCGAGGCCCGGGACCGTACCCGCGCCGACGTACAGGCGTACGTGAGCCACGTGGTCACGAAGGAGTGGCCGGTCCTCCTCAAGGAGGGCGAGCTCACCGACCGGGGCACGAAGCTGCTGGACAAGGTCCGCACGGACGTCACCGCCTACGAGCCGCGCGACGACCACGAGGCCCAGTCGTACCAGGGGCTGCTGGACCAGGTGGGCGCGGCGGACACGGCGCGCAACGCGCGGGCCCAGGCCGCCGAGCCGACGATGCCGGGCGTGGTGTGGTTCGGGCTGACCGCGGGGGCGCTGGTGGCAGTGGGGCTGATCTTCACGCTGCAGATCAGGCGGTCGCCGCGGGAGTTGTTGCTGGCGGGGCTCTACAGCGCGCTGATCGCCTTCCTCCTCTTCCTCATCTGGGACTTCAACTCGCCCTTCGGGCACGACGTGGGCGATGCCACGGGCCCGTTCACCGCGCTGTTCTCCATCTGACGGGCAGGTGCTTGAGGCCGTTCTGGAAGTTCGACGTCAGCCGGACCGGTTCGCCCGCGACCTCGAGGCCGGGCAGTCGGTCCAGCGTCGCCCGCAGCAGGGCCCGCATCTGGACGCGGGCCAGGTGGGCGCCCAGGCAGAAGTGCGCGCCGTGGCCGAAGCTGACGTGGTCGTTGGGGGTGCGGGTGATGTCGAAGCGGTCGGGGTCGGGGAAGACGCGTTCGTCGCGGTTGGCGGAGGCGTGGTAGACGACGACCTTCTCGCCGCGCCGGATGCGCCGGCCGCCGAG
>KL569436.1:16330-17718 GCA_000715685.1 Streptomyces lilacinus
CGCCGGCCGCCGAGCTCGGTGTCGCGGACGGCGGTGCGCCGGATGTTCATGACCGGCGGCCAGTGGCGGAGCATCTCCTCGACGGCGGAGGAGGTCAGTTCGGGCCCGCGTCGTAACGCCTCGTACTGCTCGGGGTGGTCGAGGAGGGTCAGCAGCCCGCCCGGTACGCCGTTGCGGAGCGTCTCGTTCCCGGCGACGGCGAAGAGGAAGAACATGGTCTCGAACTCCTCCCGGGTCAGCCCGCCCTCGCGCATGCGCGCCAGCACGCTGCCCGGCCGGGGCCGGTCGGCAAGTGCGTGGGCGTAGGCGAACATGTCGGCGAGCGCCTCGCGCGAGCGCGGGTTCAGTGGTGAGCCGTCGGCCCGGGTGAGGCCGGCGGGCCGGTGGGCGAGGGCCGCGCGGCCCAGGGGGCTGAGGGCCGCGGGGTCCGCGGTGCTGGAGTCGGCGTGGTCGGCGTCCTGGTAGCCGATGACCCGATTGGACCAGTCGACGAGCAGCCGGCGGTCCTCCTCCGGGACGCCGAGGACGCGGGCGAGGGTCCACACGGGCAGGTCGGCGGTGAGCTCCACGTAGTCCGTCGCGCCCTGCCCGGCGACCGCGTCGACGAGGGCGCGCGCCCGCTCCTCGACCGCGCCCTCCAGCTCACGCACCGCGCGCGGGGTGAGGGCGGCGGCGACGATGCGGCGCAGCCGGACGTGGCCGGGCGGGTCCTGGTTGAGCATCATGGCCTGGACGAAGGCCAGGTCGCCGGGGGTGTCGGGGTCGCGGATCTGGGTGGCGCCGAGGTGGGAGGAGTAGACCTCCGGCGTGCGCAGGACGTGCTTGACGTCGGCGTGGCGGAAGACGGCCCAGTAGCCGGGGCCGGCGGGCCAGGGGCCGACGGCCGGCTCGGGCACCCGGCACACGGGCGCGTGGTCGCGCAGCCGCCGGAAGAGGGCGTACGGCATGCCGTCGGCATAGGTGGCCGGGTCGAAGACGGCCGTGGTGTCGGTGATCGTCTCGGGTGCGCTCATCGCCGGACCGTACGGCCTCCCCTGGCAGGCCCGTCAAGGCCTCGCCACAATGTTCGGGTGAGCACACGTCCGGAAGAGGCCGTCAAGATCCCGGTCGGCGGAACCCCGGAATGACCGGTTCAAGGCGCTGGCCCCCACCGCGCCGACTGGCGCCGGTTGTTTAGGGGTACTGAGCAACGGACGGGAGGTAGCGAGCGTGACGGAATGCTTTGCTTCCAAGGAAGGCCTCACCCGGCCTGTTGGCGAGTCCGAGGCCGCCGCGTACGTGCGCGGCATCTCTTTCAAGACGGGCCCACCCCGCCTGCTCGGAGTCGAACTGGAATGGCTCGTCCATGATCTGCGAGAACCCACCCGCCCCGTCGCCCCGCACCGGCT
>KL569436.1:17968-18829 GCA_000715685.1 Streptomyces lilacinus
ACCCCGCACCGGCTGGCGACCGCCGCCGACAGGGTGGGCGCACTGCCGCTGAGGTCGCTGTTCACGGTCGAACCCGGCGGCCAGCTGGAGTTCAGCTCCCAGCCCGCGGAGTCCCTCACCGCCTGCGTCGACGAGGTCTCCGCCGATCTCGCCCTCGCCCGCGCGGAGCTGCGCGGGCTCGGACTCGCCCTGGTGGGTTACGGCAAGGAGCCGTGGTACGAGCCCCCGAGGGTCCGCAGCACTCCTCGCTACGACGCGATGGAGGTCTACTACGACCGCATCAACGGAGCCGGCCGCAACGTGATGTGCCGGACGGCTTCCGTCCAGGTCTGCGTGGACGCCGGGTACGAGGGGCCGGGCCCCCTGGGGTATCTGCGCCGCTGGCGGCTCGCCCATCTGCTGGGCGCGGTGCTCTCCGCCGCGTTCGCCAACTCGCCGCTGCTGTGCGGGCGGCCCAGCGGTTGGCGCTCCAGCCGGCAGGCCTGCTACGCGCGGATGGACCCGGCGCGCACCCTGGCGCCCGTGGGCGGTCCCGATCCGCGGGCGGACTGGGCGGCGTACGCGCTGAACGCGCCGGTGATGTTCGTGCGGTCCGACGACGAGCCGTGGGCCGTGCAGCAGGGGCTTCCGCTGCGCCAGTGGACCCGTACCGGGCGGCCCCGGCAGGCCACGGCCGACGACGTGGCGTACCACCTGACCACGCTGTTCCCGCCCATAAGGCCGCGCGGCCACCTGGAGCTGCGCATGATCGACGCGCAGCCGGGCGAGGACGGCTGGGTGGTGCCGCTGGCCGTGACGGCGGCGCTCTTCGACGACCCGTCGGCGGCGGAGACCGCCTATCGGGCCGTGAAGGGGCTGGCG
>KL569436.1:19065-20999 GCA_000715685.1 Streptomyces lilacinus
CGTGGCCTGCTTCGCCGCTGCCCGGGAGGCGCTGCCCCGGCTCGGGGCGAGCGACCGGGTGCTGGACGCGGTGGACGAGTTCACCGACCGGTACGTCGCGCGCGGCCGCTGCCCGGCCGACGACCTGCTGGACGAGGTCGTCGGCAAGGGAGCCGCGGACGGCGTGGACGGTGCGATCGGCGGGGACGGCCCGGGCGGGCGCTCATGACGGCCGCCCCCGCGCCGGACCGGGGCGCCCCGCGGGAACGTGCCGCGGGCGCCCTGCTCGCCGCCCGCGCCCGCACCCGCGCCCTGACCGACTGCGTCGACGAGCACGAGCTGACCGCGCAGCACTCGCCGCTGATGTCCCCGCTGGTGTGGGACCTGGCGCACATCGGCAACCAGGAGGAGCTCTGGCTGCTGCGCGCGGTGGGCGGTCAGGAGGCGCTGCGTCCCGAGCTCGACTCGGTGTACGACGCCTTCGAGCACCCCCGCGCGGTGCGCCCCTCGCTGCCGCTGCTGCCGCCGGCCGAGGCCCACCGCTACGTCGCGGACGTCCGGGACCGGGTCCTGGACGTCCTCGGGCGCACGCCGGTGGACGGCGGGGGGCCGCTGGTGGAGGCGGGCTTCGCGTTCGGGATGATCGCGCAGCACGAGCAGCAGCACGACGAGACCATGCTCATCACCCACCAGCTGCGCAGGGGCCCGGCGGTGCTCACCGCCGCCGAGCCGCCGCCGGCCGCGCCGGACGCGGCCGGGCTGCCGGCGGAGGTGCTGGTGGAGGGCGGCCCGTTCACCATGGGCACCTCCACCGAGCCCTGGGCGCTGGACAACGAACGTCCCGCCCACCCCCGCTTCGTGCCGTCCTTCTTCATCGACACGCTCCCGGTGAGCAACGCCGCCTACCTGCGCTTCGTCGAGGACGGCGGCTACGACGAGCCGCGCTGGTGGCACCCGGCGGGCTGGGAGCAGGTGCGCCGGCACGGGCTGGCCGCGCCGCTGTTCTGGCGGCGCGAGGGCACCACGTGGGTGCGGCGGCGGTTCGGGGTCACCGAGGAGGTGCCGCCCGTGGAGCCGGTGCTGCACGTCAGCTGGTACGAGGCCGCCGCCTGGGCGGCGTGGGCGGGGCGGCGGCTGCCGACGGAGGCCGAGTGGGAGAAGGCCGCCCGGCACGACCCCGCCTCCGGGCGCTCGCGGCGCTACCCGTGGGGCGACGCCGATCCCACGCCCGAGCACGCCAACCTGGGCCAGCGGCACCTGCGCCCGGCGGCGGTCGGGGCGTACGCGCGGGGCGCGTCGCCGCTGGGGGTCCGGCAGCTGATCGGGGACGTGTGGGAGTGGACGGCGAGCGACTTCCTGCCGTATCCGGGCTTCCGCGCCTTCCCGTACCGCGAGTACTCCGAGGTGTTCTTCGGCGGCGCCCACAAGGTCCTGCGCGGCGGTTCCTTCGCCGTCGACCCGGTGGCCTGCCGGGGGACGTTCCGCAACTGGGACCTGCCGGTGCGCCGGCAGATCTTCTCCGGCTTCCGTACGGCGCGCGACGCGGAACCGCGCTGATGTGCCGCCACATCGCCGTACTGGGCCATGACGCCCCGCTCGCGGAAAGCCTGGTCGATCCGCCGTACGCGCTCGTCCGCCAGTCGTGGGCGCCGCGCCACATGCGCAACGGCACGGTCAACGCCGACGGTTTCGGCGTCGGTTGGTACGCGCCGGGCGATCCGCTGCCGGCGCGCTACCGACGGGCCGGGCCGATCTGGGGGGACGAGTCGTTCGCCGACATCGCCCGCGTCGTACGGACCCGGGCGCTGCTCGCGGCGGTGCGGGACGCGACGCACGCGGGCGCGGATCCGGAGGCCGCGTCGGCCCCCTTCGCGGGCGGCCCGTGGCTTTTCAGCCACAACGGCGCGCTGCCCGGATGGCCGGAGTGCGCCGCCCCGCCTGTCTCTTATACACAT
>KL569436.1:21336-30456 GCA_000715685.1 Streptomyces lilacinus
GAGCCGCTGGGCCGCGCGCTGGCGGAGGCCGTGCCGGCGCTCGACCGGGCCTCGCCCGGCGCCCGGCTGAACCTGCTGGTCACGGACGGGGCGTCGATCGCCGCCACGGCCTGGGGCGACTCGCTGTGGTACCTGGCCGTCCCCGGCGACCGCACGGTCGTGGCGTCCGAGCCGTACGACGACGACCCCCGCTGGAGAGAGGTGCCCGACCGCACCCTCCTGACCGCCGACCGCTCCGGCGTCACCCTCGCACCGCTCGTTCCGCGTTTCCCGGATTCCCCGCGCAAGGAGCCCGTTCAGTGAGTCCGTTCGTCCTCAGCCGTACCCTCCCCCTCGACGCCACGGCCGCGGCGCTGCGCGCGGACGTCACCGAGGGGCTGACCCGCTCGCCGAAGGAGCTCCCCCCGAAGTGGTTCTACGACGCCCGCGGCAGCGAACTCTTCGACGAGATCACCCTGCTGCCCGAGTACTACCCCACGCGAGCCGAGCGCGAGATCCTCATCGACCGCGCCGACGCCGTCGCCGCGGCCACCGGCGCCCGGACGCTCGTCGAGCTGGGCTCGGGCTCCTCCGACAAGACCCGTCACCTCATCGGCGCCCTGCCGAGCCTGGCGTTCTACGTCCCGGTGGACGTCAGCGAGAGCGCGCTGACCGGCGCGGCCGAGACGCTCCTCGCGGAGCACCCGGCGCTGACCGTCCACGCCCTCGTCGCCGACTTCCAGTACGGCCTGACCCTGCCCGACGTGCCCGGGCCGCGCCTGATCGCCTTCCTCGGCGGCACGATCGGCAACCTGCTGCCGTCCGAGCGGGCGACGTTCCTCGCCGGCATCCGCTCCGGGCTGGCCCCGGGTGACGCGCTGCTGCTGGGCACCGATCTCGTCAAGGACGAGAGCGTGCTCGTACCGGCCTACGACGACTCCCGGGGCGTGACCGCCGCGTTCAACAAGAACGTCCTCGCCGTCATCAACCGCGAGCTCGGCGCCGACTTCGACCCCGGCGACTTCGAGCACGTCGCCCTCTGGGACGCCCGGCGCGAGTGGATCGAGATGCGGCTGCGCGCCCGGCGGCCCGTCGTGGCGAAGATCCCCGCCCTCGACCTGGCGGTGCACTTCGAGGCCGGCGAGGAGCTGCGCACGGAGGTGTCGGCGAAGTTCCGCCACGACGGCGTGCGGGAGGAACTGGCGGCGGCGGGCCTGGAGCTGACCCACTGGTGGACGGACCGGCAGGGCCGCTTCGCGCTGTCGCTGTCGGTGCCGGTCTGAGGCGGGGCAGAGGGCGGTCGCCGGCCTCTGCCCCGCGTGTCGTCCGAACGGGTGCCCATCGGGGGCCGGGTCCCCCGATGGGCCCGCTCGCTTCGCGCCGGGGCCGGGGGTGGGGCACGGTGGGAGCATGTCCAACCACACCTACCGGGTGACCGAAATCGTCGGCTCCTCGCCCGACAGCGTGGACGCGGCCGTGCGCAACGGCCTCGCACGCGCCTCGCAGACCCTGCGCAACCTCGACTGGTTCGAGGTGACACAGATCAGGGGCCACCTCGTCGAAGGCGGGGTGGGCCACTACCAAGTGGGCCTGAAGGTCGGCTTCCGGCTGGACGAGGGAGGCTGACTCCGCCGCCACGTCGTCGGGACGCGCCGCCCGCGGTCGCGCGCGGCGCGTCGGCCGTTCGTCGTCCGCTCGTTCAGGCCGCCGCGGACTGTCCGACGTCCGCGCTCCTGCGGCCGGGGGCCGCGGTCGGGGTCGGGCGGGCGGGGCCGTCCACGGAGCGCAGGGCAGCCTTGGCCTCGGCGGCGTACACGTCGACGTACTCCTGCTCCGACAGCTTCCAGATGGCGTACATGATCTCGTCCGTGACGGCCCGCAGCACCGCGCGCTGGTCGTGCATCCCCGCGTACCGCGAGAAGTCCAGCGGCTCGCCGAAGCGGATCGTGATCGGCACGACGCGGGGCAGCAGCCGTCCCGTCGGCTGGGCCTCGAACGTCCCGATCATCGCGCAGGGGATGACCGGCACCCCCGCCTGGAGGGCCATGGCCGCGACGCCGACCTTGCCCTTGTAGAGCCGTCCGTCGTGCGAGCGCGTGCCCTCGGGGTAGATCCCCAGCAGCCCGCCGCCGCCCAGGACGCCCAGGGCCGTGTCCACCGCGGCCTGCGCGGCCTCCTTCCCCGAGCGGTCGACGGGGATCGCCCCGATGCCGCGGAAGAACGCCGCCGTCAGCTTGCCCTTGAGGCCGCGCCCCGTGAAGTACTCCATCTTGCCGAGGAACCTGATCCTGCGCCGGACCATGACCGGCATCAGGAAGTGGTCGGAGAACGAGAGGTGGTTCCCCGCGATGATGGCCGCCCCGTTCTCCGGCAGATGCCCCAGGCCCTCGACCTTGGGCCGGAAGACCCACCTCAACAGCGGTACGAGCACCACGTTCTTGAAGAAAAAGTAGAACACGCAGCAAGCCCCTTGTCCGAACGACCTGACCCCCGCGCCGACGCACGCTAGTCGGCAGCGGGGATCATGGGGAGAGTGTCTATTCGGCCACGCTGGGTGAGGGGCGGGTCAGGCGTCGGCGGCCGGTTCCCGGGGATCGAGGAGGCCCCTCGCCACGGCGGTCACGCCCGCCTGGAAACGGCTGGTGGCGCCCAGTTCCTCCATGATGTCGGCGATGTGACGGCGGGCCGTGCGCAGGGACATGCCGAGGCGGCGGGCGATCGCCTCGTCCTTCAGGCCGGCCGCCAGCAGGCGCAGAATCGTTTCGTCGATCTCGCGGGCGACCCGCTCGAGGCCCTGGCTGGCCGCCTCCGCGAAGGGGGTCGCGTGGTCCCAGGTCTGCTCGAAGATGTCGCAGAGGTAGGCGACGGTGGAGGGCTCGCGGATGACCACGGCGCCCCAGGAGCCGTCCTGGGCGGGGATGAAGGCCAGTTCGCGGTCGAACACGATGAGACGGCCGAAGAGTTCGTGCGCGGTGCGGTACTGGGCCCCGAGGGCGGAGGCCGCCGCGACGTAGCCCTGGCTCGGGCCGTTGAAGCGGGCGGTGTGGTGGTAGAGCGTACGGATCCGCACGCCGCGCTCGAGCATGGCCCGGTCGCGGGTGAGGGCCTCGGCCATGGCCTCGGGCACCCGGGAGCCGCCGCCGGGCTGGCTGGTGAGCATCTCCTCCCGGCAGCGGGTCGATGCCTGGTTGAGCGCGGCGCGCACCTCCTCCAGACTTTCGATGATCTCCAGCCCGCCGGCGTGCGAGCGGTGCCCGTAGTAGGAGGGGACGAAGCGGTCGATCTCCTGCCGGATGGCGGCCACTTCCTCCTGCTGCTCGCGGATCCGGGCCTCGAGGGGCGCGGCCAGCTGCGCCGCGGCCGTCTCGGGCGCCACCGCGAATCCGACGGCGGCGTCCTGCGGATTCGTGTGGAGCAGTCTGGCCTGACAGAGGCGCTTGACGCTCAGTTCGGCCTCCTCCTCGGTCAGTCCGGTGCCCGAGGCGACCGCCTCGGGAGTCACCAGCCGGTGCTCCAGCACCCAGGAGTACACAGCCAGGTCGGCATCCCGCAGGCCGGTCTCCGCACCAGAACTACCCATCTGACCAATTTGATTCACTTCTGTCCCCGGGTCGCTTTGCTGCCAGACACTTTGGTGAGGCATTCCTCCCATAGCGTCAGGATAGGCACGCTCACAGACTGTTCCTGCCAGTACAGGGAGGCGCCCCCCACATCGCGAGGGCCGCCCGAGATGCAGAGGACCGTCATGAAGCGCCCCGTTTCCTCCAAGCGATTCGCCCTGGCCGCCGCGCTGATCACCGCGCTGCTCGCCGCCGCCGCGCCCGCGGCGACGGCGGCCGACTCCCCCGGCCGGGGCGGAACGACCACCCCGACCGTCACCCCGCACGTGACGGTCCTCCCCGGCCAGCCCGGGCGGCGCGGCCACACCCCGGCCGACAGCACCTGGGGCGGCTGACCGGCCCCGCCCCCGGGCCCCGCAGCACCCGCACCGCCACACCCCCGGCCGCCCCGTACCCGCACCGCGGCCGCCGTCCCCAGCTCGCCCCACCGTCCCCGGAGCCCCACATGCCGGACACCGCCGTCTCCTCACCCCCGCTTCCCCCGCTCTCCCGCCGCGAACGGGAGGTCCTCGCCCTCCTCGCCCGCGGCGAGACCTACGGGACCATCGCCCGTCACATGGGGCTCAGCCCTCACACCGTTGACACGTATCTCCGCCGCCTGCGCGACAAGACCGGCGCCACCAACCGCACCCAACTCGTCTGCCTGGCCTTCCGCCTGGGCTACGTCGTCTGACCGCACGCTTCCCAGACCGCAGAGCCGGCCGCCTTCCCGCCCTTCCCCCAGGGCGCGGGAGGCGGCCTTTCCCATGCCCCGCTCCCTTGCGTGTCACGTGATCCCGGTACCCGAACTCCGGTAGCCCGTCCACGTGAACGCCCTTTCGTGGCTTTTCGGGTGCCCCGAGCCGAGGGCATTCTCTTCCCATGGCCGGGGATTCCACGGCCGGATTCCACGGTCGTGGAATCCCCGGAGATTGAGAGGTTTTCCGTGTACCTGAGCGCGGTGCTGCGGCACGAGAGCTCGCCGAGCACGCACCCGCACGCATTCCACGGCGAACTGACGGAATTCCTCCGGGTGCACCTGGGCCGCGGGCCCGGCATGCTCTGGCCGGAACACGAGGACGGCGATCCCGCCGACTGGGACCGCCCCTGGGCCGACCGCCTCGCGGCCGACCTCACGCACCTCCTGCGCCTGCCGGTACGTCACGTGCCCGACCCCGACGTGCCCGACCCCCGCACCCCCACCCACCACCTGCTGATCCTTCAGGCGACCGGCGCGAGCCTCTGGCACCTGTGGCCGGCGGCCGGCGCGGACGCCCGTCCGCAGTCCCTGCGGCTGCGCGTCGGCGAGGCCCTCTACGTGCCCGCCGACTGCCCGGCGGCCGTCGAGCACCGGCCCACGGCCCGCCACCTGAGCTTCGCCCTCAGCACCGCCCTGCCGGGCTGACGCCGAACCGTCCCACCCCTCACACCATCGCGCCGTTCACTTGTGCCGCAGGTCCCACCGGACCGCGGCCGGGGAGTTGTCTTGGCCATCGACGACCGCACCGCATCCGCATCCATATCCGCATCCGCATCCGCATCCGCGTCCACATCTGCATTCGCCCCCACCGGCGACGACATATCCGGTGACGCCTTTCCGGCATCCCCCGCTCAGCGCAGGATGTATTTCCTGCACGAGATGGAGGACGGAAAGCCGACCTACCACATGCCCGTGTTCCACGCGTTCGACGGGCCGGTCGACGCCGACGTCCTCGCCGTCTGCGCCCAGGCGCTGATGGACCGCCACGAGGCGCTGCGGACCCGGTTCGCGCTGGAGGACGGCGAACTGCTGCAGATCGTCGACGACGCGGCGCGGCTGGAGTGGCACACGGCCGAGGCGCGGGACGAGGGCGAGGTGGCACGCTGGCTGGAGGCCGAGCACCACCGGCCCTTCGACCTGCACGCGGGCCCGCTCTTCCGCGCGGGGCTGCTGCGGGCGCCGGGCCGCGCGCTCCTCGTGCTGGGCATGCACCACATCGTCGCGGACGGCTGGTCGGTCGGTGTGCTGATGCGCGAGCTGCTCACCGCCTACGCGGCACGCACCGGCGGCGCCGGCGACACCAGCGGCAAAAACGACACCGCGGCCCCGGACGCCGAGGAGGAGCCCGGCTTCCAGTACGCCGACTACTCCGCCTGGCAGGAGGAGTGGCTGGCCGGTCCGGCCGCCCGGCGTCAGCTGGACTACTGGGCGGGCCAACTGGCCGGCGAGCTGCCCGAGTCGGCGCTGCCGCACGACCACCGCCCCCCGGCCCCGGGGCGTCGCGACACCGCCGCCCTCCACGAGTTCCCCGTGCCCGCCGGCACGCTCGAGGCGCTGCGGGGGCTGTGCCGGGACACCGGCAGCACGCTCTACACGGGCATGCTCGCCGTCTTCCAGGTGCTGATGAGCCGCTACACCGGCCGGGACGACGTCGTCGTCGGGACACCGGTGGCCAACCGCAACCGCAAGGAGTTCCAGGACACCGTCGGGCTCTTCGTCAACACGGTCGTCATCCGCTCCGACCTCTCAGGCGACCCGTCCTTCCGGGACTTCCTGGGCGGCGTCCGGGACACGGTCCTCGACGCGCAGGACCACCAGGACCTGCCGTTCGAGCGGGTCGTGGAGCACCTCGCCCCGGAGCGGACCGCCGACGGCGGCGCCCCGCTCTTCCACGTGATGTTCGGCCACCACGACGAGGGCGGCATGACGCGGGGCCTGCCCGGCCCGGCCGTCCGTTACGTCGAAGGCCCCGCCGGCAGCGCCAAGTTCGACCTGACCTTCGACGTCGTGGAGACCGGCGACGGCGGGGTCCGGTGCCGGCTGGAGTACCGCGCCGACCTCTTCGAGGCGGCGACGATCGAGCGGATCGCCCGCCACTACGGGCGCCTGTTGGACGAGGCCGTGGCCCGGCCCTCCCTGTCCGTCCACGCGCTGCCGATGCTCGCGGACGACGAGCGGCAGGGAATCACCACCCCGGCGGCCCCCGAGACGACCGACGCCACCCTGTGCGCCCACGAGCTGTTCGACCGGCACGCCGCCGCCCACCCCGATGCCATCGCCCTCGTCCACGGGGGCACCCGCCTCTCCTACGGCGAGCTGGACCGCCGCGCCAACCAGGTGGCGCACCGGTTGCGCGCTCTCGGCGTCGGTCCCGACACGCTCGTCGGGCTGTGCGTGCGGCGCTCGCCGGAGCTGGTCGTCGGCCTGCTCGGCATCCTCAAGGCGGGCGGCGCCTACCTGCCGCTCGACCCCGACAACCCGTCCGAGCGGCTGCGCTACATCATCGGCGACGCCGGGCTGACCCACCTCGTCGGCACCCCGGACACCGCGGACCTGTGGGGCGGGCTGCCTCTGCGCACGGTCGACCTGCTCGCGGACGCCCTGGCCGCCGAGCCGACCACCGCGCCCGTCGGCGGAGTCACCCCCGACCACCTGGCGTACGCCATCTACACCTCGGGCTCCACCGGCCGCCCGAAGGGCACCCTGATCCCGCACCGCAACATCACCCGGCTGTTCTCCGCCACCGACCACTGGTTCGGCTTCGGGCCCGACGACGTCTGGACCCTCTTCCACTCGGTCGCCTTCGACTTCTCCGTCTGGGAGCTGTGGGGCGCGCTGGCGCACGGCGGGCGCCTGGTGGTGGTGCCCTACGAGACCAGTCGGTCGCCCGAGGAGTTCCACCGCCTGCTGCGCGCCGAGCGGGTCACCGTGCTCAACCAGACGCCCTCCGCCTTCTACCAGCTGTCGCGGGCCGACGCGCACCGCACGCCGGAGGAGCGGGACGAGCTGGCGCTGCGGTTCGTCGTCTTCGGCGGCGAGGCCCTGGACGTGGGGGCGCTCACGCCCTGGTTCGACCGGCACCCGGACACCGCGCCCCGGCTGGTCAACATGTACGGCATCACGGAGACCACCGTGCACGTCACGTACCGCCCGCTGACCGCGCGCGACGCGCGGGAGGGTCGGGGCAGCGTCATCGGCGTGCCGATCCCCGATCTCCGGCTGCACCTGCTGGACGGGCGCGGCCGGCCCGTACCCGTGGGTGTCCCGGGCGAGTTGTTCGTGGGCGGGGCCGGCCTGGCGCGAGGCTATCTGCGCCGCCCGGGGCTGACCGCCGAGCGGTTTCCCGCCGACCCGTTCGGCGGGCCGGGCGAACGGCTCTACCGCACCGGCGACCTGGCGCGGGTCCTGGCCGACGGCGAGCTGGAGTACCTGGGGCGGATCGACGACCAGGTGAAGATCCGGGGCTTCCGGATCGAGCTGGGCGAGGTCGAGGCCGCCCTCGCCGCCCATCCGCTGGCCGACGCGGCGGTGGCGCTCGTCCGGCCCGACGCCTCGGGCGCCGCCTCCCTCGTGGGCTATCTGGCGGTCACGGCGGACGCCCCGGACGGCGAGCCGACCGTGGACGCGCTGCGCGAGCACCTCGCCCGGCGCCTGCCCTCCTACATGATCCCCGCCGCGTTCGTCCGGCTCGCCGCGTTCCCGCTGACCTCCAACGGCAAGGTGGACCGCCGCCGGCTGCCCGACCCGGCCGACGCCGCGTCCGACACCGGCGCGGCCCACGAGCCGCCGCGCGGGCCCGTGGAGACCGCCCTCGCCGAGGTCTGGCAGCAGGTCCTCGGCCGGGAGCGGGTGGGCGCGCTCGACAACTACTTCTCCCTCGGCGGCGACTCGATCCGCAGCATCCAACTGCTGGCCCGCGCCCGCGAGAGGGGCCTGGACTTCTCCGTCCTCGACCTGATGCGGCACCAGACCGTCCGCCGGCTCGCGTCCGTCGTCACCACTGGCACCGACGAAGAGCCCCAGTCGGACCACGTGCCCTTCGCGCTGCTGTCCGAGCGGGACCGGGCCGCGCTGCCCGACGGCCTGGACGACGCCTATCCGATGACCCGCCTGCAGGCCGGCATGCTCTTCCACAGCGACCTGCCCGCCGACGGGACCGTCTACCACAACGTCGCGAGCTACCACGTCCGCGCCGCCTTCGACGAGCGGGCCTGGCGCGCGGCCGTCGCCACCCTGGCCCGCCGCCACGAGATGCTGCGCACCTCCTTCGACCTGCACGGCTTCGACGAGCCCCTGCAGTTGGTGCACACGGACGCGGCGCCCGCCATCACCTTCGAGGACCTGAGCGGCCTGGACGAGAACGCGCAGCGCGCGGCGGTCGCGGCGCGCTACGACGACGAGCGGCGCCGCCCGTTCGACTGGCGGCGGGCGCCCCTCGTACGCCTCCACGTCCAGCGGCGCTCCGGCGGCACGTTCCAGCTCTTCTTCGCCGAGCACCACGCCGTCATGGACGGCTGGAGCGAACGGTCGCTGTTCACCGAGCTGAGCACCTGCTACCTCGACCACCTCGCCGGCCGGGCCGTCCCGGACGACGGGCCCCGCTCGCGCTTCGCGTCGTTCATCGCCCTGGAGCGTGCGGCCCTCGACAGCGCGGAGCAGCGCGCGTTCTGGACGGAGCGGGTGGCCGACGCCGCCGTCACGCGGCTGCCGCGGCTGCGGCCCGCGACCGGGCCCGCCCGGATGTCCTGGCACCTGGCGCCGCTGCCGGACGGCTTGCGCGAG
>KL569436.1:30730-31420 GCA_000715685.1 Streptomyces lilacinus
AGCCGGCGAGCTGGGCGTGCCGCTGCGCACCGTGCTGCTGGCCGCGCACCTGCGGGTGATGGGCCTGCTGGGCGGCAGCGACGACGTCACGACCGGGGCGGTGTACAACGGGCGGACGGAGGAGGTCGACGGCGACAAGGTCGTCGGGATCTTCCTCAACACGCTGCCGTTCCGGCTGGCCCTGACCGGCGGCAGCTGGCGCGAGCTGGTGCGGGCGGTCGCCGAGGAGGACGTCCGCGTGCAGGAGCACCGGCGCTTCCCGCTGGCGGAGATCGTGCGGGCGGCGGGCGGCTCGGCGCTCTTCGAGACGTTCTTCAACTTCACCCACTTCCACGTCGAGCGGCAGGGCCCGGCGGCCGACGCGTTCGCCGTGCTGGCGGAGGACGGCGAGGCCGGCACCGACTTCGCGTTCGGCGCCGAGTTCTCCCTCACCCCCGACGGCGAGCGGCTCGAGCTGGGGTTGCGCTACGACGCCGCCCGGTTCGCCGAGGAGCAGATCGCAGCCGCCCACGGCCACTACGCCACCGCGCTCGCCCTGCTCGCGCACGACCCCGACGGCAACGCTCTCCGCGCGGACCTGCTGTCCGAGGCCGAGCATCGGACGTACGCGGAGTGGAACGCGACCGGCACCGACTACCCGGACCCCCACACCCTGACCGAGCTGATCGCCCGTCAGGTCGAGGCGGCGCC
>KL569436.1:31718-33203 GCA_000715685.1 Streptomyces lilacinus
GATGTGTATAAGAGACAGAGCCTGACCTACCGCGCGCTCGACGAGGCGGCCGCCCGGCTCGCCGGTGCCCTGCGCGAGCGGGGCGCGGGCCCGGGGACGTTCGTCGGGGTGCTGCTCGAGCGGTCCCTCGCCCTGCCGGTCACGCTGCTGGCGATCCTCAAGGCCGGCGCGGCCTACGTGCCGCTGGACCCGGAGCACCCCGCGCCCCGGGTGACGGCCCTGCTGGCCGAGGCGGGCATCGGGCTCGTCGTCACCGACGCGCGCTGGGCCGGGCCGCTGACCGCCGAGGGCGTCCACGTCGTACGGCCCGACGCGGCCGGTGGCCCCCCGGACGGTCCGGCGGCGGGGCCGGACGACCCCGCGTACATGATCTTCACGTCGGGTTCCACCGGGAAGCCCAAGGGCGTGGTGGTCTCCCACCGGGCCATCTCCAACCGGCTGTTGTGGATGCAGGACGAGTACGGCCTGCGTCCCCTGGAGCGGGTGCTGCAGAAGACGCCGTACACCTTCGACGTGTCGGTGTGGGAGTTCTTCTGGCCCCTGATGACCGGCGCGACGATGGTGCTGGCCCGCCCCGGCGGTCAGCGCGACACCGCCTACCTGGCGCGGATCGTGCGGGAGGAGCGGATCACCACCGCGCACTTCGTGCCGTCGATGCTGAGCGTGTTCCTGGAGGAGCCCGAGGCGGCCGGATGCACGGGGCTGACCCGGGTGGTGTGCAGCGGCGAGGCGCTGCCCCTCGAGACGCAGACCCGCTTCCTCGAGCGGCTGCCGGGCGTCGGGCTGCACAACCTGTACGGGCCGACCGAGGCCGCCGTCGACGTCACGTACTGGCGCTGCCGCGACGACGACAGCGGCGTCGTGCCCATCGGCCGGCCCATCGCCAACATGCGCACCCACGTGCTCGATCCGCGCCTGCTCGAGGTGCCCCTCGGCGTGACCGGCGAGCTGTACCTGGAGGGCGTGGGGCTGGCCCTCGGCTACCACGGGCGGCCGGAGCTGACCGCCGAGCGGTTCGTCGAGCACTCCGGGCGCGACGGGGTGACCCGCCGCCTGTACCGCACCGGCGACCTGGCGCGGCACCGGCCCGGCGGCGCGCTGGAGTACGCGGGCCGGACCGACCACCAGCTGAAGATCCGGGGCTTCCGGGTCGAGCCGGGCGAGATCGAGGCCGTCCTCGCCGACCACGAGGGCGTGCGCGAGTGCGCCGTCCTGCTGCGCGGCGAGCGGCTGACCGCCTACGTCGTCGCCGGCGCCGGACACGCGGTCGACCCGGCCGCGCTGGCGGCGTTCGCCCGCGACCGGCTGCCCGAGTACATGGTCCCGCGGGCCTGGGTGGTCCTCGACGCCCTGCCGCTGACGGTCAACGGCAAGCTCGACCGTGCCGCGCTGCCCGAGCCCGACGCCACGGCCTCGCTCGGCGACCGGATCCCGGCGCCGCCGAGGAACCTGTCTCTTATACACATCTCTGATGGCGCGAGGGAG
>KL569436.1:33390-34208 GCA_000715685.1 Streptomyces lilacinus
TGTATAAGAGACAGGGCTGGAGTCGCGGCTGGCCGGCATCTGGGAGCGACTGCTGGAGAGCGGCCCGGTCGGCGTCCACGACGACTTCTTCGCCGCCGGCGGCCACTCCATCGCGGCCCTGCGGCTGATCGCCCGGATCAACGAGGAGTTCGGCGAGCGGCTGGGCGTCTCGGCCGTCCTGGAGCACCCGACCGTCGCGACGCAGGCCGCCCTGCTCGGCGCCGCCGGGCGGCGGACCGCCGACGACGGCGTGGTCCTCCTGCGGCCCGGCGGCGACCTGCCGCCGCTGTTCCTGCTGCACCCCGTGGGCGGACACGTCTTCTGCTACCGCGCCCTGGCATCGGCGCTGGTCACCGACCGGCCCGTGTACGGCCTGACCGCCCCCGGCCTGGCCGAGGACGGGAACGGCACGCCGGCCCGTACGGTCGAGGAGATCGCCGCCGCGCACGTCCGGGCGCTGCGCCGGGTGCGGCCCGTCGGCCCGTACCACCTGGCCGGCTGGTCCTTCGGCGGCGTGCTGGCCTACGAGGTCGCCGCCCAACTGCGCGCCGCCGGCGAGCGGGTGGCGACCGTCGCCCTGATCGACAGCTCCTACCCGGCGGCGGACGGCGTCCCCGAGGACGAGGCCGCGCTGCTGGAGTGGTTCCACGAGGACCTGGCACGGGCGGCCGGCGCCGACGTCGGCGAGGCCGCGCGCGCCGCCCTGCGGGACGCGCTGGGGGCCGCCACCGACCCGCGGGTCCGGATGAAGGCCCTGGCCGAGAGGGTGGCCGCCGACGAGCTGGCGCCCGGCCTCGACGCCGAGCGGCTCCCCCCCC
>KL569436.1:34472-40289 GCA_000715685.1 Streptomyces lilacinus
ATGTGTATAAGAGACAGCGCCCGTACTGGCCGGCCCGGTGCTCCTGCACCAGAGCGCGGACGGCGTCGCCCTGGACGCCGCCCGGCGGTGGGCCGCCCGCGTCGAGGGCGCCCTCACCGTCCACGAGGACGGCGCCGCCGACCACTACACGCTGATGCGGCACCCGCACGTCGCGGCGGTCGCCGAGAACCTCGACCGTGCGCTGGACGCCTCGGACGCCCGGTGAAGCGCCCCGCGGTGCCCCCACTCCCCTGAACAGAACGGAACACCACGTGACGAGCGAAGAAGACCGCCGCGACGGCCGGGTGGCCGCGCTGAGCGGCCGGATCGGCAGCGGCCCGAGCGAGCTGCTGCACGAGGAAGTCCTGGACCCGCAGTTCCGGTTCGAGTCCCGCCATCTGATCGGCCACTACGTCGCCATCGAGAAGGTGCTGGCGGCGGAGTACGCGCGCATGGAGCTGCTGACCGCCGACGAGGCCCGGGCCATCGGCGCGCGGCTCGACGGCGTCGGCACCGACACGCTCACGGCCCGGCCCGACGCCAACATGTCGGACATCGCCTTCGCCCTGGAGCGCCACGTCGAGGAAGGGCTGGAGCGGCCCGTCGCCCGCTGGCACGTCGACCGCAGCCGCAACGACCTCCAGTCGTGCGCCCAGCTGATGTTCGGCCGGTCCCGGCTCGCCGGCTTCGCGACGGCGCTGCTCGACTTCGGTACGGCGGCGCACCGCCTGGCGGAGGCCACCCGTGAGCTGCCCATGCCCGGCTACACCCACTTCCAGGCCGCCCAGGTCATCACCCCCGGCTTCTACCTGGCGGCGGTCGGCGAACAGGTCCTGCACACCCAGCGCCGGCTGCTGGCGACGTACGACGGCCTCGACGCGTGCCCGCTGGGCGCCGGCGCGATGGCCGGTCAGGAACTGCCCTGGGACCGCGACCGCATGGCCCGCCTGCTGGGCTTCGCCCGGCCGCAGTCCAGCGCGCTGACCGCGGTCGCGTCCCGTCGGTGGAGCGCGGAGGTCACCGCGGAGCTGAGCCTGCTGGGCGCCGCCCTCAGTCGCTTCGCCACCGACCTGCTGACGTGGGGCAGCAGCGAGTACGGCTTCATCAAGCTGCCCGACGAGCTGTCCGGCATCTCCTCCGCCATGCCGCAGAAGAAGAACTACCCGGTCCTGGAACGGATCCGGGGCCGCACCGCCCACCTGGGCGCCTTCCACCTCGACGTGCTGCTGGGCCAGCGCAACACCCCCTTCTGCAATCTGGTGGAGGTCTCCAAGGAGGCCGGCACCCACGTGCTCGCCGCCTTCGACTCGGCGCACGGCACGGTGCGGCTGTTCACGGAGGTGCTGCGCCGGCTGACGTTCCGCGCGGAGCGCATGCGGCAGGCGTGCGAGCGGGAGTTCCTGGGCGGGTTCGCCCTCGCCAACTCCCTCACCCTGACCGCCGGTGTTCCCTGGCGCACCGCCCAGGTGATCGCCGGACGCTACATCGTCCTGGCGTCCGCCGCCGGCCTCGCGCCGGCGCCGGGCGATCCGTCCCTGCTGGTGGGCACGGCGGCCGAGAAGGGCATCGCCCTCACCGACCCGGCGGCCCTGCTCGCCGACGCGTTCGACGTAGGGCGCGGGCTGGAGCGCATGGCCTCCGACGGCTCGGCCCACCCCGAGGCCGTCCGGCGGCTGCTGCGGGACCAGGGCGAGGAGTACGACCGGCTGGGCGCCGAGTGGGCCCGGCGGGCGGCGGCGGTACGGGCGGGCGCGGACGAGACGGACCGGGCACTGGGGCTCCCGGTGCGGCCGGGGCACGAGGGGACGGAGCGGGGTGAGCGCAGTGACGGGACCGATGGTGGCGAGCGCCGGGAGCGCTGAGCGCGCGGCCGTACGCGCCGGGACGACCGGTGCGGGCAGGGCGTTCGGGACGTTCGGGGAACTGCTGCAGGGGGCCCTGCCGGAGCCCGACGGCGAGTTCCTCGTCACCTTCCCCCTCGCCCGCTGGTCGAGCGCCGTCTTCCACCACCGGCCGGAGGCGGCCGGGGTCACCGTGCGGCCGGCGCACAAGGGCAAGTCCCGCGCGGTCGCCGAGCAGGTCCTGGCCGCGCTCGGGGTGCGCGGCGGCGGCACCCTGGAGATCACCGCCGAACTGCCCGAGGGCAAGGGCCTGGCCAGCTCCTCCGCGGACCTGGTGGCCACCGTCCGCGCGGTCGGCGCGGCCTGGGGCGTGACCTTCCCGCCCGCCGAGATCGAGCGCTTCCTGCGGGACATCGAGCCCGCCGACGGGGTGATGTACGACGAGATCGTCGCCTTCCACCACCGCGAGGTGCGGCTCGGCCGCCGGCTGGGCACCCTGCCCCCGCTCACCGTCGTCGCCCACGACGAGGGCGGCCAGGTCGACACCGTTCGTCACAACCGCCGCCCCCGGACGTTCGACGCGGCGACGCGCGAGGAGTACGCCGCGCTGCTCGACCGCCTGACCGGGGCCGTCGCCGACGGCGACCTGCGCGCCGTCGGGGCCGTGGCCACCCGCAGCGCCGAACTCAACGCGCGGCTGCGCCCGCGCGGCGGCTTCGAGGAACTGCGCGCGATCTGCCGGGAGGTGGACGGTCTCGGGCTGGTCCTCGCGCACAGCGGCACCATGCTCGGCGTCCTCCTCGAGTCCGCGGACCCCGCCCTGGCCGGCAAGACCGCCCACGTCCGGGCCGCCTGCGCCGCCCTCGGCGGCGAGGTCTCCGTGCACCGCTCGCTCGGCACGGGCGACGTCTGGAACCCCGGACCCGCCGTTCCCGCCCTCGACCGCCCCAGCCCCAGCCCCCACCGGGAGATCTGAACCATGCTGTTCGACAACATGACCGAGGCCATCGGCCACACGCCGCTGGTGCGCCTGCGCCTGGGCGAGGAGCGGGGCGTGGAGGTCTACGCCAAGCTGGAGCTGCAGAACCCCTTCGCCATGAAGGACCGGGTGGCCCGCACCATCGTCCGGGAGGCGCGGCGGCTGGGCGTGCTGCGGCCCGGGGACCCGATCATCGAGAGCTCGTCCGGCACCATGGCGCTCGGCGTCGCGCTCGTCGGCCGCTCGCTCGGCCACGCCGTGCACATCGTCACCGACCCGCGCATCGACCCCCTCACCCTCGCCAAGCTCCGGGCGCTCGGCTGCGAGGTGCACGTCGTCGAGGCCATGACCAGCCACGGCTGGCAGAGCGCCCGCCTGGAGCGGCTCGAGGAGCTGATGCGGGACCTGCCCGGCGCGTTCTGGCCGCAGCAGTACGCCAACCCCGACAACCCCGGCGCCTACCGCACCCTGGCCGCCGAACTCCTCGCGGACCTCGGCCCCTTCGACACCCTGGTCGGCGCCGTCGGCAGCGGCGGTTCGCTGTGCGGCTCGGCCCGCGCCCTCAAGGAGTCGCTGCCCGACCTGCGCGTGGTGGGCGTCGACTGCGTCGGCAGCGCCCTGTTCGGCCAGCCCGACGTGCCGCGGCGCCTGCAGAGCGGGCTCGGCAACAGCCTGCTGCCGAAGAACCTGGACCGCACGCTCATCGACGAGGTGCACTGGCTCAACGACCACGAGGCGTTCGCCGCCGCCCGGGACCTGGCCCGCGAGCAGCAGATCTTCGCCGGCAACACCTCCGGCTCGGTCTACCGCGTCCTCGGCGGCCTCGCCGCGACCGCCGCCCCCGGCACCCGGATCGTCGGCGTCTTCCCCGACCGCGGCGACCGCTACGTCGACACCGTCTACAGCGCCGACCACTGGGCCGAGCACGACCTCACCCGACTGCCGGCGCGCGCCGAGCCCACCACGGTCCGGCCCGGCGAGACCGCCCTGGCCTGGTCCCGGATGCCCCTGCCGGCACCCGCCGACGCCCGCCGGCACCTGCTCTTCGTCGAGTCCAACACCACCGGCACCGGCATGCTCGCCCTGGACCTGGCCCGCGACCTCGACACCGTGCCCGTCCTGCTCACCGGCGACCCCGCCCGCTACGCCGGACTGGCCGCCACGGGCTGCGAGGTCGTCGTCTGCGACACCAACTCCCTGCCCGCGCTGCGCCGTACGGTCCAGGACCGGTTCCGCCGCGAGGAGATCGCCGGCGTCACCACCACCAGCGACTACTACGTCCCGGCCGTCGCCGAACTGGCCCGCTGGCTGGGCCTGCCGGGCAACCCCGCCGAGGCGATGACCGGCTGCCGCGACAAGTCCGTACTGCGGGAGACCCTGCACCGCGCCGGAGTGGGCCAGCCCCGCTTCGCCGTCGTCACGGACGGCGGGGAGGTGGCCGAGGCGGTGGCCCGCGTCGGACTGCCCTGCGTGGTCAAGCCCGTGGACGACTCCGGCTCCACCAACGTCCTGCTCTGCGCCGACGAGGCGACCGCCGTCGCGCACGCCGAACGCGTCCTCGCCGTCACCGTCAACGTGCGCGGCCTGCCCACCGCCCGGGCCGTGCTCGTGGAGGAGTACGTGGACGCGCCCGAGTACAGCGTGGAGATGTTCAGCTGGGACGGCGCCACCGAGTGCGTGGGCATCACCGCCAAGTCCGTCACCGGCGCCCCGTACTTCGTGGAGCACCGGCACGTCTTCCCCGCCGACCTCCCGGCCCCGGCGGCCCAGGAGATCGTCGAGACCGTCCGCGCCGCCCTGGACGCGGTCGGCGTACGCCTCGGCGCCACCCACACCGAGGTCAAGCTCACCGCCGACGGCGCCAGGATCGTCGAGATCAACCCGCGGCTGGCCGGCGGCATGATCCCCGAACTGGTCCGCCGGGCCACCGGGGTGCGGCTGCTGGAGCAGCAACTCCGCGTCGCGGTCGGGCTGCCGCCCCTCCTCAAGCCGGAGCACGACGGCTACGCCGGCATCCAGTTCCTCCTCGCCGACCGGGACGGCGTGCTGACGGCGGTCGAGGGCGTCACCGAGGCCGAGGCGGCCGACGGCGTCGAGACGGTCACCGTCACCGCCGCGCCCGGCACGCCCGTACGGCCCCCGCGCGGCGCCTCCGACCGGCTCGGCCACGTCATCGCCCGGCACGACAGCGGCGCGGGAGTGGTCGCGGCCCTGGACGCCGCCGGCGAGCGCCTGCGCGTCGTCGTCGGCGACTGACTCCCCCCTGGATTCCCCCTCATCAACCACTCACCACCCAGCGAGGCACCCACCATGAGCAACCCGTTCGAGAACGACAACGCCGCCTACATCGTCGTCCGCAACCACGAGAACCAGCACTCCCTGTGGCCCGCCGGCGCCGACGTACCGGCCGGCTGGGACCGGGTCCACGGCGAGGACACCCGCCAGGGCTGCCTGGACTACGTGGAGGCGCACTGGACCGACATGCGCCCCGCGAGCCTGGTGGCCGCCCTCGGCGCCGAGCGCCGCTGACGGCGGCCGGCGAGTCCGAGGAGAGACACCATGCTCGACGAAGCGCGCCGCACCGGCGCCGCCGTCCGGCCGGACCACGAGGAGGTCCTGCGCGAGCTGTTCGCGGACGTCCTCGGGGTGCCGGAGGTCGGCCCCGACGAGAGCTTCATCGGCCTGGGCGGCGACAGCATCCTGGCCATCCAGCTGGTCAGCCGCGCCCGCCTGGCCGGGCTCGTCGTCAGCACCCGCGACGTGCTGCGCAAGGACACCGTCCGGGCCCTGGCCGCCGCCGCCCGCGAGCCGGAGGCCGCCGGCCCGCGCACCCCGCCCCGGCGCACCGGGCCGATCGCCGCGACCCCGATCACGCACTGGCTGCGCGAACTCGGCGGGCCCGTGGACACCTACAACCAGTCCCTGGTGGTCCGGGCCCCCGCCGGGCTGGACCGGGCCGCCGCCGAGGCGGTCCTCCAGGCCCTGCTGGACACCCAC
>KL569436.1:40551-45202 GCA_000715685.1 Streptomyces lilacinus
CGCCGGACTGCTCGTCCGCGTCGACGCCGAAGGCGTGGCCGACGACGCCCTGCCGGAGCTGACGCGGCGCCACATGCGCGAGGCCCGGCGGCGCCTGGCGCCCGGGGACGGCGTCATGCTCCAGGCGGTCTGGCTGGACCGCGGGCCCTCGGTCCGGGGGCGGCTCGCCCTGCTCGTCCACCACCTGGTCGTGGACGGCGTGTCCTGGCGCATCCTCCAGGACGACCTCGTCTCCTGCTGGGCGGCGCTGTCCCGGGGCGAACGGCCCCGGCTCGAGCCCGCGCACACGCCGTTCGCGCACTGGTCGGACGTGCTGGCCGCGGAGGCCGGCCGCGGCCGCCGGATGGCGGAGGCCGACGCCTGGCGCGCCATGCTCCGCCCCGACGCGGCGCCCCTGGGCGGGGTCTGCGCCCTGGACCGGCTGGCGCCGGAGAGCGAGGCGTGCGCCTTCACCGTCACGCTGCCGCCCGAGATCACCGGCCCGCTGCTCACCACCGCGCCGTCCCTGGTCAACGGCACGGTCAACGACGTCCTGCTGACCGGCCTCGCGCTGGCGGTCCTGGACTGGCGGCGCGGGCACGTCGCCGACGACGCCGGCGCGGTGCTGGTGGACCTCGAGGGCCACGGCCGCGAGGAGATCACCGAGGGAGCGGACCTCTCCCGCACGGTCGGCTGGTTCACGTCCGTGTACCCGGTGCGCTTCGCGCTGGGCCGGGTGGACGTCGACGACGCCCGCTCCGGCGGCCGGACGGTCGGGGACGCGCTGCGGCTGGTCAAGGAGACCCTGCGGGCGGTGCCGGACCACGGCATCGGCCACGGCCTGCTGCGCCACCTCAACTCCCTGACCGGCCCCGACCTGGCGGCGCGCGGCACCCCCGAGATCGGCTTCAACTACCTGGGCCGCTTCCCGATGGGCGAGGACGCCGACTGGGCGGCCGCCCCCGGCCACGACTTCGCCCTGGACGACGCCGACGACGGGCTGCCCATGGCGCACGCCGTCGAGGTCAACGCCGCCGCCCACGAGGGCCCCGACGGGCTGACGCTGAGCGCCACCTGGACCTGGGCCGACAACGCGTACCCCGCCGAGCGGGTGCGGGCCCTCGCCGACGCGTGGTTCGCCATGCTCACCGCCGTCGTGGAGCACGCCCGGCGGCCCGACGCCGGCGGGCTGACCCCGTCCGACGTGTCCCTCTCCGGGATCAGCCAGGCCGATCTCGACGACTTCGCATCCCAGCTGGGGGAATCGCTGTGACCTCCGTACCGCCCACCGACCCGATCCCGCTCTCCCACGCCCAGCAGCGGCTGTGGTTCCTCGGCCGCACCGGCGACGGCGCGCTCTACTCCATCCCCCTCGGCCTGCGGCTGCGCGGCCGGCTCGACCGCGACGCGCTGCGCGACGCCCTGACGGACGTGATCGCCCGTCACGAGTCGCTGCGCACCGTCCACCCCGACCACGAGTGCCGCCCTCATCAGGTCGTGCTGGACGCCCACACGGTCGTACCGGCGTGGACGGTGACCCCCTGCCCCGAGGCGGAGCGCCCGGCCCGGGTGCGGGAGGCCGCGGCGCGGTCCTTCGACCTCGCGGCGGAGCCGCCGCTGCGCGCCGACCTCCTCGTCCACGGCGAGGAGGACCACTACCTGCTGCTGGTGCTGCACCACATCGCCGGCGACGGCCGCTCGATGGAGCTGCTGGTACGGGACCTGGCGGCGGCCTACGCGGCCCGACTGGCCGGCACCGGGCCCGACTGGCCGGAACTGCCCGTGCAGTACCCGGACTTCGCGCTGTGGCAGCGCGAGCTGCTGGGCGACCCGGCCGACCCGGGCAGCCTGCACGCGCGGCAGCTGGGCCACTGGGCGAAGGCGCTGGCCGGGCTGCCGGAGGAGCTGGCGCTGCCCGCCGACCGCCCGCGCCCGGCGGTCGCCGGCCACCGGGGCGCGCTGGTCTCCGCCCGCGTCGGCGCGGGCACCCACCGGGCCCTGGCCGCCCTCGCCCGGGAGCGCCGGGCGACGCCGTACATGGCGGTGCAGGCCGCGTTCGCGGCGCTGCTGACCCGGCTGGGCGCCGGGACGGACCTGCCGCTCGGCTGCCCGGTGGACGGCCGCGACGACGAGGCCCTGCGGGACCTGGTCGGCCTGTTCGTGCACACCCTCGTCGTGCGCACCGACACCTCGGGCGACCCGGCGTTCGGGGAGCTGCTGGAGCGGGTGCGGGACGCGGTCCTGGAGGCCCGGTCGCACGCGGACGTGCCCTTCGAGGCCCTGGTGGAGGAGGTCAACCCGGCCCGCTCCCTGGCCCGGCACCCCCTGTTCCAGGTGGCCATCGCGCAGCAGACCTCGGGCGGGACCGGCCCGGCGTTCCCCGGCCTGACCGTCGAGGCGGAGCCGGTCCGCACCGGGACCGCCAAGTTCGACCTGACCCTGGAGGTCGACGAGCGCCACGACGCCGACGGCGCCCCCGCCGGGATCGGCCTGGCCCTGGAGTACGCCACCGAGCTGTTCGACGAGGACACCGCGCGGCGGATCCTCGAGCGGCTGGTCCGCGTGGTCGACGCCGTGGCCCAGGCGCCGGGCACCCCGCTGAGCCGGATCGACGTCCTCGACCCCGCCGAGCGCCACGCAGTCCTCACCGGCTGGCAGGGCGCGCCGGCCGAGGAGACGGACCACACCGTGCACGGCCTCTTCGCCGAGCGGGCCCGCACCGCTCCCGACCGCACGGCCGTCGTCTGCGGGGCGCGCGAGGTGACCTACGGCGAACTCGACGCGAGGGCCGGACGCGTCGCCCACCGGCTGACGGCCCTGGGGGTGCGGCCCGGCGACGCGGTGGCCGTGCTGATGGAGCGGTCCGTCGAACTGATCGCGGCCTGCCTGGGCATCCTCAAGGCCGGTGCCGCCTACGTGCCGCTGGACGGCCGGGCGCCCGCGGCCCGTACCGCCGCGATCCTCGCCGACACGGGCGCGACGGTGCTGGTGACCGATGCCGAAAGCGAACTTCCCGGTATTCGGCACAGCTTGAGGGTCTCCGAGGACGACGGGCCCGGCGCGACCGCGGCCGTCGCCGGGCACCCCGACGCGCTCGCCTACGTGATGTACACCTCCGGCTCGACCGGCACGCCCAAGGGCGTGGCCGTCGACCACCGCGCGGTCGTCGCGCTCGCCCTGGACCGGCGCTGGCGCGGCGGTGCGCACGAGCGGGTGCTGTTCCGCTCCCCGCACGCCTTCGACGCCTCGACCTACGAACTGTGGGTGCCGCTGCTGACCGGCGGCCTGGTCGTGGTGGCCCCGCCCGGCGACCTGGACGTCGACGAGCTGGCCCGGGTCATGGTCGAGCGGCGCGTCACCGGCACCTTCCTGACCGCCGCCCTCTTCAACGTGCTGGCCGACCGCTGCCTGCCCCAGCTCGCCTCGCTGCGCGAGGTGATGACCGGCGGCGAGGCCGCCTCGCCGCCCATGGTGCGGCGCGTGCTGGAGCACTGCCCGGACACGATCGTCACCAACGCCTACGGGCCCACCGAGACCACGACGTTCGCCACGACCTTCGCCATGCGCCCCGGCCACGAGGTAGCCGCCGCCCAGGTGCCCATCGGTCACCCCCTGGACGGCACGCGGCTGTACGTGCTGGACGAGCACCTGGCACCGGTGCCGCCCGGGGCGACGGGCGAGCTGTACATCGCGGGGGCCGGCCTCGCCCAGGGCTACCTGGGCCGGCCGGGCCTGACCGCCGAGCGCTTCGTCGCCTGCCCGTTCGGGCCGGCCGGGCGGCGGATGTACCGCACGGGCGACCGGGCGCGCTGGAACGTGCACGGCCAGGTGGAGTACCTGGGGCGCGCCGACCGGCAGGTCAAGATCCGCGGGTTCCGCATCGAGCCCGGCGAGGTCGAGGCGGCCCTCGCGGCCCACCCGGGGGTCGGCCAGGCGGCCGTCACTGTCATGGACACCGCCGCCGGGCGCGTCCTTGCCGGGTACGTCGTGCCCGCCGGCGCTGTGCCCGCCCACGACGCGGCCGACGCCCCCGCGCCCGCCGAACTCCGCGCCCACCTCGCCGCGACGCTGCCGGACTACATGGTGCCGGCCACGCTCACGGTGCTCGACCGCTTCCCCGTGACCCCCAACGGCAAGCTCGACCTCGCCGCGCTGCCCGCCCCGGACACCGGCGCCGCCGAGGACACGTACGTCGCGCCCGGCAGCGCGAACGAGCGGGCCCTGTGCGCGGTGTGGCAGCGCGTGCTCGGCCGGGAGCGGGTCGGGGTGCGGGACAACTTCTTCGAGCTGGGCGGGCACTCGCTGCTCGCCACCCAGCTGCTGTCGGAGATCCGGTCCGCCCTGGGCGCCGCGCTGTCCGTCCGCCAGTTCTTCTCCGGTCCCACGGTCGCCGAGCTCGCCGCGCTGCTCGACGCGGGTGCCGGTGCCGACGCCGACGAGGAACCGCCCGTCGTCCGGCGCGCCCGCCGCCGCGCGCCCCGCTGACCGCCTCCTTCTTCCACCCCACGATTCGTCAAGGACCACCGTGAGCCAGTCGCCCCAGCAGTCCCGCATCGAGGACGTCCTGCCGCTGTCGCCCCTCCAGGCCGGCATCCTCTTCCACACCCAGTTCGACGAGAACGACACCGACATCTACGTCGCCCAGCTGCTGCTCCACCTGTCTCTTATACAC
>KL569436.1:45444-46814 GCA_000715685.1 Streptomyces lilacinus
TCTCCGGCCCGCTCGACGCCGAGCGGCTGCGCGCGGCCGCCGACGCCGTCGTCGCGCGCCACGCCAATCTGCGCGCGGTCTTCCTGCGCCGCTCCAACGGCGACCCCGCGCAGGTCGTCCAGCGCGACGTCCGCGTCCCCTGGACCGCCGTCGACCTCACCGACCGGGACGAGGCCGGCGTGCGGGCCGCCACCGACGAGCTGCTGCACGCGGACCGGCGGCAGCGCTTCGACGTGGCCAAGGCCCCGCTGCTGCGCTTCACACTGCTGCGCACCGGCGCCGAGTGGCACCGGCTGCTGCTGACGTACCACCACATCCTGCTGGACGGCTGGTCCTGGCCGGTGCTGGTCCGGGAGATGCTGGCCCTCTACCACGCGGCCCCGGGCCACGACCCGCTGCCGGCCGCCACCCCCTACCGGTCCTTCCTCACCTGGCTCGAGGGGCGCGACCGCGAGGCGGCGCGGGAGGCGTGGGCGAAGGCGCTGTCCGGGCTGAGCGGCGGCACCCGCACCGCGCCGGCCGCCCCGGGCCCCGGCGGCGTGCTGCCGGACCGGGTGGAGACGGAGCTGTCCGAGGCGGCCACCGCCCGCCTGACCGAGCTGGCCCGCGGCCGGCGACTCACCCCGAGCGTCATGCTCCAGGGCGCCTGGGCCGTACTGCTCGGCCAGCGCGTGCGCAGCGACGACGTCGTCTTCGGCGCCATCGTCAGCGGCCGCGCGCCGGAGCTGCCCGGCGTCGAGGACATCGTGGGGCTGCTGATCAACACGGTGCCGGTGCGCGTGCGGATCGACCGCGCCGAGCCGCTCATGGAGCTGTTCGGCCGGCTCCAGGAGGACCAGGCGCGGCTGATCGACCATCACCACCTCGACCTGGTCGAGGTCCAGCGGCTGGCGGGCGCCGGGGAACTCTTCGACTCGTGCGTGGCGTTCCAGAACTTCCCCGTCGACCCGGCCGGCCTGGCCGCGCTGTCCGACGGCGAGCTGTCCGTGACGACCGTGGAGCCGTACGACGCGGCGCACTACCCGCTCACCCTGACCGCCATCCCCGGGCCTCGCCTGTGCCTGCAGGTCGACTACCGTCCCGACGTGTTCACCCGGGACGACGCGGACGCCCTGCTGGCCCGGCTCGTCCGCGTCCTGGACGCGGTGGCCGCCGACCCCGCGCTGACCGTGGGCCGCCTGGACACCCTCTCCGCCGCCGAGCGGCACCGGGTCCTGGTGGAGTGGAACGACACCACCCGCGACGAGGACTACGCCGAGGTCGTCGAGCGGGTCAGGGCCGTCGCCGAGCGCACCCCCCACGCCCCGGCCGTCACCGCGCCGGACGAGGAGCTGACGTACGGCGAACTGGTCCGGCGGGCCGACGCGCTG
>KL569436.1:47085-47349 GCA_000715685.1 Streptomyces lilacinus
GGCTCCCTCGTCGCCGTGCTCTCCGAGCCGACGGTACGGGTGCCCGTCGCCGTGCTGGGCATCCTCGGCGCGGGCGCCGCCTACGTCCCGCTGGACCCCGAGGGCCCGATCGGCCGCACGAGCGCGCTGCTCACCGAAGGCAAGGTCGAGTGGCTGCTGGCGGCCCCGGCGCAGCGGCCCCGCGCGGAGGAGATCGCCGCCGCGACGGGCGGGGCGGTGCGGGTGCTGGACCTGGACGACGACGTACGGCTCGCGGCGCTGGGC
>KL569436.1:47600-48958 GCA_000715685.1 Streptomyces lilacinus
AGATGTGTATAAGAGACAGCCGCTGGCCGGGGGGCGGGACGCGCTGGCGTACGTCTGCTTCACCTCCGGCTCCACGGGCAGGCCGAAGGGCGCCATGGTGCACCGCCGGGGCATGAACAACCACCTGCTGAGCAAGGTCGAGGACCTCGGCCTGACCGCGGCCGACCGCGTGGTGATGAACGCGCCGCTGACCTTCGACATCTCGGTGTGGCAGATGCTCGCCCCGCTGATCACCGGCGGCCGGGTGCACATGGTCGACCGCGACACGGCCCGCGACACCTCGGCCCTCTTCGCCGAGGCCGCCCGGGCCGGCATCACCGTGCTGGAGACCGTGCCCTCCTTCGTCCGCGCGGCCGTGGACCTGTGGGACACCGGGGTCCCCGCCCCCGAACTGCCCGCCCTGCGCTGGTTCATTGTCAACGGCGAGGTGCTGCCGCCCGAGCTGTGCGAGCGCTGGTACGCCCGCTACCCCTCGGCCGCGATGGTCAACGCCTACGGCCTCACCGAGTGCTCGGACGACAACACCCACGCCTTCATCCCCCACGACGTGACCGGCCAACTCGACCAGGGCCGACTGCCGGTGGGCCGACCGCTGCGCAACAACCGGCTCTACATCCTCGACCAGGGCCTGGCGCCCGTGCCGCCCGGCATCCCCGGCGAGCTCTTCATCGCCGGCACCGGCGTCGGCCCCGGCTACCTGGGCGACCCGCGCCGCACCAGCGAGCGCTACGTGCCCGACCCCTTCTCCGGCGAGCCCGGCGTCCGCATGTACCGCACCGGCGACCTGGCCCGGCTGCGCGCCGACGGCCAGCTCGACTTCCTCGGCCGGCAGGACCACCAGGTCAAGATCCGCGGCAACCGGATCGAGCTGGGCGAGGTGGAGACCGCGCTGCGCGCCGTCCCCGGCGTCACCGAGGCCGTCGTCGCCGTGGACCGCGACGGCGCCGGGCAGCAGCGCCTCATCGCGTACGTCACCGGCGCGGCGACCCCCGACGAGGTGCGGTCGGCGCTCGCCGCCGCCCTGCCCGCGTACATGGTGCCGTCGATGGTCCTGCACCTGCCGGTGTTCCCGCTGACGACCAACGGCAAGATCGACCGCAAGGCGCTGCCCGCCCCCGAGCAGGTGGGCCGGACCGTCGGACGGGCCCCCGTCGGCCCCCGCGAGCAGGCGGTGTGCGCGATCTTCGCCGAGGTGCTCGGCCTGCCCGAGGCCGGTCTCGACGACGACTTCTTCGCCCACGGCGGCCACTCGCTGCTCGCCTCCCGCCTGGTCGGCCGGATCCGTACGGCCCTGAACGCCGAACTGAGCATCCGGGACCTCTTCGAGACCCCGACCCCCGCCGGCGCTGTCTCTTATA
>KL569436.1:49212-50625 GCA_000715685.1 Streptomyces lilacinus
GGCCGCGCCCGCCCCCGCCCGGCCCGCGCTGCGCCCGCGCGCCCGCCGCTGACCACCGCCGCCCACCGGAGAGACGATCATGACCTGGACGCAGACCCCCGTTCCCCTGCGCGTCGCGCGGCAGGCCGCCCGCACCCCCGACGCGATCGCCGTGAGCGGCCCCGGCGGCGATCTCACCTACCGCCAACTCGACCGCCGCGCCCGCTCGGTGGCCCGGGACCTGCGCAGCGCCGGCGCGGGACCCGAGCACCCCGTGGTCCTCGGCGTCCGGCGGGGCGTCGACTGGGCGGTCGGGCTGCTGGGCATCTGGTACGCGGGCGCCGCCCTGCTGCCCGTCGACCTCGGCGCCCCGGACGAGCGGCTGCGCACCCTCGTCGCGGCCGCCGGCGCCCGGCACGCCGTCGTCGCGACCCACGAGGACGCCGTCGCCCTGCGCCGGCGCTGCGCCGCCGAGCTGTTCTGGGCCGCCACCACGGAGGCGGGCCCGGGGGACGGGCCGGTGGCGGACGTCGCGCCGGGCGACCTGGCCTACGTGCTGTTCACCTCCGGCTCCACCGGGGTGCCCAAGCCCGTCGCCGTCGCCCACGCCAGTCTCGCCCACCAGTCGACGGCGCTCGCCGGGCGCTACGGGCTGACCGCCGAGGACCGCGTCCTGCAGTTCGCGGCGCCCGCCTTCGACGTCTCGCTCGAGGAGGCCGTGCCCACCTGGTGCACGGGCGGCGCGGCCGTCTTCGTCGCGGACAACGTCCTCTCCCCCGCCGAGCTCGAGCCCTTCCTGGACCGCCACGACGTCAGCGTCGTCAACCTGCCCACGCCGTACTGGGCGCAGTGGGCCAAGGACGTCGAGCGGCGCCCCCGGCCGCTGCCGGCCGCGCTGCGCCGGGTCGTCATCGGCAGCGACGCGGGGCGCGTGGCGGACCTGGTGCGCTGGCACGCCGCCGGGGGCCCGCCGATCGTCAGCTCGTACGGGCTCACCGAGTCCACCATCACCGCGACCTGCTACGAGCCCGAGCCCGCGGCCCTCGCCGGGCGGTCCGGCGACGAGGTGATCCCCATCGGCGTTCCGCTGCCGGGCGTGCGGGCGTACGTCCTGGACGGCGACCTGCGCGGGGCGGGCCCGGACGCGCCCGGCGAGCTGTACCTGGGCGGCCCGTGCCTGGCCCGCGGCTACCACGGCCGGCCCGGCCCGACGGCCGAACGGTTCGTCGCGGATCCGTACGCGGACGAGCCGGGCGCCCGGATGTACCGCACCGGCGACCGCGTCCGGCGGGGCGCCGACGGCACGCTGGCCTTCCTCGGCCGCGCGGACGACCAGGTCAAGATCCGTGGCCACCGCGTGGAGCTGAAGGAGGCCGAGGCGGCCGTGGCCGCGCACCCCTCCGTACGGGACGTGGTGGCCCGCGCCGTGCACGA
>KL569436.1:50874-55739 GCA_000715685.1 Streptomyces lilacinus
TGCACGACCGCGGCGAGCCCCGGCTCGCCGCGTACGTCGCCCTCGACCCGGCGGCCCCCGTGGACGCCGAGGAGATCCGCCGCTTCCTCACCACGCGGGTGCCCGCCTATCTCGTACCGGCCCACGTGGTGGTCCTCGCCGAACTCCCGCGCACGCCGGGCGGCAAGCTCGACCCCCGCGCGCTTCCGGCCGTCGCCTAGCCGTGTCCGGTGGGGCGTCCCCCGATCCCGCCCCTTCCCGCACCCGGGGGTCCGGGGCGAAGCCCCGCCTCCTCCCACCCGTCGTCGCTCCCGAGCCGAGGAAGATTCCCCGTGTCCGTCTCCACCGCCGCCCCCGTCCCGGAAGCCGCCGCGCTCGAACGCCGGCGCCGGCGTGACTTCCGGCTGTTCATGACCACCCACATCTGCAACGAACTGGGCGGCAGCATCACCTACGTGGCCCTGCCGCTCATGGCGGTGCTCACCCTGCACGCCTCGCCGATGGAGGTCGGCCTGCTCGCCGCGGCGGAGCAGGCGGCCTTCCTGCTCCTCGGGCTGCCCGCCGGGGCGTGGGTCGACCGGATGCGCCGGCGCAACGTCATGATCGCGGCCGACCTGCTGCGGTTCGTGCTCCTCACCGCGGTCCCGGTCGCCTACCTGCTGGACCTGCACTCCATGGCGCTGCTCTACGCAGCGGCGCTGCTGCTGGGCTGCGCCCGGCTGTTCGGGGACGTCGCCGACCAGAGCTACCTGCCGACGCTGGTCGGCACGGACTCCCTGATCAGCGGGAACTCCAAGCTGGAGACGGTCCGTTCGGCCGCCGAGTTCGGCGGCCCCGGCATCGCCGGCTTCCTCGTGCAGGCCTTCGGCGCGGCGGGGACGCTGGCGAGCCAGGCCGTCACCTCCCTGGCCTCGGTGTTCCTCCTCGGCGGCATCAAGGCGCGCGAGGAACGGCCCGCCCCCGGCGGGCGCGGCACCCTGCTCAAGGACATCCGCGAGGGCCTGTCCTACGTCCTCGGCCACCGCGTCCTGCGGGTGATCGCCCTGAACACCGCGGCCGTCAACCTCTTCCTCAGCGCGATCTTCGCCGTCAACGTCCTCTTCCTGACCCGTACGGTCGGCCTGCCGCCCGCGGCCGTCGGCTGGGTCATCACCATGTCCACGATCGGCGCGATGGCCGGCGCCGTGCTGGCCGGGCGGCTGTCGCGAGCGGTGGGGGCCGCGCGCCTGACCTGGCTGTCCCTGCTGGTGACCGCCCCCTTCGGGCTGCTGCTGCCGCTGGCCGAGAAGGACTGGCGCATCGGCCTGTTCGTCCTGGGCTCGGTGATCCAGTCGGCGGGCGTCACCGTCTACAACATCTGTCAGGTGACCTACCGCCAGACCGTCTGCCCGCCGGCGCTGCTGGGCCGCATGACCGCCACCATGCGCTTCCTGGTGTGGGGCGTCCTCCCGCTGAGCGGCCTGATGGCCGGTGCCCTCGGTCAGCTCGTGGGCGTCCGGCGCACGATGTGGATCTGCGCGGCCGCCCTGGCCCTGGCCCCGCTGGTGCTCGTGTGCTCGCCGTTGCGCCGGATGCGCGACTTCGCCACCGAGGGGGAGGGGACGGCTTGAGGGAACGGGGGCAGTAGAGTCGGGAAACCATGCACCTCAGCGAACTCGCCGACGTCGGCCCGTTCTTCGCCCTGCGCACCGGCGCCGTGCCGCCGGACGCCGCGGCCGGGCGTCTCCCGCTCGGCCCGGACGCCGTACGGGCCCGCGTCGCGGTCGTCGGCGAGCGGCTGGGCACGGCCGAGACCCGCGTCGCGGCCTCCGTCGCCTTCCAGGGCATCGCCGGACGGCTGCTGTCGATCGTGCTCGGCTCCGCCGTGCTGACCGGGCGGGTGCCCGACCTCGCGGCGGGCGATCTGCGCTGGTCCCCGGTCGCCGGCGCCCCCGACGACCTGTGGTCGCCCTCCCCCGCCGCCCTGCCGCCGGGTGCGGAGGGGCGCGTCCTGCGGGAGCTGCTCGTGCCGCTGCACGACGCCACCCGCGAGGTGGCGTCGGTCTCGTCGCGGATCCTGTGGGGCAACGCCGGGTCCGCGCTCGCCGGTTCGCTGCGCGTCCTGCACGGCTGGTGCCTGGCGCGGGGCCGGGACGCCGACGCGGAGCGGGCCGTCGACGTGGCCCGGGACCTCCTCGCCGATCCGCTGCTGCGCGACACCGGGGTGCTGCGCACCCGCGGGGCCGGCGGCCCGACCTTCCTGCGGCGCACGTGCTGCCTGTACTACCGGGTGCCGGGCGGCGGCCTGTGCGGGGACTGCGTGCTGCGGCACCCGCCGCGTCAGTCGGCCCGCCGCCGGGCCGGCGGCCACTGACCGGGGGCGAGGACCCCGAGGACGTACGCCTTCGCCACGAGCGCCGTGCGGTTGGGCACGCGCCAGCGCCGGCTGAGGCGGGTGAGGTGGTAGTTGACGCCGTCGACGGTGAGGCCGACCGCCTTGCCGATGGCGGCCGTGGTGGCGCCGGCGGCGGCGAGGGCGAGGATGCGCCCCTCGATGTCGCTGACCTCCGCCACGGGCTCCGGCTCCGCCGCGGCCCGTACCCGCAGGACCGTCAGCAGCGCGGGGTACGTCGGGGACGGCTCGCCCACGGGCTCCACGATCAGCTCGCCCTCGCGCTGCGCGCCGTCCGCCGCGCCGGAGGGCCAGCGGACGTCGATGGTGTAGCGGGAGCGGCGGCCCAGGCGCAGGGCGTCGATCAGCCGGCCGAGCTGGTCGGCCGCGCTGTCGCTGGGGGTGAAGAGGTCCAGCAGGTTCCGCCCCCGCACCTGGCCGGGGGCCGTGCCCCACTCGGCGGCCATGGCCGGGTTGACGACGGTGATCTCGCCGTCCGCCCGGCAGATGGCGACGGGGAGGGGGAGGCGGTCGAGGAGCATCAGGAAGTAGTTGCGCCAGGCGAAGTACTCGTCGCAGTCCATGTCCCCCGCCCCCCGTCCGTACGCGTGCCCGCCCCCGGCGCAAGGGCGACGGACCGCGAGTAACTGCACAATCATGCAGTTCGGCGTCCCGGCGGCCGACGGCGGGGCGGCGAGGCTGAGGACATGACCGTTGCGACACACACCCGCGCGGCCCGCGTCCCCGTCGTGGACGTGACCGCCGTCGGGGCCACCGACACCCCCCTCCAGCAACTGCTGCGCCTGGCCCGCCGGCACGGGCCGATCTTCCGGCGCCGGCTGCACGGCACGGAGCGGCTCGTCGTCTCCTCCCTCGACCTGGTGACGGAGCTTGCGGACGAGGAACGCTTCACCAAGCACGTGGGCCCGGCACTGGAGAACGTCCGCGAGTTCACCGCCGACGGCCTCTTCACCGCGTACAACGACGAGCCGAACTGGGCCCGGGCGCACGACGTCCTGATGCCGGCGTTCGCCCTCGGCTCGATGCGGGCCTACCACCCGGCGATGGTGGAGGTCGCCCGGCGGCTGATCGAGTCCTGGGACGGGGCCGCGGGCCGGGGCACGCCCGTGGACGTGCCCGAGGACATGACGCGGATGACCCTCGACACGATCGGCCTGGCCGGTTTCGACTACGACTTCGAGTCCTTCGTCCGTGCCGAGCCGCACCCCTTCGTGGGCGCGATGGTGCGCTGCCTGGACTGGGCGATGAACAAGATGGGCCGCGACCCCGACGCCGACCACACGGCCGAGGACGAGGCGTTCCGCGGCGACGCGGCGTTCCTCGCCGGCGTCGTGGACGACGTGATCAGCGCCCGCACGGCCTCCGGCGACACCCGTACCGACGACCTCCTCGGCCTGATGCTCGGCGCCCCGCACCCCGCCGACGGCCGCACCCTGGACCCGGCCAACATCCGCAACCAGGTCATCACCTTCCTCATAGCCGGGCACGAGACGACCTCCGGCGCCCTGTCGTTCGCCCTGTACCACCTGCTGAAGGACCCGGTCGCCCTGCGACTCGCCCAGCGCGAGGTCGACGAGCTGTGGGGCGACACGGCGGACCCCGACCCGTCGTTCGAGGACGTCGGCCGGCTCCGCTGGATCCGCCAGGTGCTCAACGAGGCGCTGCGGCTGTGGCCCACGGCGGCCGCGTTCGCGCGCGAGGCCCGCGAGGACACCCTGCTCGGCGGGCGGTACCCGCTGCGCGCCGGGGAGGGCGTCACGGTCCTCACGCCACTCCTGCACCGGGACCCGGTGTGGGGCGACAACCCGGAGCTCTTCGACCCCGCGCGCTTCGACCCCGAGGCGGAGGCGGCCCGCTCCCCGCACGCGTACAAGCCCTTCGGGACCGGCGAGCGCGCCTGCATCGGGCGGCAGTTCGCGCTGCACGAGGCGACGATGCTGCTGGGGCTGCTGATCCACCGCTACCGCCTGCTGGACAGCGCCGGGTACCGGCTGCGGGTCAAGGAGACGCTGACCCTCAAGCCCGACGGCTTCACCCTGACCCTGGCCCGCCGCACCTCGGCCGACCGGACGGCGCGTCCCGGTACGCCGCCGACCACCCCGACACCCGCGTCCGGCCCCACCCGTGCCCGTACCGGCACCGGGCTGCTGGTCCTGCACGGCTCCAACTACGGCACCTGCCGCGACCTGGCCCACACCCTGGCCGACGAGGCCGCGCGCCTGGGCTTCGACGCCTCCGCCGCGCCGCTCGACGCCCACGCCGGCGCGCTGCCCGCCGACACCCCGGTGGTCGTCGTCGCCGCGTCGTACAACGGCCGTCCCACGGACGACGCGGCGCGTTTCGTGCGGTGGGCCGAGGACACGGCCCGGCCCGGGGACGCGGCCGGGGTGCCCTACGCCGTCCTGGGCGTCGGCGACCGCAACTGGGCCGCCACCTACCAGCGCGTGCCCACCCTCCTCGACGAGCGGCTCCCCCCCCCCCCCCCCCCCCCCCC
>KL569436.1:56001-56533 GCA_000715685.1 Streptomyces lilacinus
TGTGTATAAGAGACAGACCGTCTGCTGCCCCGCGCCGAGGCCGACGCCTCCGGCGACCTGAGCGGCTCCGTGGAGGACTTCACCCGCGCCCTCACCCGGACGCTGCTCGACCGCTACGGCGACCCGGCCACCGCCGGCGCCGCGCCGGAGGGCCCCGACGACGCGCCCGCGTACGAGGTCACCGAGGTCAGCGGCGGCCCGCTCACGGCGCTCGCGGCACGCCACGGCATGACGCCCATGACGGTCACCGAGGCCCACGAGCTCACCGACCCCGCGCACCCCCGCACCAAGCGCTTCCTGCGCCTGGCCCTGCCCGAGGGCACGAGCTATCGCACCGCCGACCACCTCACCGTCCTGCCGGCGAACGACGCGGACCTCGTCGCCCGCGCCGCCGCCCTCCTCGGCCTCGACCCCGCCACCGTCCTCGCGCTGCGCCCGCGCCGCGCCGGCCGCGACACGCTGCCCGTCGACCGGCCGCTGAGCGTCCACGAGCTGCTGACGCACCATCTGGCCTGTCTCTTATACACATCTC
>KL569436.1:56772-57552 GCA_000715685.1 Streptomyces lilacinus
GCCCCACCCCGCGCCAGGTGGAGCTGCTCGCCGCCCGCAACCCGTGCCCGCCCGAGCGGGCGGCGCTGCGGGCCCTGGGCGCCGACGACCCGCGCACCGTGCTCGACCTGATCGAGGACCACCCGGCCCTGCGCGGCGCCCTCACCCCGGCCGACGTCCTCGACCTGCTGCCGGCGATCCGGCCCCGGCACTACTCCGTCTCCTCCTCGCCGGCCGCCGACCCCCGCCACGTGGACCTCATGGTCTCCGTCCTGCGGGCCCCCGCCCGGTCGGGCCGCGGCGAGTTCCGGGGCACGGGCTCGAACCACCTCGCCGCCCTGCGCCCGGGCGACACCGTCCTGGCCCGCGTCCAGCCGTGCCGGGAGGCGTTCCGCGTCGACCACCGCGACCCCACCCCGCTGCTCATGGTCGCCGCCGGCACCGGGCTGGCACCCTTCCGGGGCGCGATCGCCGATCGCACCGCCCTGGCGGCGGCCGGCGTCGCCCTCGGTCCCGCGCTGCTCTACTTCGGCTGCGACGCCCCGGACGCCGACTTCCTCCACTCCGCCGAGCTGCACGCCGCCCAGGACGCCGGGGTGGTCTCCCTGCGCCCGGCGTTCAGCGACCGGCCGGAGGCGGGCGGCCCGTTCGTCCAGCACCGGATCGCCGCCGAGGGCGACGAGGTCTGGTCGCTGCTGGAGGCCGGGGCCCGGGTGTACGTGTGCGGCGACGGCAGCCGCATGGCACCCGGCGTCCGGGCCGCGCTGCGCGACCTGCACGCCCGCCGCACCGGCGGCGACG
>KL569436.1:57852-59075 GCA_000715685.1 Streptomyces lilacinus
GCCTGACCGACGCCGGCCGCTACGTCGAGGACGTGTACGCCGCCGGCTGAACCTGGTCCCCCGTCACTTCCGTTGCTCCCGTACCCTACTGAGCGTTCATGACAAAACATGCGCTCGAGTACGGCGTGACAACAGTGGCGGGGGACATGCGGACGACCATACGCAGAGCAGTGACCACGATCGCGGCGGCAACGGCCCTGACCGTACCCGCCGTCGCCCCGGCGGGGGCGGACGGCGCGGGCTACGCCGCCACGACGGCGGTCGGCGTGCACAACGCCTACGACAGGGCCAAGTACCCCTACTTCGCGGACGCGCTGGACTCCGGCGCCGGCCTCCTCGAACTGGACGTGTGGACCAACGGCTTCGGGGGCCGGAACTTCCGCGTCTCCCACGGCAACCCCGTGGCCAACGACAACAACTGCGAGAACGCCGGATCGGCCGCCGAGCTGCGCACCAAGACCCGCAACCAGCCCCTCGCCGGCTGCCTCGCCGACATCCGGGCCTGGCACGACGCCCACCCGGACCACCGGCCGGTGCTGCTCAAGGTCGAGATGAAGGACGGCTTCAACGCGAACAGTGGGCGCGGGCCCGCCGAGCTCGACGCCCTCCTCACCGCCAAGCTGGGCGACGCCCTCTACCGCCCGGCGGACCTCGTCGGCTCGCACGCCACGCCGGACGAGGCCGTACGGGCCGACGGCTGGCCCGGCCGGGACGCGCTGCGGGGCAAGTTCGTCGTGGAGCTCATCCCCGGCACGGTGGAGGAGGGCAACCCGGCGGACCGGCTGTGGACGGACCGCGAGTACGCGACGTATCTGCGCGACCTCGCGGCGGCGGGGCGGCTCCGCCAGGCGGGGGCGTTCCCGGCGGTCCACGGCGCCGGTCCGGGGGACCCGCGCACGCGGTACGCGGACGCGTCGATCCGGCCGTGGTTCGTGGTCTTCGACGGCGACGCGTCGACGTACGTGGGGGGCGGGATCGACACGGCCTGGTACGACAACCGCCACTATCTCGTGGTGATGACGGACGCGCACAAGGTGGCGCCGGCGATCGACATCACGCGGCCGACGGAGGCGCAGGCCCGGGAGCGGGTCGCCTTCTTGGCGCGCCGGCACGCGAGCTTCGCCACGGCCGACTGGTACCCGCTGCCGCAGGTGCTCTCGACGGTCGTCCCGCGCGGCTGACCGCCGGTGGGGGTGTGCCCGCGCCTTCGGCGCGGGTTTCGC
>KL569436.1:59380-59812 GCA_000715685.1 Streptomyces lilacinus
ACCCACCCACCCGATCACCCGGAACCGCCGACCTCGACCCGGCCGCCGCGCGGCGCCTCCTTGACTCCCCCTCGACCCCACGCGAGCCTCGGCGCTGACATCGATGTCGCCTCGAGGGGTCGTGGTCCATGAGACGCACCGGCACGGTAACCGGCACAGTCGCACTCGCCCTGGCAGCACTGGTGGGCGCCACCGCCCTCGCGCCGCCCGGCACCAGACCCACCGAGGCCCCCGCCTCCCTCACCAGCCTCGTCAACCCCTTCATCGGCACCGAGAAGGAGGGCAACACCTTCCCCGGCGCCGCCGTGCCGTTCGGGATGGTGCAGCTCTCCCCCGACACCGGGCACACCACCGGCTACGACTACAAGGACCACCACATCCGCGGCTTCAGCACCGTGCACCTGTCCGGTGCTGTCTCTTATACACATCTCT
>KL569436.1:60065-65247 GCA_000715685.1 Streptomyces lilacinus
GCCGCATCGGCGGCGACCTGCCCGTGCTGCCCACCACCGGCGAGGTCACCCAGACCGACAACGCCCGCTACGCCGCCGAGTTCAGCCACCGCGACGAGACCGCCCGCCCGGGCTACTACCGGGTGCGGCTCGGCTCGTACGGCGGCATCACCGCCGAGCTGACGGCGACCGCCCGCACCGGCCGGCAGCGCTACACGTTCCCGGCCACGGACAAGGCGAACGTGCTGTTCAACACGGGCCAGTCCCTGCACCGCACCGTCTCCACCAGCGTCGAGATCGTCGACAGCCGCACCGTGCGCACCACCATCACCGGCCGCGGCTTCTGCCAGGACACCCACCCGTACACCCTGCACACCCTCACCCGCTTCGACCGCCCCTTCGCCTCCTACGGCACCTGGAACGGCGACCGGGTCAAGGCCGGCTCGCGGTCCTCCGCCGCGCCCGCGGCGCGCAACGGCGCGTGGGTGCGCTTCGACACCGCCCGCGACCGGACCGTGGAGGCCACCACCGCCGTCAGCTACGTCGACGCGGCGGGCGCGGAGCGCAACCTGCGCGCCGAGGAGGGCGGCTTCGACCGTACGGCCGAGGCGGCGCGCCAGGCGTGGGAGCGGCGGCTGGGGGACGTCCGGGTGACCGGCGGCGGCGCGACGCTGCGCCGGACCTTCTACTCCTCCCTCTACCGCTCCTTCCTCTCCCCCAACGTCGGCAGCGACGTCGACGGCCGCTACACCGGCTGGGGCCCCCGGCTGGGACCGGCGCGTGCACCGGGCGGACGGCTTCACGTACTACCAGAACTGGTCGCTGTGGGACACGTACCGCACACAGGCGCAGCTGCTGGCGCTGCTGGCGCCGCGCGAGTCGCGGGACATGGCGCTGTCGGTGCTGCGGATCGACGCGGAGGGCGGCTGGCTGCCGAAGTGGGGGTACGGGCCGGTCGAGACGAACATCATGACCGGTGACCCGGTCACCCCGTACCTCACCAACGCGTTCCACCACGGGCTGCTCGCCGGCCACGAGGAGGAGGCGTACCGCGTCCTGAAGAAGAACGCGGACGGCGTGCCGCCGGCCTCCTCGCCGGCGGTGGGCCGGGAGGGCAACGTCGAGTACCTGCGGGACGGCTATGTGCCGTACCTGCCGGACCGGCCGCGTGCCAAGCCGGGCGACTCCGACTTCCACGAGGGCGCGTCGGCGACACTGGAGTACGCGCTGGCCGACGGCGCGCTGGCCAGGATGGCCGAGGCGCTCGGCCACCGCGCGGACGCCGAGCGCTACGCCGACCGGTCCCGCAACTACCGCCGGCTCCACGACCCGGACACCGGCTTCTTCCGCCCCCGGGACGCCCGCGGCGCCTTCACCGGCCCGTCCGACCCGGCCCGCAGCCCGGGCTTCCACGAGGGCACGGCGTGGCAGTACCAGTGGCTGGTGCCGCAGGACCTGCCGGGGCTGGTCCGCCTGATCGGCGGGAAGGACGCGACGGACCGGCGGCTGGACTCCTTCTTCGCCTACGACCGGCTGCTGGCCGACCCGGCGCGCACCGCGCGGGAGGTGTGGGTCAACGGCCCGTACGACTACTACAACGCCGACAAGTACAACCCGCAGAACGAGCCGGACCTGATCGCCCCGTACACCTACCTCTCCACGGGCCGCCCGTGGAAGACGACGGACGTCGTGCACGCGGCGCTGACCCTCTTCACCGACACCCCGGACGGCATGACGGGCAACGACGACCTGGGCACGATGTCGTCGTGGATGGTGCTGTCCGCCATCGGGGTGTACCCGGTGCAGCCGGGGGCGGACGTGTGGGGGCTGAGCACGCCGGTCTTCGACCGGGTGGAGCTGCGCCTGGACCGGCGCTGGTATCCGCGGGGCCGGTTCACGGTGAGCGCGCCGGGCACCTCGGCCAGGGACCGGTACGTGCGCTCGGTGCGGCTGGACGGGGCGGCGTACGACCGCACGTACCTGACGACGCGTGCGCTGCGCGGGGCGGCCCGGCTGGACTTCGCGGTGGGGCCGGAGCCCTCGCGCTGGGGGACGGACGCCGGGGCCGTGCCGCCCGCCATCGGCTGATCCCCGGGGGGCCCTGCGGGGCGGCGCCTTCCGTCGCCGCCCCGGCTCGGCCATGATGGCCGCGATCCGCCCAGGGGCGAGCCGCCCTCAAGGCCGACGAGAGGACAAGGGATGGCCGGGCTCGGTATGGGGCAGGGCGTTTGGCGCCGCAAACCGATCGAGACGATCGAGGAGGCGGAGGAGACGGAGGCCCACGGGGAGCATCTGACCCGGACCCTGGGGCTGTGGCAGCTGACCGCGATCGGCGTCGGCGGCATCATCGGCGCGGGCATCTTCAGCCTCGCCGGGACCATCGCCAACGGCGTGGCGGGACCGGCGGTGCTGGTCTCCTTCCTGATCGCGGGCATCGCGAGCGCGGCGGCGGCCTTCTCGTACGCGGAGTTCGCGGGCCTGATCCCGCGCGCGGGGTCGGCCTACACGTACGGCTACGCGGTGCTGGGCGAGATCGGCGGCTGGTTCATCGGCTGGGACCTGCTGCTGGAGTACACGGCGATCGTGGCGGTCGTGGCCATCGGCATCTCGGGCTACATCAACTTCCTGGTCGGGGAGTTGGGCGCGGAGCTGCCGGCCTGGATGCTGGGGGCGCCGGGCACCGGCGAGGGGCACCGGATCGACCTGTTCGCGGCGGTGCTGTGCCTGCTGATCGCCTGGCTGCTCACCATGGGCATCAGGAACGCGGCCCGCTTCGAGACGGTCGTGGTGGCGCTGAAGATCCTGGTGGTCCTGCTGGTGATCGTGGTGGGCTTCTTCCATGTGAAGAGCGAGAACTACTCGCCGTTCTTCCCCTTCGGGCTGAGCGGGGCGTTCACGGGCGCGGCGACGGTCTTCTTCGCGGTGTTCGGCTACGACGCGATGTCGACGGCGGCGGAGGAGTCCAAGGACGCCCAGCGCCACATGCCGCGGGCGATCATGTACTCGCTGGCCGTCTCGATGGTGCTGTACGTGCTGGCGTGCCTGGTGCTGACGGGCATGCAGAACTACAAGGACATCGACAAGGAGAGCGGCTTCTCCACGGCCTTCAAGTCGGTGGGGCTGAGCGGGATCGCGGACGTCATCGCGGTCGGGGCGATCATCGGCATCCTCACGGTGATGTTCACCTTCATGCTGGGCGTGACCCGGGTGTGGTTCGCGATGAGCCGGGACGGGCTGCTGCCGAAGTGGTTCGCCCACACCCATCCGCGGCGGCACGTGCCGACGCGGGTGACGTGGATCGTCGGCGTGGCTTCGGCGGCGATCGCGGGCCTGGTGCCGATCGGCGAGGCGGCGGAGCTGACCAACATCGGCATCCTGCTGGCCTTCGCGGTGGTGTGCACCGCGGTGATCGTGCTCCGCTACCGGCGACCGGAGCTGCCGCGCTCCTTCCGCTGCCCGGGCGTGCCGGTGGTGCCGGGCATCGGGGTGGTGGCGTCGATCTGGCTGATCACGTATCTGGCGTGGCAGACGTGGGTGCGGTTCGCGGTGTGGTTCGTGATCGGCCTGGTGGTGTACTTCGCCTACTCCTACAAGCACTCGGAGCTGTCCCACGCCGACGCCCGGGGGATTCCCCGCGACTAGGGCGTGGCCGGTGGGTTCTTCCCCAGTCCCGCCCCTCTGGGGGCTCAGCCCCCAGCCCCCGGGGGGTCCGGGGCGCAGCCCCGGGAAACGGTGAAAGGGCGGGTCTGGGGCTAAGTCCCCCCGCCCCCCGACCGACAGCGCGCCACCGACCCACCGGGCAAGGCCCAGCGGCCTGTCCTGATGTGTGCCCGCGTCACGGCCCGGTCTCCAGCACCGTGGAGCCGCTGACTTCGCGCAGGCCGGAAGCAAGGCATTCCGTGGGCAGCTGACCGGACAGCGCGTCCGTGGTCCGCCGCGCGGGCAGTCCTTTGCCGCGTCCTTCGGTGACCCGGCCGGTCACCCTGGTCACCAGGACGTCGGCGACACGGAGCGTCGTCCCGTGGTCGTAGGCGATCACCGATCGTGTGCCGTCGGCGTACCGCACGACCTCGGTGGGATGGGAGGTGGGCTGGCCGAGGCAGAACGCCGCCGGGGCCACTCCCTTCAAGGAGCCCTTGGCCTGTAGGGTCCGGCCGGGTGCGACGGTGCACGTGTAGTCGGCCTTGACGTGGATGCGCGTCCTGTGCGGCACAAGGGTCAGCGGCGGCTCGTGCGTGCCGTGGCTGGTGCCGGTGCACACGACGCCGCCTCTGTCCGCGCCCCCGTGGGCTCCACCCCCATGGGCCTCACCGGCCGGAGCCCACACCACCGTCGAACCCACCAGGACCAGGGAGCTCAACGCCACTGCCGCCCTGCGCCCACCGAACATGCGCCCTCCAGGCACTCCGGATCCGTCACCGGTCCCTGCCCTACCCGTGGGCATTGCCTGTCAGCCCGGCGTCCGGAGGCGCACCGGACGCGCACGTCCCGCCCTCCGCGCGGGTCCCGCACCCCGTGCACCACGCGAGCGCGGCCTCAGCCGCCCCGGCGGCCTTGACGACCCGCGCACCGGGTAGGGACGGGCGAGCCGGCACCGCCCGGCGGACCGGACAGAAGGGCTTTTCAGTGAACGGAATCGTTGCCAAGCGACTCGTCTTCGCCGTGCTCGACACGGACAAGGACGGGGTCATCTCCAGGGACGACTACTTCTCGCGGATCGACCGGCTGACGGCGGCCACGGGACGCGGCGACGACGACCCCATGGTCGTCCACGCCCGCGCGGCCGGTGAACGGGCCTGGTCGGAGATGGACGCGGACGGCGACGGAAAGATGACCCTCGACGAGTACCTGGCGTGGGTCGGCGTCGAGGCTTTCGACACCATCTGCTCCCCCGCGCTCGGCGCACTGTTCGACCTGGCCGACGCCGACAAGGACGGCGCCCTCGACCGGCCGGAGTTCATCATGCTGCGCACGGCACTGGGCAACCCGGCCGGCAACGCCGAGGCGGCCTTCGACGCGCTCGACGCCGACGGCGACGGACGCGTCGGCCGTCACGACTACCTCATGTCGATCCGCGCGCACATCGGCGGGGAGGACTCGCCCATGGGTGCGGTGCTGTACAGCGCGGGGACACTGGCGCGGGACTGATCCCTCCGCGGTCGCCTCCCGACGTCACTTCAGCAGCTGTCTCTTATACACATCT
>KL569436.1:65528-68149 GCA_000715685.1 Streptomyces lilacinus
GCCCCACCCGCCGGTCGGCCAGCGGCTTGCCTCCCGTCTGGCAGGTCGGGCAGTACTGCAGCGAGGAGTCGCTGAAGGAGACCTCGCGGATGGTGTCGCCGCACACCGGGCAGGGCTCCCCGGTGCGGCCGTGGACCCTGAGGCCGGTTTTCTTCTCCCCCTTCAGGTCGGCCGCGGCCTGGCCGCGGGAGCGCTCGACGGCCTCGCGCAGGGTGGTCGCCAGGGCCTCGTAGAGGGTGGTGGTCTCCTCGTCCGTGAGGGTCGCGGCGAGTTTGAAGGGGGACATGCGGGCGGCGTGCAGGATCTCGTCGGAGTAGGCGTTGCCGATGCCGGCGACGACGCTCTGGTCGCGCAGCACGCCCTTGATCTGGCGTCGCTCGCCGCGCAGCAGGCCGGCGAGGGCCTCGCGGGTGAAGCGCGGGTCGAGCGGGTCGGGGCCGAGGCGGGCGATGCCGGGTACGTCGGCGGGGTCGCGCGCGCAGTACACGGCCAGCCGCTTCTGGGTGCCGGCCTCGGTGAGGTCGAAGCCCTCGCCGCCGGCGAGCCGTACGCGCAGGGCGAGCGGCCCCCGGCCGGGTCGGGGCGGCGCTGCGGGCAGGGTGTCGTGCCAGCGCAGCCACCCGGCGCGGGCGAGGTGGACGACGAGGTGCGGGCCGTCGTCGGTAGAGAGGTCGAGGAACTTGCCGTGCCGGCGCACGGCCGTGACCTCGCGTCCCTCGACGGCGCCGAGCGGCGGGTCGTACGTCTTGAGGACGCTGACCGCCACCGGCAGCACGCGCTCGATCGTCCGGCCGACGAGGCGCTCGGTGAGGAACCCGGCGAGGGCTTCGACCTCCGGCAGCTCCGGCATGACTCCAGTCTGCCGCAGCGTCGCGGGGCGGCAACTCAACGCCGACGCGGTGGCAAGGGGGGCAGCTCAGCCGACGCGGGCGTCCCAGTCGATGCGGTAGCCGGTGAGCCAGTCCGTGCTGCCGGCGGTGTCCCGCGCCATGTTCCGCTCGACGTCGGCGTCGCGCGCGCGGCGCTCCTCGGCGGTCGCGGCGACGCGGCCGGCCATGGCGGCGCTCAGGGCGACGACCCGCTCGACGCGCTCGCGCCGCAGGCGCTCGTACGCGGCGAAGGCCCGCCCGGTGTCGGGCAGGTCGCGCAGGCAGCGGGCGAGGACGATGCCGTCCTCGATGGCCATGGAGGCGCCCTGGGCGGCGTTGGGCGCGGTGGCGTGGGCGGCGTCGCCGACGAGGACGGTGTGCCGGTCGTGCCAGATCGGGGTGGAGGGGATGTCGTAGACGTTCATGCCGACGATGTCGTGGCCGGTCGCGGCGGCGATGGCGGCGGCGGGCGTGCCGTCGTCGGCGAACACCTCGACGACGTGGCGGCGCCACCGGCCGGGGGTGCGGGCGGCGAGCGCGGTCCCGGGCAGCTCGGCGCCGGGGACGTTCGCGAACCAGTACGTGATGCCGTCGGGCGCGGTGGCGCAGCCGAAGAAGCCCCGCCGCCCGTACATCATCCGGTAGGTGCCGGGCGGGGTGCGGTGGGCGGTGTCGCCGGTGCGGCCGCAGACGGTGAGCTGCCCGGTGTGGCGGGGGCCGGGCGCGGCGGGGTCCAGCAGGGCGCGGGTGCGGGAGTGGATGCCGTCGGCGCCGACGAGGAGGTCGCCCTCGGCTCGGGTGCCGTCGGCGAAGTGGGCGACGACCGTGCCGCGCGGGCCGCTGTCGGTGCCGACGAGGCGCTTGCCGTACTCGACGGGGATGCCGCGCCGCACGGCCTCCTCGCGCAGGGCGCGGTGGAGGGCGGCGCGCGGCAGGGTGCGGGGGTTCGTCCCGTCGCCGGGGCCGGCGACGGGACGGCTGCCGAGCGTGTCCCCGGTGTCGCTGAGGAACTCGACGGTCTCGGAGGGGAAGGAGCGGTCGCGTACGGGCCCGTCGGCGCCGATGGTCGCCAGGGCCGCCAGCCCGTTGGCGAAGAGGACCAGGAACGCGCCGGCGTGGTCGGCACCGCTGGGGTAGGCCTCGTAGACGGTGGCGTCGATGCCCGCGCGGTGCAGGGCCATCGCGGTGACGGGTCCGGCGATGCCGCCGCCGATGATGAGGGCATGGGCCATGGCGCTCCGTCCCGGCACGTCGGATGCGACCGTTCCGCGCCCGGCCGCCCGGTCGCCGAACCGTTCGATCGCACATCTGCCCATGACGTAACCAGACGGGGTGCGGCGCGTCCAGAGCGCCGTCCGGGCCACGGGGCCCGGCCCCGCGCTACCGGCCGTTCCCGAGGGCCTCCGCCAGGTAGGGCGCCGTGGCGCTCCCGGTGGCCGTCGCCACCTCGCGGGGCGAGCCGACGGCCACCACACGCCCGCCCTCCGCGCCGCCGCCCGGCCCGAGGTCGATCACGTGGTCGGCGCCGGCCACCACGGCCATGTCGTGCTCGACGACCACCACCGTGTTGCCCGCGTCCACCAGTCCGTGCAACTGCCGCAGCAGCACCTCGGTGTCGGCCGGGTGCAGCCCGGTCGTCGGCTCGTCCAGCACGTACAGGGTGTGGCCGCGATGGATGCGCTGCAGCTCGGCGGCGAGCTTGATGCGCTGCGCCTCCCCGCCCGACAGCTCGGTCGCTGTCTCTTATACACA
>KL569436.1:68411-69380 GCA_000715685.1 Streptomyces lilacinus
AGCCGCAGGTAGCCCAGGCCCACCTCGCGCAGGGTGCGCAGGCCGCGCAGGGCGGCGGGCACGTCGGCGAGGAACTCGGCCGCCGCGTCGACGGTCATGCCGAGGACGTCGGCGATCGTCGCGCCCCGGTGGGTGATCTCCAGCGTCTCCGGGTTGTAGCGCGCGCCCCCGCACGCGGCGCACGGGGCGTAGGTCCCCGGCAGGAACAACAGCTCCACGGCCACGAACCCCTCGCCCTGGCAGGTCTCGCAGCGCCCGCCGACGACGTTGAAGGAGAACCGGCCGGCGCCGTAGCCCCGGGCCCGGGCCTCGTCGGTGGCCGCGAAGACCTTGCGGACGGCGTCGAACAGGCCGGTGTACGTCGCGAGGTTGGAGCGCGGCGTCCGGCCGATGGGCTTCTGGTCGACCCGTACGAGCCGGTCGACGGCCTCGAGCCCCTCGGCCCGCACCTCCGGCCGCCGGCCCTCCAGGTGCGCGGCGACGGTCTCCGCGAGGGCCTCGCCGACCAGCGTCGACTTCCCCGAGCCGGACACGCCGGTGACGGCGGTGAAGACGCCGAGCGGGACGTCGACGTCCACGGCCCGGAGGTTGTGCCGGGTCACCTCCCGCAGCCGCAGCGCGCCGGACGGGGCGCGGGGCGTACGGGCCGGGGGCGCCGCGCCGTCGGGGAAGACGAAGCGGCGCGTCGCGGACTCCGCCACCTCGGCGAGGCCGGCGACGGGGCCGCTGTGGAGCACCCGGCCGCCGTGCTCGCCGGCGCGCGGGCCGACGTCGACGACCCAGTCGGCGCGGCGCACCACGTCCATGTGGTGCTCGACGACGAACAGCGAGTTGCCGGCCGCCTTGAGCCGGTCCAGCACGGTCAGCAGGGCGGCGCTGTCCGCCGGGTGCAGCCCGGCGGAGGGCTCGTCCAGGACGTAGACGACGCCGAACAGGCCCGAGCGCAGCTGGGTGGCGAGCCGCAGCCGC
>KL569436.1:69661-70736 GCA_000715685.1 Streptomyces lilacinus
ACCGGCGGACAGGGTGGGCGTGGGGCGGTCGGTGCTCAGGTAGCCGAGCCCGAGCTCGGTGAGCACCTCGATGCGGGCCAGCAGGTCGTGGGCGAGCGCCGCGGCGACCCCCTCGCCCGCGGCGGCCGGGCGCAGCGTCCCGGCCAGCTCGCCGAGCGGCAGGGCGGCCAGTTCGGCGATGTCCCGGCCCGCGAAGGTGACGGCCAGCGCCTCGGGCCGCAGCCGCCGCCCCGCGCACACCGGGCAGTCCGCGCTCACCAGGTGCCGCTCGGCCCGCGCCCGCAGCGCGGCGCTCTTGGAGTCGGCGAAGGTGTGCAGCACGTAGCGGCGCGCGCTCATGTACGTGCCCTTGTACGGCCGCTGGATGCGCCCGGCCTCGCGCACGGGGTGGACGGTGACGACGGGCTGCTCGTCGGTGAAGAGGATCCACTCCCGCGCCTCCCGGGGCAGCTCGCGCCAGGGCCGGTCGACGTCGTGGCCGAGGGTGGCGAGGATGTCCCGGAGATTCTTGCCCTGCCACGCGCCCGGCCAGGCGGCGACGGCCCCCTCGCGGATGGACAGCGACGGGTCGGGGACGAGCGACTCCTCGGTGACCCGGTGCACCCGCCCCATGCCGTGGCACTCGGGGCAGGCCCCGGCGGGCGTGTTGGGCGAGAAGGCGTCGGAGTCCAGCCGCGGCGCGCCCTCGGGGTAGGTCCCGGCACGGGAGAGGAGCATGCGCAGGGAGTTGGACAGGGTGGTGACCGTGCCCACGGACGACCGCGAGGTGGGCGCCGACCGGCGCTGCTCCAGCGCCACGGCGGGCGGCAGCCCGCTGACCTCGTCCACCTTCGGCGCGCCGACCTGGTGGATCAGGCGACGCGCGTAGGGCGCGACGGACTCGAAGTAGCGCCGCTGCGCCTCCGCGTACAGCGTGCCGAAGGCGAGGGACGACTTCCCGGAGCCGGACACGCCGGTGAAGACGACGAGCGCGTCCCGGGGGATGTCGACGTCGACGGCCTTGAGATTGTGCTCCCGCGCACCACGCACGCGGACGTAGGGGTCGTGCATGGAAGAGATCTTCCCAGCCGGTTGT
>KL569436.1:71018-75951 GCA_000715685.1 Streptomyces lilacinus
GGTGGGCACAGCCCACCCACGGCCCGCAGTGCGAAGCTGACCGCATGCACATCCTCGTCGTGGACGACGACCCAACAGTCGCAGAGGTCGTATCCGTCTACCTGCGTCGCGCGGACTACACCGTGGAGCACACGGACAACGGCCCAGCGGCCCTCGCGCGGGCCGCCGAGGCCCGCCCCGACCTCGTCGTCCTCGACCTGATGCTCCCCGGCGGCATGGACGGCCTCGACGTCTGCCGCGCCCTGCGCCGCGCCCACGGCGCGCTGCCCGTGATCATGCTCACCGCCCGCGGCGACGAGGAGGACCGGATCCTCGGCCTCGAGGTCGGCGCCGACGACTACGTCACCAAGCCGTTCAGCCCGCGCGAGCTCGTACTGCGCGTCCAGTCCGTGCTGCGCCGCGCCCACGCGGCCCCGGCACCGGCATCGGCACCCGCCCCCGAACCCCCGCTGCGCGCCGCCGGCATCACCCTGGACCCGGCCGCGCGGCGAGCCGTCAAGGACGGCGTCGACCTGGCCCTCACCCTCCGGGAGTTCGACCTCCTCGCCCACCTTCTGCGCCGGCCCGGCCACGCCTGCTCCCGCGAGGAGCTGATGCGCGAGGTGTGGGGCTGGGACTTCGGCGACGTCTCCACGGTGACCGTGCACGTGCGGCGGCTGCGCGCCAAGATCGAGGACGACCCGGCGCACCCGCGCCTGATCCGGACGGTGTGGGGCGTCGGTTACCGCTTCACCGCGCCCCCGCCCGAGGACCCGGCGGCCGCCCGTGCGTGACGTCCTCCTCATCGCCCTCTACGCCCTCCTCGGCGCCGCCGGCGCGGGCGCCCTCGGCGCGCTCGCGCTGCGCGCCCTGCGCCGCCGCTCGGTGGCCGTGTCCCTGGCCGTCGTGGCGGCGGTCCCGGTGGCGGCGATGCTGGCCGGCACGCTGGCCGTGGCCCGGGCGATGTTCCTGTCGGCGCACGACCTGACCGTCGTGACGACGGTGTGCGCCGTGGCCGCCGTGGTCTCGCTCGGGACGGCCCTGCTGCTGGGCCGCTGGGTGGTGGCGCGCAGCGCCGCGCTGACCCGGGCGGCCCGCTCGTTCGGCGAGGGCGGCACCTTCGCGGCCCCGGGCGGCGGGGCCACGGCCGAACTGGCCGAGCTCGGCCGCGCGCTGGCGGACACCAGTGCGAAGCTCGCCCGGTCCCGGGAGCGCGAACGGGCCCTGGAGTCCTCCCGCCGCGAGCTGGTCGCGTGGATCTCGCACGATCTGCGCACCCCGTTGGCCGGTCTGCGGGCCATGTCGGAGGCGCTGGAGGACGGCGTGGCCGAGGACCCGGCGCGCTACGTTCGCCAGATCCGCGCCGAGACCGAGCGGTTGACCGCGATGGTCGGCGACCTCTTCGAGCTCTCGCGCATCCACGCCGGCGCCCTGCCGCTGCGGCCGAGCCGGATGTCGGTGGACGACCTGGTGGACGGCGCCCTCGCGGGCGCGGGTCCGTTGGCGCGCGAGCACGGCGTACGGCTGGTGGGGGACGGGGTGGCGGCGGTGCCTGTGGAGGTCGACGGCGGGGAGATGGCCCGGGTGCTGGGCAACCTGCTCGTCAACGCCGTCCGCCGCACCCCGGCCGACGGCACGGTCGCGGTGGCGGCCCGGCGGGAGGCGGACACGGTGGTCGTGTCCGTCACGGACGGCTGCGGCGGCATCCCCGAGGACGATCTGCCGCGGGTGTTCGACACGGGCTGGCGGGGCTCGGCGGCGCGGACGCCCGCGGAGCCCGGCGGGGGCGGTGCCGGCCTGGGCCTGGCGATCGTGCGCGGCATCGTGGAGGCCCACGCGGGCCGGGCGTCGGTGCGCAACGTGCCGGGCGGCTGCCGCTTCGAGGTGACGCTGCCCGTGGCGCCGTCCCCGTGAGGGTGATGGGGGGCCAACGCGCTGACGTGATCAGGGGTCGTGCGTCACGATGCGCCCATGTCCGAGACCGAGGCCGAGGCGGCCGTCGACGCCGACCCCCTGCGCAGGATCGCGGCGGCGATCGAGCGCGAGCGGGACGCGGCGGCGCGGACGTGTCTGACGTGCGGCGGGCCGGCGCTGGTGACGGTCCTGGAGGAGTCCGCCCGCAACGGCCCGCCGGTCATCAGGGTGCGGAAGGAGTGCGCGGACAAGGGGTGCGAGCGCCCCTGACCCCGCTCCCCCGGTCCCGGTCCCGGCTCACTCGTCCGTACCGGCCCCGGCCCCGGCCGTCCTGGCGGCCCAGCGCTGTTCGACCTTGGCCAGGCGCCAGTAGCCGAGCGCGGCGGCCCAGACGACGACGAAGAGGCCGACGATGACGAAGCCGACGTTGTCGAGGTTGAGCCCGGCGATCCAGCCGGTGACGGGGTCGTCGAGGCCGAGTTTCTCGTGCAGGACACCGACCAGCTCGATGGTGCCGATGAGGAAGGCGACGGCGATGGACAGGCCGGTGATGGTGAGGTTGTAGTAGACCTTGCGGACGGGGTTGGAGAACGCCCACTGGTACGCGAAGTTCATGAACGTGCCGTCGAGCGTGTCGAAGAGGCTCATGCCGGCCGCGAAGAGCAGCGGCAGGCACAGGATCGCGTACCAGGGCAGTCCGGCCGCCGCCCCGCTGCCCGCCATGACCATCAGCGTCACCTCGGTGGCCGTGTCGAAGCCGAGGCCGAAGAGGAAGCCGAGCGGGTACATCTGGCCCGGGCGGCTGATGGAGCGGGTGAAGCGGCCCAGGACGCGGTTCATGAAGCCGCGGGAGTCCAGGTGCTCCTCGAGCTCGGCCTCGTCGTAGCGGCCCTCGCGCATGGCGCGGAAGACGCGCAGGATGCCGGCGAGGGCGACGAGGTTGAGGACGGCGATGAGGTAGAGGAAGCCGCCGGAGACGGTCGTGCCGACGATGCCGAGCGTCTGGTGGGTGGTGGACTCCTCGTCCATCAGCGTGCCGGCGAGCTGGGTGCCGCCGGCCACCAGCAGGGCCATGACGACCACGACGCTGGAGTGGCCGAGGGCGAACCAGAAGCCCACGGAGACCGGGCGCTTGCCGTCGGCCATCAGTTTGCGGGTGGTGTTGTCGATGGCGGCGATGTGGTCGGCGTCGAAGGCGTGCCGCATGCCGAGGGTGTAGGCGGTGACGCCGAGGCCGACGCCGAAGACCTTGGAGTCGACGGTGTAGTGGTTCGGTACGACCAGCAGGTAGAGCACGCCGAACGCGACGACGTGCAGGGCGGCGATGACGGCCAGCAGGCCGGCGGTGCGCACGGTGTCCTGGCGGCGCCAGCGGAAGCCGACCGCGGGGCCGGCCTCCGGGCCGGCGGGGGTCTCGGCGGTGAGGGATATGTCAGTGGACATGGTTGGGGTGAACGCTCCAGCACCTCGTGGATCATTTCGAGATGCCGTGGCCGGTCTCCTGGCTTACGGGTCCGTTCGCGCCCGCCCCCGCCTTCCCGGCAGCCGGATGCGGCCCAGTGGCTCCGCGCGCGGTGGGCGCGCGGAACGGGACGGTCACTCCCCGATCACAGTGGCGAGGGCCGCTCCGGAATGAGACCCACAGGGGTCTGTCACCGGTCTTCCCGAACACCACGGCCCGGCCACCCTAACCTCCCGGGGCCCGCCGTGTGATCGCCCGGCCGGAGTCCGGCGGTCACCGACACCGCACAGGTGATGGACGCACCCGCCGGGCCGGTGCTACGAGTGCAGGCAACGACCGGAAGGGGCTGACCGCCATGGCAGACACGGCAGCAGGCACCGGGCGCGGGCCCGGGGAACCGGTGGCGGTGCCGGGGCAGCGGACCGGGTTCGCGCGCCGCATCGGACTGTTCCAGGCCACAGCCATCAACATGAGCCAGATGTGCGGCATCGGGCCCTTCGTCACCATCCCCTTGATGGTGGCGGCGTTCGGCGGCCCGCAGGCCGTCATCGGCTTCGTCGCGGGGGCCGTCCTGGCCCTCGCGGACGGGATGATCTGGGCGGAGCTCGGGGCCGCGATGCCGGGGGCGGGCGGCAGTTACGTCTATCTGCGGCAGGCCTTCCAGTACCGCACCGGGAAACTGATGCCGTTTCTGTTCGTGTGGACCGCCATGCTGTTCATCCCGCTCGCCATGGCCAGCGGGGTGATCGGCTTCGTGCAGTACCTCGGCTACCTCTGGCCGGGCATGACGCCGGGCCAGGGTGACCTCCTGGGGCTGGCCCTGGTGGCGCTGGTCGTGGTGCTGCTGTGGCGGCGGGTGGAGAACGTCGCGCGGATCACGGCCGTCCTGTGGTGCGTGATGATCGCCTGCGTGGCGCTGGTCATCGCCGCCGCCTTCAGCCACTTCAGCCCGGACCTGGCCTTCACCTACCCCGACGACGCCTTCGCGTTCTCGACGTCCGGCTTCTGGATCGGCTTCGCCGCGGGCCTGACCAACGGCGTCTACGACTACGGCGGCTACAACACCGCCGCCTACCTGGGTGCCGAGATCAAGAACCCCGGGCGCACCCTGCCGCGCGCCATCGTCTATTCCATCCTCGGCATCATGACCGTCTACCTCCTGGTCCAGATCGGCATCCTGGGCGTGGTGGACTGGCACGAGATGCTCGACGAGAACTCGACGGCCTTCACCGCGGTGGCCTCCGCGATGCTGGAGCGGACCTGGGGCGTCGGGTGGGCCAACGCGGTCACGGTGCTGATCCTCGTCACCACCTTCGCCTCGCTCTTCACGGGGCTCCTCGGCGGTTCGCGGGTGCCCTACGACGCGGCCCGGGACAAGGTGTTCTTCCGCTCCTTCGCCACCCTGCACCCGGTGCACCGCTTCCCGGTGTGGCCGCTGGTGTCGATGGGGGTCATCGCGGCGGGCGGCTTCCTGATCGGCCGTCATACGAGCCTGATGACCATCATCCAGCTGCTGATGACGGTCATGGTGATCGTCCAGGCCCTGGCCCAGGTGCTGGCCTGTCTCTTATACACATC
>KL569437.1:0-3992 GCA_000715685.1 Streptomyces lilacinus
GTGGGGGGTGGGTCAGGAGGTCTTCTGCACGGTCCAGACCTGGTAGCCGGAGCTGTCCGGGTTCTGGAGCTCGAGCAGCCAGGCCCCGAAGTACGGCCGCTTGCTGACGCCCAGGACGAGCGAGCTGTCCCGCGCGGTCAGGCTCAGGCCGTTACCGGCCTTCGTGAGCCGCCACTGCTGGGCGGCGCTGCCGGAGCAGGACCGCTGCGCGACCCACTGGCCCGCGTGCGCGTCGCCGCCGAGCTGCAGGCACTTGCCGGACACGGCGGAGCGCAGCCGCACGGCGCCGCCGCCGGCGTCGTCGAAGTACCACTGCTGCAGCGTGAGGCCGTTGGGCTGGTTGCCGACGAGGACGGTGCCGTCCGCGGTCTTGCCGCCCCAGACCTCGGCCGCCAGCCCGGTGACGCCGTTGACCAGCGTGTGGCGTGTGTCGGGCTTGGCAGTGGTGGAGCCGACGGGCCGGGTGTGGATCTTCACTGCCCGTCCCGGCCCGGAGTCCTTGCCGGCCTTGTCGCGGACGGCGACGGCGACCGTGTAGTCGGTGTCGGGCCGCAGGTTGTAGATCCGCGCCGAGTTCGGCTGGACCCACGCCAGGTGGCTGCCGTTGAGCAGCAGCTGGTACCAGGCGGCGGAGGGCGCCGCCGGCCAGCTGACCACGACCGAGTCGGACGTCAGCTGTCCGACGACCGGGACCGGGCCCGTCGACGGGCCGGTGCTGCCGGTCGGCTTCGGGGTCGGCGTGGGGGTGGGCGAGGGGTTGGGGTCGGGACGCGTCCCGCCGCCCGTCATCAGGAACTGGTTGTTCGCGACGTTCCAGTGGGTGGCCAGGTAACTGCCCGGCCGTGGACTGGTGTGGTAGTAGTCGTCGTGATTGCAGTCCAGGCGCTCGTCGTGGCCGCGCTCGGGGCAGACGGTGCGCATCGTCGGGTAGTAGGGCGCGTCCGAGTAGCACATGACGTCCCACTCGTCGGTGCAGTGCGCGGCACGACTGGTGTTGGGCGCGCTGTTGTTCACCGCTCCGAGGTTGTGCCCCAGTTCGTGGGCCGCGGTCGAACCGCCCCAGCATCCGGCGTCGGTACGGCCGTAGGAGGGGCCGAAGTTGCTGAGGTTGTCGGCACCGGGGCGCTCGTCACCGTTGAACGTGCCGATGCCGCAGTAGACCTTGGCGTCCGCGAAGATCATGTACTTGCGATCGCGCCGGTCGAAACCTTTCGCCGCGAGCGCGGAGTTGGTCGCGCCGAACTCGGCCAGTGCCGAGTCCGGCACCTCGACGTTGAGCACGGACGGCGTGCAGTCGGCGCCGGTGACGAACCGGATGTGCCGTACGCCGCCGGTCTCCTGCGCGCTGGCGAAGTAGATGGTGTCGGCGTCGGCGGCCCACTTGCGGAACGAGGCCAGGTACTCGGCGTACCGGTCGTTGCCGGGCCCGTGCACGTACACCACCTGCACGCGGTTGCCGGTGGTGCCGTCGCCGTCGCACTGCACGGTCTGGCCGGCCGCCGCCGTCTTCGGGTTCGCGGCGTCGGGCTTGGGGGCTGCGGGCGGCGTCTTGGCCGCCGCGGTGCCCGCCTGCCGGGCGTCGACGGAGGCCGGCGTGCCGGCGGAGGGCTGACCCTTCGACGGGCCCGTGGAGGGCTGCCCCGTGGACGGCTTCTCGGTGCCGGGGCGGCTCGGCGTCTCGGCCGGGTCCGTCTCGGCGGTGTCCTGCGTCTTTGCCGCGGGCGGGGTGTCCTTGCTGATGTCCACGCCCTTGGGCGGCTTGTCGGGCCCGTGGGTGCACCGACCGTCGCCGGTCCGCAGGACGCCGGCGCAGTGGTCGCCCTTGGGGGCGGGGCTCAGGCCCTTGTAGACCAGGCCGTGCGTGCGGTCGTCGTTGGGTATTCGGGTGACCGGTTCCGGCGTCTTGTCGTGCGCGGGGGCCGGAGCCGGACCGTCGGCCGTCGCCTGCGCGGCGGCGACCTGCGGCCGGGAGGCCTCGTGGTCGAAGACGCCACCGAGCGCCGCCGTGCCCGCGAGGGCTCCGGCTGCGACGGCGACCGCGGCGATGAGCGTGCCGCGTTTTCGTCGTCGTTGCTGCACCTGTCTTCTGCGACCGGGCAAAGCCACACCTCATTTCTGTGGGGGAGTTGTGGGTGGCCGGAAGTGTGCCAGAGCAGACGGCTCGTCAGACAGGGGGGTTTAGCGAGACGTAATTGAGCGCATGATTCAAGAGGGGAGGGTGGGGGCGATGAGGGCTGTAAGCAAGTCCTAGGAGAAATAGGCGAGTTGGAGTCGTGACCGCTAAAGGTCTATTCCAATGAGCGGCGATTTCGCGGGCGTTGCTTAATAAGATCGTTACCACGGAATAAAAGACTCCGCTTGTGTGCAATTGCACAGTGTGGCGGCGCTATCACCCTTGATCACCCTCCTTGGGGATTTCTTTGAGGTGGCCCCAAGGCCTGCTTATGGAGCGCATTTGCGGCCGACTCGGGCAATTCCGGACCGGATGCCTGTACACCGGGCGGGCGGCAAGCAGAGCTGACGGAGGGACGCGGCCCCCGGCGCAATCGCGCGCCGAGCGCCGGGCCGCGAGGGCCTGTTGTTGCCGCGATGGACGCCAGAAGCGCAAGTGACAGCGACGGCAGGGGACTTTCGGTCGTGAGACGGCAAGTGCATGCCAACGCCACGCCTGAGCTCCTACTTTGGTCAGGCGTCACACCACGTAAGTCATCGCTCTCCCGGTCCGTCGAACACCGATGGAGAGCTCACGACGCAGGGGGTATGCGTGAGAAAGAACGCCACACGGCTGCGCCTGGCCGTCATCGCGCTCGCGACCGGCCTCACGGGAGCGGTGATGGCCGGGGCACCGGCGCAGGCGGCCGTCGACGACCAGGCACTGCTCGAGGCCGCCCGCACCTACTTCACCGGCGAGAACACCATCCGCGTCGGCGACGACGCGGCCGGCGACGCCACGACCAGGGCGAGAAAGCTCGCCGTCACCGCCGGCTTCGCCCAGGTCAGGGACGACCGGATGGCCGCGCGACAGCAGGAGGCACAACTGGGCACCCTCTCCGGCGTGCGCTTCTCCGGCGTGACGACGGACGTCGCCCAGGTCGGGCCGGCGCGCGAACAGGGGGACACGGCCAGGCTGACGGTGCGGGAGCACACCGCGTACACGTACGCCACCGGCTCCGCGGACCCGTACAGCTACACCGTCCGGCACGAACTGACCTTCACCCACGAGGGCGCCACCTGGCGACTCGCCTCGATCAGCACCGATGACGGGCCCGCCCACCTGGCCACGCCCAGGAAGCTCACCGCCGGGCAGCTGAGCGCGGCGGAGCGGACCGTCAAGGACCTGAAGGCCGCCCTGTCGCGAGTCCCGGACGCAGGGCGGGGCGACCCCGCCGCGAAGCAGCAGCAAAGCGGACCCGGAGTCCGCACCCAGGCCTCGTACAACTACCGCGCCATGGCCGACTTCGCGAAGAAGTACGCCAAAGCGGGGAACAACGTTCCGTACGAGCGCGACACCAACGACTGCACCAACTTCGTCTCCCAGGCACTCTCGGCAGGCGGCTGGCAGCGGGTCACGGGCTGGTACAGGAGCGACTCGGCCTGGTGGTACAACCACAACCCCTGGCCGTTCCCGGACAACCACAGCTACACCTGGGGCGGCGCACCCAACTGGCAGCGATTCGCGCGCGACAAGTCCCACCGCGTGTACGAGCTCCCCGGCGCGTCGAGCCTGGCCATCGCCGACGTCGTGCAGTTCTCCATCAGGGGCTACAGCAAACCCGGAGAGCCCGGGCACACCATGATGGTCACGGACTTCACTGCCGACTGGCAGCCGCTGATGAGCTACCACACCACCGACACGCTGAACAAACCGCTCAGCGACATCATCGCCGGCCACCAAGGTGAGAAGTTCTGGTACTTCAGGACCTGAGGACTTCGGCACCGAAGCGTCAGCGCGCCGCGCCTACCGCCGATCGGCCTGTCTCTTATACACATCT
>KL569437.1:4207-6234 GCA_000715685.1 Streptomyces lilacinus
CCTACCGCCGATCGGCGGTGAGCGCGGCGCGCAGCCGCTCCAGCGGGACGGCACCGCAGTCCGCCGTCACCCGGTCGCGCCCGTCCAGCCGCAGCACGGTCCGTGGAGCGAATTCGTAGAGCCGCTGCCCCGAGGTGCTCGGCCGCCGCGCCGGACGGAGCAGGAGGACGTAGCGACCGGGGCGCGGCAGCTGCGCCTGGACGACCGGGTACCAGACGGTGACCGAACCACTGGCCGGCACGGTCACCGCGTCATTCCCGGAGAGCGCTCCCTCGATCGTGAAGCGGAACGCCGAGCTCTGGGTGATGCCGTCGTCCTCGGCGATCTCCCCCTCGCGCAGCGTTCCGTAGACGGCCCGGAAGCCGACGGCGGAGCGGGAGGCGATCCCGTCCGCGACCGTCCGCACGCAGGCCGCCGACGCGGCGGGGGCCTGCTCGCCGTCGCGGGAGAGAGCGCCCATCGCGGCCGGCACCGCGACCGCCGCCGCGGCGAAGCCGCCCGCGACCGCCGTCGCCAGCAGCAGCCGCCTGCGCCGCAGGGCCCGCCGGGCCCGGGCGACGAAGGCACCGCCGGGCGGACCGGAGCGCGGCCGGCCGGGCAGCGGCTCGGCGGCGACCGCCAGCATGCGGCGCACCCCCTCGTCCTCGGCCTCGGGCAGCCCACGGCTGTCACGTCCACGGTCATCAGCCATCGTCACGACCTCTTTCGCTTTCCGCCGCACCCGAAAGGCGCTCGTGCGGGCCGCGCTCGCCTCCTCGTACGGAGACGAGCGGCCCTTGCTCGCGCAGGGCGGCCAGCGCCCGCGAGGCCCGGCTTTTGACGGTGCCCGGCGAGCAGCCCAGCACCGCTGCGATCTCGCGCTCGCTGAGCTGGAGATAGAAGCGCAGCACCAGCACCGCCCGGTGGAGCGGCGACAGCCCGAGAAGCCGCGCGCGGACCGCGACCGCCGTGGCCACCGCGTCCTCGTGCCCCGGCTGCGGTGTTTCGGGAAGACGCCCGGCCGGAAGCTCACCGGTCCACTGGCGGCGCCTGTCCTTGAGCAGCAGCCGGACCATCGTCGTCCGCGTGTACGACTCGGCGGCCTCGAGTCTGCCGATGCGCCGCCAGGCACGGTACGTGCGCAGCAGCGCCTCCTGCACCAAGTCCTCCGCGCGTGCCTCGGCGCCGGTCAGCAGCGTGGCCGTACGGAGCAGTACGGAGTACCGGGCGGCCATGAAGGCGCTGAACTCCTCGTCCCTGCTGCGCTGCATTCCGCTGCCCTTTCCTGGCGTGCGTCTGCCTGCGTCCGTATCCCTGTTCCCGTGCCGTGGTGCCGTGGTGCCGTGCGGCGGCGAACCCCCTGCTCTTATTCAGAGGACCTGGGCGCGGTAGAGGGTTCCACCGCTCGACCACGCGGGTGCGACGTGTCCCCCCGCCCCTGTGTCGGCCGTCCGCCCCGCCCGGCGTGCCGTCCCCGGCGCCCGGCGGTAGCGTCGGGTCTGGGTGACGCGGGGCCGTCGCCCGTGCGGGGCACGCCGCCCGGCGGCCCCGGAACGGGCCGGCGGAGGCGCGCGCGGGCACGCCGCGAGGAACCGCGCGCCCGGCGGGACCGCCGGGCACCCGCACCATCCGTGGCCTCCCGCGAAGGGGCTCCCGTGACCGGTCGTGGCAGAGCGAAGCCGGGCGACGTCGAGCCGCTGGGCCGGGCGCTGGCGGAGACCATGCGCCGCACCGGCGCGTCGGCGGGCGGCGTCTACCTGCTGGCGCGGGACGAGCCCGTGCTGCGCCTCGCGGTGGTGTGCGGCGTGCCCGCGAAGCTCACCGAGCCGTGGCGGCGCGTGGCGGTGTCGGCGCCGACACCGGTCTCCGACGCGGTGCGCGAGAACCGCCTGGTGTGGGTGGGCGGCCAGGACGAGCTGGCCCGCGCCTACCCGCTGTCCGTCGTCTCGTTCCCGCACCGCTTCGCGCTCGCCGCCGCTCCCGTCACCGGCCGCGCGCGCCCCTGGGGCGCGCTCCTGCTGCTCTGGCCCGGCAGCCACCCGTCCCAC
>KL569437.1:6484-9761 GCA_000715685.1 Streptomyces lilacinus
AGCACATCGTCTCCAGCGGCCGCCGCATCGCCGTCCTGCTCGACGAGGCGGCCCGTACCACCGGACCGTTGACGGCACCCGACGAGCCGTACGTCGTCACGCCGCAGGCGGCCCGCTCCGCCATCCGCCCCACCGCACAAGCGGCCGCGGACTTCGCCGAGCGCCTGCCCGGCGGCAGCCTGGCGCTGGACCTGGAGAGCCGCATCACCTTCCTCACCCGTTCGGCCGCCGACCTGTTGGGCCGCGACGCCGAGCAGCTGCTGGGCACCGTGCCGTGGCAGGCGCTGCCCTGGCTCGACGACCCCGTCGTCGAGGACCGCTACCGCACCGCCGTCATCAGCCGGCAGCCCACCTCGTTCACCGCGCTCCGACCACCGGACCAGTGGCTCGACATCCGGCTCTACCCGGACGTCAGCGGAATCAGCGTCCGCATCACCCCCGCCCGCCCCGACGGCGGGACGGATCCGGAGGCGCCCCCCGCGCCGGAGCCGGCGAGCATGCGCGAGGCGTCCCCCACCGAGGCGCCCGGCGTCGGCCGGCTCTACCAGCTGATGCACCTGACCGCCGCCCTCACCGAGGCCGTCGGGATCCAGGACGTCGTCGACATGGTCGCCGACCAGGTCATGCCCGCCTTCGGCGCCGAGGGACTGGTCCTGTCCACCGCCGACGCCGGCCGGCTGCGGATCACCGGCCACCGCGGCTACTCCGCGCCCATCCTCGAACGCCTGGACGGCCTGCCCCTCGACACCGACGCCACCCCCGCCGGACAGGTCCTCGCCGACGGCGTCCCCCTCTTCTTCGCCAACCGGCAGGAGATGGGCGAGGTCTTCCCGGAAGCCCTGAAGCTGAGCGACAAATTCGCCTGGGCCTTCCTGCCGCTGATCGTCTCCGGCAGGACCGTCGGCTGCTGCATCCTCTCCTACAACCACCCGCACACCTTCACCGCCGACGAACGCGCCGTGCTCACCTCGCTCGCCGGTCTCATCGCCCAGGCCCTGGACCGCGCCCGGCTCTACGACGCCAAGCACCACCTCGCCCAAGGCCTCCAGGAAGCGCTGCTCCCGCACACCCTCCCCGCACTGCCCGGCCTGCGCGTCGCCGCCCGCTACCTGCCCGCCACGCACGGCATGGACATCGGCGGCGACTTCTACGACCTCGTCCCGCTCGGCGCGACCCGCTGCGCCGCCGTCATCGGCGACGTCCAGGGACACAACGTCGCCGCGGCGACTCTCATGGGCCAGGTCCGCACGGCGGTCCGCGCCCACGCCACCACCGGCGCCTCCCCCGACCAGGTCCTGTCCCGCACCAACCGACTCCTCACCGACCTCGACCCCGGGCTCCTCGTCTCCTGCCTCTACGCCGACCTGGACCTCCGCCACCGACGGGTCAGGATCGCCAGCGCGGGCCACCCGTTCCCCGTCCTGCGCCGGCCCGATCGCAGCACCCGCGTGCTCGACATCGACCCCGGCCCCCTGCTCGGCATCGACCCCGACACCACCTACCCCGTCACCGAGCTGCCCCTGCCCGACGGCGCGCTCCTCGTCCTCTACACCGACGGCCTGATCGAACGACCGGGCATCGACATCGAGGACGCCACCGCCGACCTCGCCCGCCACCTCGCCCGGTCCGACGACAGCGACCTCGACGCCCTCGTCGACAGCGTCATCCGCCACGCCCGACCCACCGGACAGCACACGGACGACATCGCCGTACTGATCCTCAGGACCGGCAGCGACGAGCCCGGATGACCGGGGCGCCTCGGGCACTCACGTACGCCGCCTCTCCGCACCCAGCAGAGCGGTGCGCAGCAGCGCGTGCCGGAAGTGATAGGTGATCCCTTCCTCCCGGAGGATGCCCGTGCTCTGCGCGTGCGCCATGAAATCGGTGAACCGTACGGGCAGCCGGTCGCGGAGCGCGAACCAGACGTGGGCCGCCCGGAAGGCGGGCCAGGCGGTGAAGAGCCCCGGGCCGGCCACCGCGGCCATGGCCGCGGCCGCGACCAGGAACGAGACCGGGGGAGTCCGGTCCAGGACGAGCGACCAGGCGGTCCAACTCACCACCGCCGTCGCGACGGCGAGGCAGAAGGCGACCGCCGCGGTCGCCCTGCTGTCGCGCCGCAGGAGCTCGAGGGGCCGGGTGGCGTTCGCGGGAGCCATGGTCGCGTCCAGGGTGTGCGCGCGCTCCAGTACCGTTCCGGCGGTGACCCCGCCCGACAGCCCCGCCACCACCGCCAGCGCCACGCCCTGGCCGAGCAACGCCCACAGATCGGACCAGCCCAAGGGCGGGAAGAGCAGACCGAAAGAGACCTGAGTGACGACACCCGCCACGGCCGGCAGGGGCAGCAGACGGGCGACCCTCCCCAGGACGGTCCTGCCGTTGACGGTCGAGCGGAACCCGCCGGGCACGGAGGAACGATCCCGGTACTCGGCCGCCCGCGTCACCACATAGGCGATGGCGAAGGCGCTGCCGCACGCCGTACCCCACAGGACCCCGGCCAGCAGCCCCGTGCCCGCCGCGCGCGAGACCGCGGAGACCCCCGCCGTCAGCGCCGTCAGCGCCACGCCGTAGACCACCGCCAACTGCGGCTGCGCGCACCGGTGCAGCCACCACCACTGGACGACCCCGTCACCGCGGCTCTCCGCCAGGAAGCGCAGCCAGCGCAGCGTGCGACGGGTCGGCGGACGCCGGTGCCGCTCGGAGAGCCCGTTCACCGGATCGAAGACCGTCGGGACCAGCGAGGCGAGCAGGTGCCGCTCGATGTCCCCGGCGGTGGGGAACCGCGCCGGATCGGCCAACTCCGTCGGGACGGCGCCCCCTCCGCCGTAGACCTGACGGCCGAGCCACTGCATGAGAGGGGTGGCGAAGACCTCCGCGACCTGGGGCGCCGCCCCGCCGCGCATCGCGTCGAGGAGCGGCTGCCAGGCGGCGCGGTTCGCCGCCCGCGAGTCGGTCAGGAAGCTCGCGAAGTGCTCCGGCCCCAGCGGCGCCAGACGGACCGCGAGCGATCCGCGCACGGCCCCCACCGCGGTCACGGCGTCGTGGAGCTGCTCCTCCCGGGAGGCGAGCGCGACGGAAAGCCCGGCGCCCAGCGCCTGGTCGAGCGCCCGCAGCAGAGTGGTCCGCCGCGCCTCCGCCACCTCGTCGAAGCCGTCGAGGAACGGTACGACGACACCGTCGCGCCGCAGTGCCCGGTCGAGGTCCACAGCGTCGACCCCGCTCTCGGGGCCGACGATCCTCGGGTAACGGTCGGCGAGTTGGCGGGCCAGCCACTCGTACA
>KL569437.1:10098-10300 GCA_000715685.1 Streptomyces lilacinus
GCGCTGCCGGAGCCGGTCGACCCGACCGGCCGCCAGGGGCCCGTAGGCGGCGGTCGCGGTGATGTCGGCGAGCGCGGGCGCGGGCTCCCACGGGACGGCGACGGGGGCCACCTCGACGCCCCGCGCCCGCAGATCGTCCTGAAGCCGTTCGCGCTCGGCCCGGGCAAGGGCGGCCAGCCACTCCTCCCGGGACGGAGGGGTC
>KL569437.1:10613-14921 GCA_000715685.1 Streptomyces lilacinus
TGTGTATAAGAGACAGCCGTAGAACAGCGGCGCCGTCAGCCCGGCCGCACCGGTGAAGGTGTCGACGGTGTCGGCGAAGGGGGACACGGTCCGCCAGGAATGGATCAGGTAACTGGCCGCCAGGAGAGCCGTGACGATCGCCGTGATCAGGGCCGTCGCGGACACCCGGCGCAAGCGTGGAGGACTGGCCATGATCCGCAAGTGTGCCGCACGAGGCGCGTCGCGGACACACCTCGAGGAAACGGCGCTCCTGACGGCCCCGCGAGCACGCTGACAAGCAGCCGCGGTTTGTGTCGAAGTGCGGGTGCTTTTCCCAGGGGTGGGGCGTGGAGGTTGGACAAGGCGTTCCGTTGTGCGCGCCGACGATCGAGGACGACAAGATCGAGGCGGTGGTGACCGTCTTACGATCGGGATGGCTCGCCTCGGGACCACCGGGTGACGGAGTTCGAGGCCGCCTCACTGGACCTGCGCACCGACCGGCTGGCCGACGTGGCCGTCCACCCCTGGCTCCACCTCCGCGCCGGCGACGTCTTCGCCCACAAGGACTGGATCGAACAGCAGCTGCGCCGGGCGGACGTCTGCCTCCCCCTGGCGGCCACCGCCACCCCCGCGTCGTGGAACGCCCCGGCCACGACTACTACGGCGCCGGCTACCAGGACGTCGCCCGCCGCGTCCCCGTCGTCCGCCGCGCCCGCTAACTGCTGGGCTGGACCCCGCGCATCGGGTTCGACGAGATCCTCGGCTCCACGGTCCGGCACTGTCTCGGCACCTCGGCGACGCCGGGGCTCACCCGGTCAGCTGGTTGACCCCGATGACGTAGCCGTTGAGGTCGCTGAAGTAGAAGAGCTTCCGGCCCCCGAGCTCCATGACGTCCTTCTGGACGGTGACCAGGGGCCGGATGCGCTCGACGTAGGCGTCGAAGTCGTCCACGGCCAGGTAGAACATGCCGAACGCGCCGACGGGCGTGTTCTTGAGGACCGGAAGCCACTCGCGCAGCTGCTCGTCGCGGTGGACCATCAGCGCGAACTCGTCCTTGAAGAGAAGGATGCGCAGGTCGTCGTCCGGATCGTCGCCGGCGGGCAGGGCGGTGAAGCCGAGCTTCTCGTAGAAGTCGACGGTCGCCCGGGTGTCGCGGACGCCGAGGCAGGGGGCGAGGGTGGGGGCCTTCACGGGGGATCACTCCTTGTGGGCGATGGCAGTGCGCGGGGGATGGCAGGTGGGGGATGACGACTGCGCGGGATGGCAGGTGCAGGTCAGTCGGAGCGCTCACGCTCCCGGTCCGCCCAGCCCGGCAGGCTCGCCAGCGGCGGCAGCTCCGCCGTCCGGGCGGGGCGGGGGAGGACCTCACCGGGCCGTTCGCCGGGTGTCATGACCACGCTGCCCCAGTGCTCGGGGAGCTCCCGGCCCTGGGTCCGCAGCTCGGTGCGCAGGGCCACGTAGAGCAGTTCGAAGGCCTGGAGGGAGATGTGGGCCCAGTCGCCCTTGGTGTGCTGCTTGTAGTGGAGGTCCACCTGACCGATGGCCGGGGCGCCGTGGCGGCGGCTGATCTGGTCGAGGATGCTGAATTCCGTACCCCACCCGACGGGGAAGATCAGCTCCGCCAGCGTGGCGCGCCGGCTGGCGTGCTCGCCGCTGAGGGGCTGCCGCATGCCGGCGAGCTCCGGATGCAGCAGGGAGAGCACGGGGCGGGCCATGGCCTCGGTGGTACGACCGCCTTCGTAGCGGTCGTAGAAGCCCCGGACGTGGTGGAGGGCGGGGTCGCGCAGCAGCGGGCCGACGAGCCGGGAGACCTTCGACGAGTCGAACCTCAGATGGTCCCCGTCGATGAACACGACGATGTCGCCGGTGCTCGCCCAGATGCCCTTCCACATGACCGACCCCTTGCCGGAGTCCGGGATCCGCGTGATCGGTCCCGCGGCCGAGAAGTCGATCACCCGTGCCCCGGCCCGGGCCGCCAGCCGGGCGGTGTCGTCCAGGGAGTCGTGATTGACGACGATCACTTCGTCGATGGCACCGACAGTCATCAGGTCCTCGACGATCGGCGTCACCACACCCTCGATCGTCTTCGCGCAGTTCCGTGCGGGGATCACCACGGAGACGCGAAAGTCGGCACCGGTCGGCGTCGTGCGGGCCCGTTTCGCGGCGGCCAGGTCCTGGGGGCGATCCGTGTCGGACCCGAGGAAGGTCTTGATCGTCACTGCACGGCCCTTCGCTCCTCGGTCGGGCAACCCCCCTCGTCGCGTGTGGCTCGCCGGCTCCTGGACCAGCATGAGCGACGGCGTCGCCGAGCGCGCCCTGGACTGCTCCGAGTGCGTGTACGGCCCGCCGGCGCCACGGGGTGGCCCCCGGACCTGGAATACACTCTTTCGGTGAACGAGACCTTGCCGCCGTGCCCCGAGTGCTCCAGCGCGTACACCTACGAAATGGGCGCGCTCCTGATCTGTCCGGAATGCGGACATGAGTGGTCCCTCTCCTCCGCGGATTCCGAGAGCGGCGCCGAGGACGGCGTGATCAAGGACTCGGTCGGCAACGTCCTCGCCGACGGCGACACGGTCACCGTGATCAAGACCCTCAAGGTCAAGGGAAGCCCGAGCGGAATCAAGGCGGGCACCAAGGTGCGCAACATCCGGCTCGTGAACGGCGTGGACGGTCACGACATCGACTGCAAGATCGACGGCTTCGGGGCCATGCAGCTCAAGTCCAGCGTGGTCCGGAAGGCCTGATCCGGCCCGATCCGGCCTGATCCGGACCTGACTCAGCCGCCGTCGGGGGCGCGCGTACCAACCGCCCGGGACACTGTCCCGGGCGGTTTGCCGTTCGTGGTGCAATGGGCCTCAGCTCATGCGGTAACCCTTCCGCCAGGAGGCTGTCGTGAGAGAAGTCGAGTTACCGGCCGGCGTCATCGAGTACGACCACGTCGGCTCGGGGCCACCGGTCGTCCTGCTCCACGGGCTGCTGATGGACCACACCCTGTGGGACCGCGTGCTGCCGCTCCTCCCGCAAGGGTTCACGTACGTGCGCCCCGTCCTGCCGCTCGGCGCCCATCGCCGGCCCATGAAACCGGACGCCGACCTCACGCTGCGCGGGCAGGTCCGTCTGGTCGCCGACTTCCTTGACGCACTCGACCTCGACGCCGTCACCCTGGTGCACAGCGACTGGGGAGGGGCGCTGTTCCTCACCGCCCACGGCCTGGACCAGCGCGTTGCCCGCCAGGTGATCCTCCCGTGCGAGGCCTTCGACAACTTCCCGCCCGGACTGCCCGGCAAGATGGTGACCCTGGCCGTCCGTCTCCCCGGTGGCCTGCAGCTCGCGGCCCGCCAACTGCGCGTCCCCCGGCTCCGCCGGCTGCCCGTCCTGCTCGGTCAGATGGCCCGGCGGCCCCTGCCGGACGACCTCGCCCACCGCTGGACCGAACCCCTCCTGCGCGACCCCCTCGTCCGGCGTGACCTGATCGCGTACGCTCGCGGACCGTTCGACAAGAAGGAACTCGTCCGCGACACCGAGGCACTGCGCCGGTTCACCGGAGAAACGCTCGTCCTGTGGTCGCCCGACAACCGCGTCATGCCGCCCGAGCACGGCCGCCGCCTCGCCGAGCTGCTGCCCGCGGGACGCTACGCCGAAGTGCCCGGCGCGTACGTGCTGTCGACGCTGGACGAACCCGAAACCGTGGCCCGTGAGCTCGGCCGCTTCCTCACGTGAGGGATAGGCGCGGGCAACGACGTCGAGCTCACCGATGATACGTGAGGTGGCGCGTATGCGCATGCATGCACACCATGGGGTGGATTGAGTACACAACTGACCCTGACAGACGGCGCGCTGTGTTCTGCTGTCCCTGCCCTTGCCGGTACGGAGTCATCGGAGAAAGGGAACCATCGTGCGCCATAAGGGATGCGTCAGGAAGTGGCTCGCTGCCGTTGTCAGCGCCACCGCACTGATGCTTGTACCAGGCCTGGCCTACGCCCAAGGCCCTCAGCAACTGGCCAGCGGCTACCTGAATCTGCATCAGTGCGTGTACTACTCGAGCTCGGCGACCAACCATTTCACGACGGTGGTGCCGAGCGGTGATGGTCGGTTCGCGGCGGGGACGAACATCTCAAGCACCGCCGACTCGAGCCCGTCCTGCGGCGGCGGTGACGGAAACTTCACGCTCATTCCGCTCCTGTCGGGCGTCAAGGCGCTCGACCTGAGAGTCGGGCGCTACCTGAACCTGCACCAGTGCGTGTACTACTCGAGCTCGGCGAACAACCACTTCACGACGGTGGTGACGGGTGGCGACGGTCGGTTCGCGACCGGTACGAACGTCTCCAA
>KL569437.1:15195-15416 GCA_000715685.1 Streptomyces lilacinus
ACGTCTCCAACACCGCGGACTCGAGCCCGTCCTGCGGCAGCGGTGACGGGAACTACTCGCTCATCCCCCTGCTGTCGGGCGTCAAGACGCTGGACTTGACCACAGGGCGTTACGTGAACCTGCATCAGTGCGTGTACTACTCGAGCTCGGCGACCGACCACTTCACGACGGTGGTGCCGGGTGGCGACGGTCGGTTCGCGACCGGTACGAACATCTCCAAC
>KL569437.1:15701-19050 GCA_000715685.1 Streptomyces lilacinus
TCTCCAACACCGCGGACTCGAGCCCGTCCTGCGGAAGTGGTGACGGAAACTTCACGCTCATCCCCCTGCTGTCGGGCGCCAAGGCCCTCGCCGTGGCCTGACGGGACCGCCTTTCGCTCCTCACGGGGCCGGCGCGGAAAAGAGAACGCTCCCCTCACCGAGTCCGCTGGTGAGGGGAGCGTGTCGTGGAGCCGTCCGAGGAGAACGCCCTCACCGGGCGTTGTCAGTGGCTGCGGCTAGGTTCTTCTCATGAGTTCCTCACTGAGTGTCCACCTGCTCGACCTGACCGCGACGCGTGCCCTGATCGGCTCCGGCAACGACCAGCTGCTCGAGGTCATCCGCACCAACTTCGCGGACGATCTGGCCCACGACGACGACTGGTTCCGTTCCGAGATCGAGCGGGGCGCCCCCACCGCGTACGAGGCCCTGAGCGCGGTGGTGCACGGCGGCCCCTTCAGCGACGACAAGGAGCACGCCTTCCAATACGGATACGCCTACAAGCGGTTGTGTTCCCTCACCGGCTCCTTCCTCGACAACTCCTCCTTCACTCCGCATCGGGGCGCCTGGCTGTCGGTGGTCGACGAGGGCTTGACGGCCCTGGGGATCACCGCGGTGTCCGTCGAGGCCTTCGGCTACACCGACCTGCCGGCCCCTCTGCCGTGGACGTACATGCCGGGCTGCGGGGAGTGGACGCCCGAGCAGATCGCACAGGCACTGGAGCAGTTCGAGGCCACCAAGAGGAAGGGGCATGCCCCGCCGCTCGAGCCCGAGGTCGTGGACGCCGTCATGCAGTGCATCGGCTGGATGAGGCACGCGGAAAACCGACCGGGTTACGGCATCGTCGGATTCCGTTCCTGAGGTTCCGTTCCTCTACCGCGTCCGAGGAGGGACAGTGGCGCTTGGACGCGTCCCGGCGCCCCCTTCACACGGGACCTCTTTGCCGGCCAGGTCAGACCGAGAACGGCAGCGGGTGGACCTCGGAGACGGGATGGCCCGCTCGCTCGTGGATGCGCTTGACCGCGTCCGCCGAGGGGGCTTCGGAGAGGCAGTAGACGGTCCCGGATTTCGGGTCGGCCCATGCCTTCTCGAAGTGCACGCCCTCCTCGCGCTCGATCGCCTGATCAGCGCGGTGTGCGGCCGTCAGCTGTTCCTCGGTGATGCCCTTCATGCCGTGGTGGACGTCCATGAATTTCGTCATGTCCAGCACCTCCCTCGTGCCGATCGCCCCTCTTTCCATCATGCGCTCGCGGCGGGCCGACTGCTGGCGGGTCCCCCATGCCGGCCTCGCACCGGAGGCGGCTGATCACTCTGTGTTCATCCGAATCCGGCGCCCGCCGGCCCGGGTGAAATGAGCAGGAAAGCTCACGTGGTGAGCAGGCGGTTGAAGAACGAGCGGTAGTGCCGCAGCGCCAGGCGCAGTTCCTCGGTGTCCACCTCCTCGCCCCTGTTCCACTGGCCCTCCAGATCCTCCTTGCGCCGGGAAAAGGTCGACGCCAGCGTCTGCATGACCTCGGCGACCAGGCTGTCGGCCGAACTCACCGCCTCGCGCGGATCGTCGACGAACCTGTTCTGGATCTCCTGCCAACGTGTCCGGAAGTCCTCCTCGTCCTCGGAGCTCAGCAGCTGAGGCGACTCCTCCTCGTCCTGCGTGCTCCCGGGCTCGGCACCCGTCACGCCAGCACCTTCACCTTCGTATTCACGCTCGCCTTCGGTCTCGACGTCTTCGGTTCCCCTGTCGCCCGCGGTGCTCTCGCCGGGGTAGGTGGGCACCCCGGAAAAGCCCTCGGTCTCCTCCGTCGCGTCACCGGTTTCCGCGCGGCTCGCCTGTGCGAGGTCCTCGGTGGACAGTCCGCTCTCCTCCGGTTCCGGTATGTCGTCGCGTCGCATGTTTCCTCCGTCCGCCTCAGCGGTCAGGCACGGGCGTGACGGGCCTGGCCCCCGTCGGAGAGCAGCTCGTCGAAGAGGGCGCGGTAATGCACCATGGCACCCCGCAACTGCTCGGTTGTCGCCTCGTGCCTCACGCTGAGTTCGTTGATCTCGTGTGCGCTGCGGTAGTGCTCGAGGGTGCGGCCGTGCTCGACCGAGAGGTCCTTGACGCGCTGATCGAAGCCTTCCGTCGGATAACCGCGCTCGTGCATCAGTGAGGTCACCAGCAGATCCGCGTCCTGCACGGCGTCCTCCGGGCGGTCGACGAACTCGCCCTGGACACTGCTCCATTCCCGGGAGTAGCGCTCCCGGGTCTCGCCTTTCAGCGGCTTGATGTCCAGGGAGTCGTACCGCTTCTCGCGTTCGCGCATGTCGCGCTCGGCTGCCAGTCGGCCGCCGCGCTCTTCCACGGTCCGTTCGTATTCCGGGCCGAAACGCTCACGCAGTCGGCGGCGGCGTGTCACGACGTAGAGGCCTGCCGCGACAACGATTACCACCGCCACCAGGGGGATGATGATCGCTAGAAGAATCCCTGTTGACATGGAACCCAGCCCCTAGAAATGCCGGATATGTACCCATCAGCGTAGCCCTCCCTGTCACGGAAGTGAACTCTTGTTCTATATGTGCGGGCCGTCCTCCGCCTCGCGGAAAGGATTGGGCCGAAAGCGGAAGCGTCGGCAAGAATCCTCGGCATGATCCACAAGCCTGCGCAGTCGACGGTCGCGCTCGTCGACGACCTGCTCGCCGTCACCGACCCGATGCCGCACTCCCGACGCCTCACCCTCACCGCCGTCCGGGCCGGGGAACTGCGCGGCAGCGGGGAGCTGCGCGCGCTCGTGGCCGAGCTGGCGCGGCGCGGGGCGTACGAGCGGGGGCTCGCGGCGCTGGCGGCCGAGGCCGGCGGCGACTTCGCCTGGCTGGAGACGTGCCTCACCGATCCCGATCCGGTCGTCCGGCACCGTGCCGTCTCCGCCGTCCGGCGGGGCCGCATACCCGACGCCGCCGTGATCGCGGCGATGGACGACGCCCCCGCCGTCGTACGGCGCGAGCTGACGCGTGCCGTCGTCGCGGGTCGACGCACCGATCTCGCCGACGCCCTCGTCCGATCCGTCCGCGCACGCTGGGGCGACGTGGAAGCGGCCAGGCTGCTGCCCGGCTGCGGCACCGCCACCGTCACGGCGCTGCTGCCCGACCTCTTCCACGCCGTCACCGGCTGGACCGGGCTCGCCCGCCACCACGCCGCCGCGATCCTCGACGAGGCCGAGCGCCAACTCACCGCGATCCCGGAGGGCTCGCGGCGCGACTGGTGGCAGGCGAACGCGGCCGGCGTGGCGGCCGCCGTCGAGGCCGAGCCCCTGCGGGTCCTCGACCTGCTGGAACGACGGTGCCACGAGGAACTGCCCCGGCTCTGTCTCTTATACAC
>KL569437.1:19313-22091 GCA_000715685.1 Streptomyces lilacinus
TGTGTATAAGAGACAGGACGCGGGCCGCACCATCCGCCTGCTGCTCGCGCCCGAACGCGGCACGGCACACCTCCACCTGTTCACCACTCCCGTACTGCGCACCCTCGTACGCCACGATCCGCCCGAACTCACCGACCTGGCCCGCGCGCTGGCCACCGACGAGCGCGCGCTCACGCGTCTGCTGCGCCGCATGGCCCCGTCCCGCCGCGCCGCCTGCTACGACACGGCCACGGCCGGCCGCGCCACCGGCCACGCCGTGCTCTCGGAGGACCTCCTCGAGGCGCTGCCGCGCACGCGGCGCGAGGCCGAGGCGCGGCGCATGGCCGCGCAGGCCCGCGAGTACGGAGGCTCCTGGCAGCGGGTCCTGGCCGCGGTGGCGTTCCTGCCGGTGGCCGAAGCACGGCCCGAGCTGCTCGCCGCGACCCGCCGCTCCGCACCCGAGGACCGGGCCCACGCCTACCAGCTCCTGCTGCGCAACGCCGCACGCACTCGCGAGCCGGCCGTGGTCACCGCGCTCCTCGCGAACGACCTGGGCCGGCTGCGCAACGAACAGGACCCGGTGCGCTCCCCGGCACTGACGACGCTCGCCCGCCTCCGGCCGTCCCTGTTCACGGACGCGGCCGCGCCCCACCTCGAGCAGATCGCGACAGACGCGCTCGAGGCCCGCGACCTGTCCTGGAACGGCGTCTCCGCCCTGCTCGACCTGGCCGAGGCAGTACTGCGCGAGCACGCGGGCACCGGAGAGAAAGAGCTGACCGGCTGGGCACTTCGTACAATCACCCGGCTCTCCGCCACCAGCCGCCCCCGCCTGGCAGGCCTGCGACGCGGGCAGGAACGCGACGTCGTCGCCGCCCTGCTCCCCTCCGTCGAAGCGGCCGCCGCCAGAGCCGACCACGCGCCCGCACTCGACCTGGCCCGTACCCTGGGCCGCCGCGCCCACGCCCTGCCCGAACTGCAGGATCTGCTGTGGCGGGCGATCCGGGACGGCGACGACCGCACGGCGTCGCAGGCCGTGTGGTTGTGGCTGGACGACCCGAAGACCCGTGACGACCGTCTGCTCGAGCTCCTCGCCCTGGATGTCTCGTTCGCCACGCACGCCCTCGTCCTCCGGACCCTCACCAGCCGTCGAACGGACCTCCTCGACGTCGTCCTGGGCGACACCCCGCCGTACGGGCGTCTGCTGCCCGAGAACAGTCACTGGCTGCCGCTCGTGGGCCCCCACACCTGTCTATGTGTATAAGAGACAGGCACGGCTGCTGGCCCGCGCCGCGGACGACACCGCGCTCGAGACCTACCGGCGCGCCGGGGCGATCCACGCGGCCGCGTGGATTCCGGAACACGGCACCGAGCTCCTGCGACGCTATGCCCACGCCACGGACGAGGTGCCGTTGACCGAGGCCGCGCTCGCCGCGATGGCGCACACCGACCGCCCCGCCGAGCACCTGACGACGCTGCTCGCCCACGCCGGCGGGGACCGTGCCCGGGTGGCCGTCCACGCCGCGACCCGCGTGAGCCGGTACGTCGCGCCGTCCCATCTCGCCGGAGCGCTGCGCGGGCTGCTGCTCGCCGACAGCGGCGTGAAGGTGACCAGCCGCAAGGAAGCGGCCCGACTCGCCGCCGACACCCTGCCCGTACGGGAGGCGGCCGCCCTGCTCGCCCAGGCGTGCGCGCACCCGGGCCGGCACCACGACGTCCAGGCCGCCGCCCTGGCCGCGATGACGAACCTGCTGGAGTGCGAAGAGGCCTGGACGCTGCTGGAGGGCGCCGTGACCGGGCGGCGCGAGCTGCGGCTGGCGGTGCTCGGCACCTCGCCCCACCACATGTCGGACCAGCACCGCACCCGCTACGCACAGGTGATCCACGCCCTGTGCCGCACGGACGACCCCGAGGTCGCGGAGGCCGGATACAGGGCACTCGAGCGGTGGTCGCGTTGGGTACCCGAAGCAGCCGACACGCTCGTGGACGTCGTCACCGACCTGGACAACCGCACCGGCTGGCGGACGGCGACCGGCGCCCTGTGCCGCCTCGTCACCACCGCCCCCTCCGGCACCCCCGACGCCACACCCCTGACCCGCGCCCTCACCGCGCTGATGAACGCCGACGCGCCCGACGGAACGCCCGACGCGGAACCCGACCGCGACCGACCCGCCCGCCGACGCCTCCGCCACATCGTCACCGACGTGGCCCAAAGCTGCCGATGGAACCAGCGCACCACCCTGCCCGTGGCGCACGCGGTCGCCGAACTTCTCCTCACCTCCCCGGACTTCGTCTCCGACGCGGTGGAACTGTCGACCCGCGCACTCGACCTGGACGCGGGCGCGGAGGCACTGACCGCGGAGCTGACACGCCTGGCCCGGCTCCACGAGGGCAGGCCCGCCCTCGCCGTCCGTACCGCCACCACGCTCGACCAATGGCTGCGAACCTCGCGCGACGGCGCCGACCATGCCTTCGACCACGCCGCCCGCACCCTGGCCGAGGACGGCGGCCACGCCGCCGGCCTGCTCGCCGTCACCCTCACCCTGTCTGTGTATAAGAGACAGGGGCGACGCACTGGCGCGACCGACTGCGGGCGCTGCGCCGCCATGCGCACCCGGACGTCCGCGACGCGGCCCTGGCCCTGTCACGGCTGACGAGTAGCGGCAGTCGAGTAGCGGTGGACGAGTAGTCCGGCCCCGGTCCCGCGCGGGGCGCTGCCAGAGCGCAGGCTCCGGCGGACACAAAGCTCTGCGGGCCGGGGCCTCATCCTTTGGTCGGCCCGCCTCTCACTCCTACGGCGGG
>KL569437.1:22313-23508 GCA_000715685.1 Streptomyces lilacinus
TGTGTATAAGAGACAGCTCCTACGGCGGGCCGGGCTCGGCCCGCAGAGCGATTCCCGACGCTCGTCATGCTGCGATCGTCGTTGCCGAACGGGTCGGCCGTCGGCCCACGGAGTCCGAGGACCGCTCGTGCCACCGCTCCCGCACGTCGAGCAAACCGCCGCTCGTCGACGAAAGCGGCGGTCCTCCCGGCCGCCTTCAGGGCTGTGGCCCTCACGCTGCTGTGGACCGCTCTGGCGCTCGCTGCGGAGGTCATGGGGGTCACGATCCGAGGCGACGAGCTGCCCGACAACTTCCCGAGCCGGGCCGGCGGCTGGTAGGCGGCCTTGTTCCACCTCTGCTACGCGCCGCTCATCCTGTGGGGACCGATGCTGGGCGTGCTGACCGTCGCGTACTGGAAGCGTCGTCGCGCGGTCGTGAAGGTGCCCGCGTGACCCGGAGTAACGATCCGCCCCTGAAAGCGGCCGACCGATGCGGCTTGTTTGCTGTGTTGTGAGCCACATGGCATGTCCGTGTGGCCGCATGGTGTGTGCGGGTATGGGTGTTCTGTCGCGTTGCCGCGAGGTGGGGTGTCGGGGGCCAGGGGCGTGTTTCGGCCGGGGCGGTTTTCGGTGGCGTGGCTGCTGTCGGTGTTGATTGATTCAGGGGTGGGTCGGCATTGATTGAGGGGGTCATTGCGGGTGCGACGCCTGGTGGTGTTTTGACCGTTTCGGGTGGTGTCAGGTGCGGGTTTGTGACCGCGCTCCGACGTCGCTCCGGATTCCTCAATTCCTCTTTTATGGCACGGACTTTGGCTGATCATGGGCTGACCGCTGCAGGGGATCTTGAACGTAATGTGGGTGTCACACCGATCGCGCCGGTCGGTGTCACGGAAGCGCTCAACGCAGGGAAAGCCGGCCTTGGTCGGCGGTCAGGATTCGGGAGGATTCGCTGTCAGGACGATGTTCCGTCCGCAGTGTGATGCGGCTGGTGAGGCCCAGGTCATCAGCGGTATCGCGGCCGGCAGCGGCGCCTCGGTGGGCGAGAGTCGATATCCCCGTGTGGGCTCTCACCCGGAATCGGATTCCATCCCTCCCCTTTTCCGTGGCATGACCCGATAGATCGATGTCCACCCCCATCGTCCGTCCGACAAGAACCCCAATTCGAGGGGTTTGTCGAACGGACACCCCCCAGAACGAAATGGATACGCACGTGAAG
>KL569437.1:23806-23946 GCA_000715685.1 Streptomyces lilacinus
CCGCCGTGCTCCCCGCCACCGCCGCTCACGCGGAGGGCCAGTTCCGGGTCGGCTTCGCCCAGCAGGCCACCAACGTCGGCACCGGTTACACGAGCTTCGGCGGCATCGTGCACTACGACGGTGACGGCAACTACACCATC
>KL569437.1:24231-24654 GCA_000715685.1 Streptomyces lilacinus
AGATGTGTATAAGAGACAGGTCCCAGGCCTGGCAGCCCAGCGGCGAGGCCGTCTGCGAGGCCGACGGCTACGGCCGTCTCCCGATCACTGTCACCGGTCACCTCGCCGCCCAGGAGCAGCTCCAGGTCCGCCTGGGCACGTGGCAGGCGGCCGCCACCGCGGTGAAGACCCCGGCCCGCGCCGCCAAGGCGAAGGTCGCGACCACCACGACCGGCAGCACCGCCTACACCGACCCGGAGCTGTTCGACATCTCCAAGTGACCGCACTCGGGGCAGATTCACTGTAGGAGCGCTTCAGGCAGCTGAGCGCTCGTAATGCGGGAGCCGTTCACACCGACATGGTCCGGTGTGAACGGCTCTTTGTGTTGGGTGGCGACTCGCAACGCGCAGTTGGGCGGCTGGGGCGGTCCCATCGGCAGGGGGC
>KL569437.1:24910-32485 GCA_000715685.1 Streptomyces lilacinus
CCTGCCCCGCCGCCCGTCCGGACGGCTGCTACCCCTTCTTGCCCTTCTTGGCCTGCTCCGCGGCGGTGGCCGTGGCGCGTTCGCCGTCCTGGACCTGCTGCAGGCGCTTGAGGGTGGCGGCGAGGATGTCCTGAACACCGGTGGTGTCGCCCCCGGTCCCCTGCATCGTCACCCGGATGTTGACGTTGCCCGAGCGGCTGAAACCGTCGACCTTGTTCTCGCTCAGCCCGGGGTTGACGACGAACACGGACTCCTCGCCCACCTGCTTCTTGGGAGCCTGCTCCTTGTCCGACTCCGTGCCCTTCCACGCCGTGTAGGCGCTCTTGGCGTTCTCGGGCGTGTCGAACAGGCAGATGTCGACGTCCATCATGTTGTCGGTGGAACCGTTGTAGATGAACCACGCCCTGCCGCCGCGCACCCAGCCCTTGGGAGAGGCGTCGTCCTTCGACTCCGTGCAGCGCGCCCCCTCCTTGGTCACGCCCTTGCCCTTGTAGAGCTCCCAGCCCGGGAGTACCTCGCCGGTGCCCGGGAGGGCCTGCGTGATCTCGCCCTGGGCGAGCTGCTTCGTGATGGGCTTGCCCGCATCGTCCCCGGAACCGCCGGAGGAACACGAGGTGAGAGCGGCGATGCCCAGGAGGGCGGTGAGGGCAGTGGTGCGTGTGCGTGGCATGTACACACCCTAGTTCCTGTTTGATCACTCCCATCCCACCCCCTCGCGGCGGCAGCGGAGCGCCGCGGCCCGGGCAGGGCCGGCGGCGCTCAGTCCTCCCACGGCCAGCGGGCGTCGCGGCCGCGTTCCAGTAACGGCACCAGACGGAACGCCGCGTCGGTGAGCCCACCGAAGGTGTGTCGGTTGGCCGACCCGGACGGGCCGTGGCCGGGCCGGTAGCCGGCGAGGTTCCAGGTGTAGACCGGGACATGGCCCGGGACCTGCTCGGTCGGGCCGCCCGCGTAGTGGTGGGAGGCCTGCTCGTCGGTGACGATCAGGACCCGGTCGTGACCGCGGTAGTGCCGGCGCACGGCCTCGGTGGTGTCGGTGCCGCCGAGGCTCCCGAACCGTTCCAGCACTTTGAGGACCGACTCGCCCCTGCGGTGGGCCACGGGCGCGCTGCTGGTGCCGAACTCGACCAGATCGGCGTCGGCCGCGCGCATCGCCACAGCCTGTGTGTATAAGAGACAGAGCCGGGACCGGTCGGACAGCGGCGACCACATGGAACCCGAGCGGTCGACCAGGATCAGGGTCCGCCCGGGCAGCGCCGGCACGTTCGCCAGCGAATGACCGAGGGCCTGCTCCAGCGCGTACGCCCAGCGCAGCGACGGGGCGTGCTGGTACGCGGCCAGGTACCGGAAGGGGAACTGCCGGGACCGGGCGACCTCTTCCGGGTCGGCGATCCGCGCGGCCACCTGCTGGGCGACCTCGTCGCGGACACCGGCCTCGTCGAAGTTCCGCAGGTTGCGGACCAGGGCCATGGTCCCCATGGAGGGGATGACGGCCTCCCAGGCCGCCGCGTCCATCGGGCCCTGCAGCCAGCCCGCCAGCGCCTCCCAGGTCATGCCCGCCTCGGCGAGTCGCTCGGCGCCGCCCGGCCCGGTGACCACGGCGCGGCGCTCGGCGACGGGCACGGCCATCAGCGCGTGGCGCGCGGCGAGGGCGCGGTCCGACGCGGGCGGGGTGGCGCTGTCCGGGTTGTGCCGGCGGTCCAGGGCGTACTGGAAGAGGTCGCCCTGCCACGGCTTGTCCGGGTCGGGCGTGGGGTGGACGAGGTTGAGGACGTCGCCGAAGCGGTAGCCCTTGGAGGCGGTGTCGTACTTCAGCAGGTTGCGGCCGGTGTACAGGCGTCGCACGGCGTCGGCGACACCCCGCTTGACCGGCTTCGGCACGTTCCGGCCGTAGGCCGAGGTCCAGTAGGCCAGCATCTCGCCGGGCTCGTCCGCGCGACGCAGTACGGAATCGACGACCAGGCGGTTGGTGGGGCCGTCCGTGGCACCGGCCTCGAGCCGGGCCTTGACGTACTCGGCGGCGCCGACCAGGGAGGCGGTGCGCATCTGGCCGTCGCCGCGCAGCCACCCCAGGAGACCGGCGGTCCAGGCGGCATCCTCGACGGCGAGCTTGCGCACGAGCGCGGCGAACCGGTCGTCACGGCCGGTGCCGCTCTCGTGGAAGGTCTGCTGGGAAACGAAGTTGGCGACCGCGAGCAGGAACAGCTCCGAGCGGTCGTCCCGCAGGTACCCCTTGCCACCCAGGTGGGTGCGGGTGCGCCCGGCCGTGGTCACGGGCGAGGTTGGACGGCCCCCCTTGGGCGTACGGACGTTGAAGCGTGCCATGTGAATTCCCCCGAATTCGTCCGGGGAAGCACGGCGAAGGGCGTCCTGCGCACCGGACGCCCCGATGCCGCGCCTCCCGAGTTCAAAGCGGCCACGGCATGGGATTCGATCGCAACGAAGGAGCCGTGGCCCGCGCACCGGGAGGTGCGTGAAGCCTGGTGTCCAGAGATCGAGGCGGCGGAACCGACAAGGTGCTCTGCCGCTGAGCTACGCCGGCGTGTGTGCCGGCGGCGGGATTCGAACCCGCGACCGCCCGATGAGGAGTCGAAGTAGGTCCCGCCTTCGCACCTGGACGTCGATCATTCTGGAGGACGGGCGTGGAGGCCGGCAAAGGGTTTTTCGCATCGGCTCGTCTGGAGCACGCCATCGTCGGCTGCGGCTACCGGCCGCTACGCACCGTACGACTGTTGGGCCCCGATGGCGGGCATGCCGGCCCGGTCGCAGCATGGAAGGGGACCGGATTTTCCTCTGTGCGATGGCCTCACGAGGCATGTGGCCCGTCCCCGCGTACATGGGAGTAGCCATGCCGATGTTGCTGATCAAGGGATCGTTCCATCTCTCGGGCCGCACCAGGCCCGACGGGGACACCGTCCCCTTCATTCCGGACTACGTGGGGGAGTGGAAGCTCGTCCGCGGGTGCAAAAAGCCGGAGCCCGAGAAGGACGGCCACGTCGACGTGCGCCTCGAGGGCATCGACGCGCTGGAGACCCACTACACGGGAAACTACGGGACGGAGGAACGCCAGCCACGGAAGTTCGCCGACGCCGCCACGGAGAAGCTGCTGACATGGCTCCGCTTCACCGACATCCGCTACACCGTCGACCCCAGGAACGGCCACGAGAACATCTCCGCCACTCCCGACAGCGTCCCGGGCTTCGTCCTCACCGGCGGCAGCGACATCTTCGGCCGCTGCGTGGCGCTGGTCGGCCGGGGTGTCCCGCCGGGGGCCAGTGGCTACGAGATCGACGTCAAGGCGGAGCTCCTGAAGCAGACGGCCAACCACTACCTGCTCACGGAGGGGTTGGTCTATCCCACCTTCTACGCGGGCCTGCCCGCGGATCTGCGCCGTGAGCTGACCGCCGCCAGTCGGCAGGCGAAAGCCGACCCCGGCAAGGGGGTGTGGAACATGACGAGCGGCTCACTGGGCGACGTGACCCTCACCGGGGCGAAGATCACTGGGATGTCCTCGATCACCCATGATGTGGTGATCCTCCCGAAGCTGTTCCGCAGGCTCAAGGAGTACCTGTCGCTCGGTGACACGTCTCTGGCCGGCTTCCCCGTGTACCTGGCCGGGGCAGCGGACAAGTTCCGCATCCTGTCGGCCACTCCGTCCCGTCTCCTGACCGGTCTGCAGAATGTCGTCGAGGTCACCAATGGCGAGACCGTGAAGATGACCCATTCCTCCGAGGATCTCCTCTTCGACGAGAAGTGAGCGGCACGGACCCCCGTTCCGGCCACGTGCGCCCCGCGCGACCGGGTGGGGGATGATGCCGGGATGACGTCGACGCCTCGCCCTCAGCACGCCGGCAGCTGTCTGCCTCTCGCCTCCGCGTACCAGCAGACGCTGCGCGACCGCGTCCTGGAGGCTCCCGTGGTCCCCGCGCCGGAGCCGTGGCGGCGCGTCCATGAGGGGTGCATCCCCGTCGGCGGGCTGCTCGGGATCGGCTTCGCCGTCGATCCGGGCAGTGGGAACGACCTGGTCATGGTGGTCTCCACCAGTGGTCACGGGCTCTTCGACGCGGTCACCGGGGAGAAGATCGCGCGAGAGTACGACCCCGACGACGATGACGCCACTCCGGACATGGCACCGGACCTGACCTGCCCCGGGCTCGGCCCGGTCGCGGACACGCGCATCCACGTCGCCGGGCTCTTCGGCGGCGGTCTCCACTCGACGTCCGGGGACGGGTGGTCGGTGAGGACCGTCAGCCCCTGCTGGCCCCACCACCACATCCTCCTCGACACCGCCGGTGGACTGCACCGGGGAGCGCATGAGGAGAAGTGGTGGCACATCTTCCACGCCGACTACTCCGAGTTCCGCGCCGCGGGCTTCTCCCCGACGGGCCGGACGCTGGCCGTCGCCACGAGCAGCGACCTGACCCTGTGGTCCCGCCCGACGTCAGGAGGGCGTCCGTAGGGCGCGCGGCGCGGGCGTTCGGCACCCTGCGGCCCCTATGCGGCCCTATGCGGCTCGGCGTCGATGTTCGCGGGGTGCCAGGGCGGCGCAGGCGACGGCCGCCACGACCCCGGCGGCCAGGAAGCCCCGGTTGGACCGCCAGGACAGCACGGACCACCGCGACTGGGCGGACAGCACTGAACCGGTGCTGAGCCAGGAGCCGGCCGAGACGACCGAGAGCGCGGAGCCGATCGAGCCGAGCGACAGGGCGCTCCCGATCGAGCCGACGGACAGGACGGATCCGACCGAGCCGATCGAGAGCACCGAGCCCACCGAACCGATCGACAGCACGGAGTCCCGGGACCAGAGAGACAGGGGTGATTCCGAAGCATGCTTGATCATGCGTCGATCGTAATCGCGGCCCCTCCGAGTGGCGGCCCGAGCATGCCTCACGTTTGTTCAACGCGTTGCTTTGAACAGAGGAGGGTTCGAGCCCCGTTGGCTACGGTTTCTGTTTCGTGAGCGCTGTGTGAGTTCGTGGGCGGCTTCTGTCCAGTGAGGGTGCTGGAACGTGAAGCCGGCTTCGAGGAGGCGGCCGGGGACGACGCGGCGGCTTTTGAGGAGCAGTTCGGTGTCCGACCGTAGGACGAAGGCGCCGAGCTCGGCCATCCACTTCGTCGCGGGCAGGCCCACGGGAATGCCCCATGCGGTGCGCAGTGCGTGCATGAGCATGCGTTGGGGCAGGGGGTTGGGGGCGGCGATGTTGACAGGTCCGGCGATGTCGTCCCGGTCGATCAGGAACTCGAGCGCGCGGACGCAGTCGTGGTCGTGGATCCAGGACACGTATTGGGCGCCGCCCGCGACGGGGCCGCCGAGCCCGAGCCGTGCGAGGCGCAGCAGGACGTCGAAGGCGCCGCCCGGATCGGGGCTCATCACCATGGCGGAACGCAGCGCGACCTTGCGGGTGTGCGGGGTGTCGGCTTGTGCTTGTTCCCGCTCCCAGGCTTTGGCGATGTCGACACTGTAGGCCCAGTAGCCCGGGACGCCGGGTTCGGCGCCTCCGAGGACGCCCGTCTGCTCGTCGTTGGGCGCGTCGAAGCGGTGGGCGTAGATCGTGGCAGTGCTCATCTGCAGCCAGACCCGGGGCGGTTCGGCCGCGGCGGCGATCGCTTGGCCCACGACCCGGGCGGAGCGCACGCGTGAGTCCATCATGGCCTGCAGATGGACGGCGGTGTAGCGGCAGTTCACGCTGCGCCCGGCGAGGTTGATCACGACGTCACTGCCGTCCATCACTTCGGCCCAGGGGCCCAGGGTCTTCCCGTCCCAGGGAACTTCGCCCGGGTGCGCGGGCTGTCTGCTCAGTACGGTGACCTCGTGCCCGGCGGCGGTCAGCGCGCGGTTCAGGATCGTCCCCACCTGCCCGGTCCCCCCGGGGATCACGATCTTCATCCTGTTTCTCCCCTCCAGGTGTCGAGGCGACCTTACCCGCAATTGAACGCGTTCAAAACTGGGCCCTGGATCGAGCAGACGGAGGTGAGCCGGCACCTGCTCGGGGCGTCGCCGGCGGCCGAACGGCCCCTGACAACGCCCCGAGCGCGCGGTTGAGGCTCACACGGAGAACGAAGGCGCAGAGCTGAGGTGACTCGCGATACATGCCATGGCCTGCGCGTTGTCCTTGAACAAGTGCCCCTGCATGCCGGCTTCCCGGGATGCCTCGACGTTGACGGCGACGTCGTCGATGAAGAGGCAGTCCTTGGGACGCACCCCCAAACCGGCGCACGTCGCTTCGAAGGCTCGCGGGTCGGGCTTGCTGACACCGATCTCGTGGGAGTAGACGATCTGGTCCACCAGTTCGTCGAAGTGGTACAACGCCGTCTCGCGCTCCCGGGCGCCGACGAAGCTGTTGCTCAGGATGCCCAGCTTGCAGTGCCGGCGCAGGCCCCGCACATAGGCGATGAGCTCCTCATTCGGCGTTCCCAGATACTCGGCCCACAGATCAGCCATGAAGGCGTCGACCTGGGACGCGTCGAGACGGAGGTCGGCGGCGACTCGTTCGTGCACCTCGCGTTCACTGACCCTGCCCACACTCCCTGCCTGCCAGACGTCTTCCAGCCGCTCGTGCACCGTGCCTGGCGGCAGCCCGAGCCGCAGCTCCCACCGTTGCTCCCAGCCCGTCGGCGGCGAGATCTCCAGCACGCCACCGATGTCGAGAATGATGCAGCGCGAGTTCATACGAGCACCCCTTCTTCGCTCCGGTCGAGCCCACGGGCGCACACAGCCCGCTGCCCTGATCCATGAGCACAGTGTTGGCCTTCGCCTCAAGACAAGGTCAAGAGGTGAGGTCGTAGGGGGTCGGGGTGTGGCCTTCCCAGATCAGACGGGAGGCGTGTTCGGGATAGGGCAAGGTCTTCGATTCGGCGTCCAGGACGCGCGTGAGCTGCCGGTCGCGGCAATAGGCGGCCCAGCCGGGGGCGCCGGTGGTGGCGAAACGGACCCACGCCTGCTGGAGTTCCCGCGACACCGCGACGACCTCGGGGGTGGGCGGGGCGCCGACGAGTCCCCGGCCGGTGGGGCTGTCCAGCGTGCCGAATGCCAGGGGAACGTCGAGGCTGTGACAGGCGCCCAGCACTCCTCCGGTGGCGGGGGAGCCCAGCCGTAGCTCGAACAGGAACGACGTGCCGCCGGCCGCGGTGTTCGCCTGGGCCAACTGCAGTGAGGGCATCCGGAAGAGGGCATCCGAGTACACCGTCTCCACCAGCTCCTCCGCACTGGCCCGCGGGTGGGCGGCGCGGTAGACGTCCGCGCCGTGCGGTGCCGGGGCGAACACGTCCAGGGCCGTACGGGCGTCCCGGTCGGTGAAGGTGCCCAACCGTCCGCTCATGACGCTGAACAGCCGGAATTCATCGCGTGTATGGCCGACCAGGAGCTCGATCCCGCTCGCGCGCCCACTGGCCAGCGCGGCCCAGGGCGTCTCGGCGATGACGTCGCCATCGACGACGGGACATATGGCGACACCGGTCCGGGAGAGCCGTCCCCACCTGTCGTGGTAGTCGGGGAGGCCGGCGCTGAGCGAGGTGAGCCCTTCGGCCAGGCGCCGCGGGTCGACGTCGCGGCTGTCTCTTATACACATCTCTGAT
>KL569437.1:32738-40011 GCA_000715685.1 Streptomyces lilacinus
TCAGAGATGGGTATAAGAGACAGTGCAATAGCCGCCCGGCACCGAGTGGGTGATGGCCCGTCTGAACAGGCCGCGCGCCGGCTCCATCGCCAGCAGGGCGGCGATCGACCCCGCCCCGGCCGACTGCCCGGCCACGGTGACCTGGTCGGGGTCACCTCCGAACGAGGCGATGTTCCGCCATACCCAGCGCAACGCCGCGATCTGGTCGAGGAACCCGCGGTTGGGCGGAGCCCCTTCGAAGAGGGCGAAGCCCTCGGCGCCCAGCCGGTAGTTGATGCTCACCACCACGAGCCCCGCCCCGGTCAGCGCCGCCGGGTCGTACATCGGGTCACTCGAGGCCCCCGCGATGTAGGCACCTCCGTGGATCCACACCAGCACCGGCAGCCCCGCCGCGCCCGCGTCCGGAGTGCTGACGTTGAGCGTCAGCCAACCCGTGCCCCGCGCCGCATCCGTGAGAGCCGGCCCGGACTGCGGTGCCGCGGGGCCGAATTCCGTCGCCTGCCGTGTCCCTTCCCACGACCTGGGCGGGGCCGGTGCGGCGAAGCGGAGCGTTCCCACCGGCGGTTGGGCGTAGGGGATGCCGCGGAACACCGCCTGCCCCTGCCGCCAGCGCCCCTCCACCACGCCTTCCGTGGTACGCACCCGCGGTTGTCCAGACATGCCGCCCCCTCTTCCTCTCGGAGACCCCCAGGGTTATCGGCCAGTTGTATTATGTCAACCGTATGAGAAAAGCCCCATGGGGACGTCCAGGGAGAAGCCGACGATGCCGAAACAGGTGGATCACCGCGAACGCCGCGAGACGATCGCCCGAGCCCTCTGGCGAGTGGTGGCCCAGCGCGGCGTCGCGCATCTGACGCTGCGCGAGGTCGCCCAAGAGGCCGGCATCTCCCACGGGGCGCTGCAGCACTACTTCGCCTCTCGAGAAGAGATGCTCTCCTTCGCCATGGATTTCGCGTCCGAGCAGACCTCACAGCGCGTCGGCCGCGGCCTCCACGAGCTCGGCGACCGACCGCACCCCCGCGACGTGCTCCGGCTGATGCTCACCGAGACTCTCCCTCTGCACGCCGACGCCCGCGCGACCAGCCGAATGAACGCCGCCTACGTCCTGGAGGCGCTGCACGACGAGAACATCCACGCGCGAGCACGCGACGGGATGACCCAAGGACGCGCCCTCGTCGAGCAACTGATCCGCCAGGCCGTCGCCGACGGCCACATCCACCCCGACCACGACCCGGTCACCGAGACCGACCTGCTCCTCGCCCTCACCGGCTTCACCCCCCTCATCGAACTGGACGTGGTCAAGCCCCAAGAGGCACTCACCGCCATCGACCACTACCTCGACAGACTGTTCACCAAGAACGACCACGGCCCGAAACGAGCGCGCAAGTCTCCCGCTCGGCCCTGAACAGGACAGGCGCCCGGAGGCGCTCAACGCCGCCACGGCCGGTTGTCCATTCGACTTTCGGCAGTACCGGCCGGGCCCTCGTCTCGCCTAGGGTGCGCCGGTGCACGAAGAACGACATGGAGAACGCGTGGCGCGGCGATCCGTCATCGACGGCCATCGACCGCTGCCGCCTCTGTTGCGGGACCCCGGGTCTCTCCTCGCTCCGGCCTCGGTCGTGACGACGGGGATGGGCGTGGAGAGTCTGTGGTGGGCGTTGCCCGCCCTCGTCCTCGGTTTTCTGGCCGGTCACCGTTCGCCGCGGACATGGCCGATGGCCGCCTCGGTGTGCCTGCTTCTGACAGCGGGGGCAGTGGCCATGATGGCCGTACCGGCGCTGTTCCCGCTGGGAACCCTGTTCGTGGCGCTGGTCGTGGGCGTGGGCCTGCTGCCCTGGTTCGGGGGCCGGCTGCTGCGCCAGTACCAGCAGCTGATTCGGGCCGGCTGGTCCCGGGCCCGGCAATTGGAGCGTGAGCAACAGCTGGTCGCCGAGCAGGCCCGGCTGCGCGAGCGGGCCCGTATCGCCCAGGACATGCACGACGCGCTCGGGCACGACCTCAGCCTGATCGCCTTGTCGGCGGGGGCGTTGAAGCTCGCGCCCGACCTGGCCGAGCAGCACCGGGTGGCCGCCGAGGGCGTTCGGGCCCGGGCGGCAGCGGCGGTCGATCGGCTGGGCGAGGTCATCGGCATCCTGCGGGACGACGCCGACGGCGCGCCCGAGGTCCCCGCGGACTTCGCCCTCGAGCCGTTGGTGGCCGGTGCCCGGGCGTCCGGGCTGGAGGTGTCGCTGAGCGTCGAGGGAGCGGATAGCCGCGACGTGCCGGGCACGGTGGAGCGGGCGGCCCACCGCGTCGTCCAGGAGGCGCTGACCAACGTCGCCAAGCATGCGCCCGGGGCCCGTGCGCGGGTCCGCGTGGTCCGTACGGCTGACGAAACCGAGGTCACCGTGGAGAACACGGCCTCGGGGGCGGCCGGCCTGCGCCCGACCGGCGGCGGCCGCGGGCTGATCGGCCTGGACGAGCGGGTCCGGCTGGCGGGCGGCGTCTTGACCCACGGACCGTACGCGGGCGGATTCCGCGTCACCGCCAGGCTGCCGCACGCCTCCGAACGGCCGCGGGCCCACCGCGCCCACTCCGACCCGGGTGCGCCGGGACGTGAGGTGTTGCCGCCGGAACACCGGTGGGCCCACCGCCGGGCCGGCCGTACGCTGTCTCTTATACACAGTATCGCGCTGATCACGCTGAGCGGCGCCCTGATGGTGTGGAGCTCGCTGACCGTCTCCGACGCGGTCCTCGACCCCGCCGCCTATGCCGGGTTGCACATCGGGCAGAATCGCTCGGAAGTACGAACCGTGCTGCCGGAGCGTCAGCTGCCCTACCGGCCGCGCGCGGCCGAACCCAAGGGACCGGGAGTGGAGTGCGAGTACTACGCGGTGACGGCCGACCGGTTCGTCGACGCTTCCGGCGACGCGTACCAGATCTGCTTCCGCGCCGGTCGTCTGGTCGGCTTCGCGGTGCTCGACGGATGAGCCCGCGATGACCCGGATCCTCATCGCCGACGACGAGCCGATGATCCGGTACGGGGTGCGCGCCGTGCTGTCCACCGACCCGGAGACGGAGGTCGTCGCCGAGGCCGGCGACGGCCTCGAGGCGGTGGACCTTGTGCTGCGCCACCGCCCCGACGTGGCCGTGCTCGACATCCGCATGCCGCGCCTGAACGGCATCGACGCGCTGGCCCGCATCCGCGGACGCGCACCGGACACCGGCGTCGTCATGCTGACGACCTTCGGCGAGGACGACTACATCCTGCAGGCCCTGGCCGGCGGCGCGGCCGGCTTCCTCATCAAGTCCGGACCGCCCGAGGAACTCGTCGCCGGTGTCCGGGCGGTGGCCCAGGGCGCCGCCTACCTGTCACCGAAAGTCGCCGCCCGGGTGGTCGCCCACCTCGCGGCCTCCGGCGCCGGGACCGAAGCCGGCCGACGCGCCGCCGCCCGGGAACGCGTGGCCTCGCTCACCGCCCGGGAACGCGACGTGCTCGCCCACCTCGGCGCCGGGCTGTCCAACGGTCAGATCGCGCGGCGGCTGCACGTGGTGGAAGGCACCGTGAAGGCTCACGTCAGCTCCATCCTGGCGCGCCTGGGAGTGGACAACCGGGCCGCGGCCGCGGTCGTGGCCCACGAGGCGGGCGTGACCGCCCCGCCCGGGCCGCACCCACCGTGACACCACCCGCGCGGCGAACGGACGCAAGCCCAGCACTGCCGCGATCGCGACAGCGGCCCCCAGCACGGCCCCGGCCAGCACGTCGTGCGGATAGTGCGCGCCCACGCACACCCGCAGTACGGCGGCGAGCACGCCCAACGGCACCACCAGCACGGCCAGCCGCGGCCGTACGACCGCCAGCCCTGCCGCCAGGGCCGCGCCGAGCGTGGCGTGGTTGCTGGGGAACGACCAGTCGCCGGGGTCCGGGCACGGATCGACGGTCTCGACACCGCCCAGGGCCCGGCAGGGCCGCTCCTCGTCGATCCCCGACTTCAGCACCTCACTGATTACGTACGCCACCACCATCGCCGCGCCGGTCAGCATCACCCCACCCAGCGCCCACGCGTCCTTCGCCCGCCAGGCACTCCACGCCGCCCACACCAGCAGCAGACCCAGCACCACGAGGGTGCCCTCGGTGGCGAGTCCCAGCAGCGCACCGGCCCACCCGGGCGCGTCCGCCGCGCCACCGGCGACCGACCGGTACACCGAGGCCGTCACCCCTGCCTGCGGCCCACCACCGTCCGGCGCGGCCAGCGCCACCCCTGCGGCTCCGGCGACCAGTACACCCGCGGCGGCCCCGGGCCGCGCTTGTTGTTTCACACGTTCCATGCCACCGCACGCTACGGACCCGCCCACCACCTCCACCCGACCCGAAGGGCAGGGTCGTACCCCTTACTTTCGTCAGGGGGTCAGGCGGGACGACTCAGGCGGGCGGCTTTGATCTCGCGTTGTGCGAAGACATCGTCACGACGGTCTGCCATCTGCCGCAGCGCGTCCCTGCGGTCTCGCTTGGAGAGTCGGTCGAGATACGTGTGGCCGACGAGGTGGTCGGTCTCGTGCTGCAGACACCGCGCGAAGTATCCCGTCCCCTCGACGACGAGAGGGTCGCCGTCCTTGTCGAATCCGCGAACGACGGCCCGATCGGTGCGGGGGACCGTCATGGTCGCGCCGGGTACGGACAGGCAGCCCTCGAATTCGTCGATGAGTCGGCGGCTGCCTGGATCGGGCAGGTCCAGGACGGGGTTGACGATGTGGCCGACATGCCGGATCCCGTCGTCGTCCGGGCAGTCGTACACGAACAGCCGCAGGTCGACGCCTACTTGGTTGGCCGCCAGGCCGGCGCCGTCGGCCACGTGCATCGTCAGGAACATGTCGTCGATGAGCGCCGACAACTCGGGGGAGCCGAATTCGGTCACCTCCCGGCACGGACGGCTCAGGACCTCCTCACCCACCACCGTGACCCGGCGCACCGAACCCCGTGCCACCTCCGGTGGAAGGGCGGGATACGAGTCGACGGGTCGGCCTTGCACACGGACTCGCCGGTCCAGTCGGTCCACGGGACGGTACCGGTCGTGACGAACAGACATCGCTGACTCCCCTTCGGCGGGCAAGATCGCTTGCCAAGATCTTTGCAAAGTAGCAGACTTTGCAAAGTGACTGAAGATGAGCTCAACTCCCAGCCCGACCAGGCAGGGGACACCGGCGGCGAACTGCGCGAGCACGAGGTCCGTACGGCCCTGTTGGACCTGCTGGCCGAAGTCGGCACCGTCACGGCGACCGAGGCCGCCGCCCGACTGGGCTACAGCTCCGGGCTCTGCTCGTTTCACCTTCGGCAGCTCGCACGCCACGGACACATCGAGGAAGCCCCTCACCACGGGGGTCGCGCACGCCCCTGGCGCCTGAGGCAGCACAATCCCACCACCACCGGTGCAGCCGCGGAGAAGGAGTTCGGCGACTTGGCCCGAGGGCTGGAGGACGAGAGCTGGCAGCGATGGCTCACCCGACGCGATCAAGCACCGAGCGAATGGCGCCATGACGAAGCCTTCAGCGCTGTCGCCTACCTGACGCCCGAAGAGATGCGCCGGGTCGCGGACGCCGTCCGCCGGGCGCTCGCCCCCTACCAGGACCGGGAACAACGCCCCCTGGCCCGGCCCGACGGCGCCCGACCGGTGGCCCTCATCACCCGGATGTTCCCCTTGCTTCCCCACGCGACAGACGACGCGGACCAGACCTGAGAAGTCGAGGACAGCGCGGGCCTGAAACGGACGGTCGGCTTGTTCGGGTCTGTGACAGGAGTTAGTGAATGAGGTGAGCTGATCCACGAGCAGTACCGACGTGACCGTAGGAGGAGAGGGACCTATGGCAGACGACACCGCATCGGCCTCCGAGGATGCGACCCGCAGCTATTACGACACCCATGACGTCGACGCGTTCTACGACGCCGTCTGGGGCGGGGAGGACATTCACACCGGGATCTACACCGACGAACACGAGGACGTGGCGATCGCCTCCCGCCGCACCGTCGAGCGGGCGGCCGACACGGTGGCCGGCCTTCTCGGCAAGGAAAGCACGGTGCTGGACCTCGGCGCCGGTTACGGAGGACCCGCCCGCTACCTGGCCGAGCGCTTCGGCTGCCGCGTCGTCGCCCTCAACATCAGCGAGGCCCAGAACGAACGGCACCGCGCCACGAACGCCGAGCGGGGACTCGACGGCCTGATCGAGGTCGTCACCGGCTCCTTCCACGACATCCCGTTCTCGGACGGACAATTCGACGTCGTCTGGTCGCAAGAGGCGTTCTGCCACAGCAGCGACCGCGAGCGCCTGCTCGGCGAAGCCGTACGCGTGCTCGAGCCAGGGGGTGCCCTGGTCTTCACCGACCTGATGGCCGCCGAGGGCGCCTCCGTCGAAGCACTGCGCCCCGCCGTGTCGCGCCTGGGCGTGGACGCTCTGGCCACGGTCGACTTCTACCGCCGGACGCTCACCGGACTGGGACTGCGCCGCATCGACTTCGACGACCACAGTGGTCAATTGCTCCACCACTACGTGTGCGTCACCGAGGAGACCCGCCGCCACCGGCCGGAGCTGCGGAACACCATCAGCCCCGCCTACCTCGACAGCCTGCTCATCAATCTGCCCCTCTGGGTGGACGCGGCCCGCCGCGAGCAACTGCGCTGGGGAGTCTTCCACTGCCGACGCGCCTGAGAGCGGCCCGGGCCCGTCGGGCCCGGGCCGGGTCGAGGTGGGAGCGTTCCGCGCGGAACAGTTCGACGGGGTGGTGGCCTGTCCACCGGGCTCGCGCCGGAGATCTCCCGCGACGGATACGCGCTCCAGCGCAGCAACCGGGGCTGACCTGCGCAGACGAGGTCTGTCAGCGTCTTTCGACGTTGTGCCGCATGACGCAGCGGCGCGGCCCTGCTCCGTGTGCGCCCCTCCGAACCACCCGGTATCGTCCATAACGTCACGATCCGCCCCAAACCGCTGCGGCGTTGTCCGGCTGGGCAGCCGTGGGTGTCGGCAGAGGACCGGGATCACATGGCCAAGCACGGCACCAAGCACGGCATAGACGCGGCGGCTGTCACGGCCGCCCTGGTCTTGGCAGCGTTCGGCCCGACACCGAGCAGTGCCGCGTCACCGCACAGCCGCACCGCCGGGCCCGGCCCGACCACCCCGTCGCGGTTCGTGCCCGGTCCCTGTCCTACGACGCCCGAGCCGATCGCCGCGCTGGGCACCGCACGGTGCGGTTTCCTGGAAGTCCCCGAGAGCCGCGCCCGCCCCGGCAGCCGGACGATCCGGC
>KL569437.1:40295-49409 GCA_000715685.1 Streptomyces lilacinus
CCCGCCACGTCGGCGAAGCCCGCCGAGGACCCGGTGGTGTTCATGGCGGGCGGCCCCGGCGGCGACGCGTTCGACGACATTCCCTTCCTGGTCGACTCCGGCCTGAACCGGGATCGCCCGCTGATCATCATGGCCCAGCGGGGAAACCTCTACGATCAGCCGAACCTCGCCTGCCCGGAACTGGACCGGTTCTCCGCGCAGTACGTGGGGCTCGGTCACGACTCACCGCAGGCGGAACGGCTCCTGCTGGACTCGGTGAAGAAGTGCTGGAACCGCCTGGCAGCCGACGGGATCGACCTGAGCGCCTACAACACCACGGAGAACGCCGCCGACTTCGCCGACCTGCGCACGGCACTGGGCATCCCCCAGTGGAACGTCTACGGCTACTCCTACGGCAGCGACGTGGCCCTCACCTACCTGCGCGAGCACCCCCAGGGGATTCGCGCGGTGGCGATCGACTCGGTCACACCTCCGCAGATCGCGACCCTGCCGTGGACCTGGAGCAGCGCCCGGGAAGGCATCGGCAACCTCCTCGAGGCATGCGCGGCCGAGCCCCGCTGCAAGAGCCGCTACCCGGACCTCCGCCGAACCCTCACCGAGCAGGTGCGCAGGCTGGAAGCACAGCCCTTGACGCTGAACGTCCGGCCACCACGCGGAGGGGACCCGGTGAAGGTCGTCCTCGACGGGGGCGCAGTACTGAACCTGCTGGTCGCCAACGCCGTCAAGCCTCCCGACGTCCCCGCGGCGATCGAGGAGCTCGCCCACGGACATCCGGAGCGCTTCGCGCAGGCCCGCGCGGCCGACTCGGTCCAGAACGTCGGCGCGACCGCCCACGGCCTGACGGAGTCGGTGGCGTGCAGCGAGTGGGTGCCGGGCTCCACGCCGTCCGACGTGCTGAAGGCGGGGCGTCGGGCCTTCCCCGGCTGGCCGGACACGGTCCTGGCCCAGGCACCGCAGCTTCCGTTCCAGCACCAGGTGTGCCGCGTCTGGGACGTACCGGACCGCACCTCCGCCCAGCGGGTGGCCACCGTCAGCGCGGTACCGACGCTCACCATTTCCGGGACGTTCGACACGAAGACCGGGGCGAGCTGGGCACGGTCCGCGACCCGTACGCTGTCCCGCTCGACTTCTGTACAGATCCCCGGAATCGGACACTGGGTGGTTCCGCAATCGCCCTGCGCGCAAAGCGTTCTGGCCTCGTTCCTCGCCCGTCCGACCGCACCCGACACCGCTTGCGTGGCCGGTCTCACGCCGAAACCGTTCACGATCATCCCGAAGTGACCGGGAGGGCAGATGACTCTCAACCACGCACCCCGCCGTCGCCGTACCGCGCGCCGGCTCCACGCCGCGCCGGCCGCGGTGGCGACCGGAATCCTCGTCACCGGCCTGCTCGCGACGCCCGCCCGCGCCGGAGAGCCGAAGCCCGGCGCCGGAGCACCGATAGGCACCGTCGCCCGGACGGTGGGCGATGCCCACTTCGAGCCGGGCCCCTGCCCGAAGACGCCGGAGCCGATCGCCGCGCTCGAAAAAGCCCGCTGTGGAACGCTCACCGTGCCCGAGAACCGTGCCAAACCCGACGGCCGAAAGATCATCCTTGGTGTCGCCGTCGTGCCGGCGGCGGCCGAAAAACCGAAACCCGACCCGATCGTGTGGCTCGCCGGCGGACCCGGCGACGACGCCGTCGGGGAGGCGAAGATGGCCGTCGACGGCGGCCTGAACCACGACCGGGACGTGATCCTCATGTCCCAGCGGGGCACGTACTCGGCCGACCCGGTGCTCACCTGCCCGAACATCGACGAGTTCAACGCACGCGCGGTCGGCCTCGTCTACGACGCCCCGTCCACCGAGCGCCTGCACGTCGAGGCGACGCGCACCTGCCGCGAGCAGCTGACGGGCCGCGGCGTCGACCTCAGCGCCTACAACGACACCGAGAGCGCCGCCGACTACGCGGACCTGCGCGTCGCGCTGGGCATCGACCAGTGGAACGTGTTCGGCATCTCCTACGGCACCCACCTGGCGCTCATCTATATGCGCCAACATCCCCAGGGCGTCCGGTCGGTCGGCATCGACGGCATCCTGCCGCCGTCCAAAGCGGGGTCGGCACTGACCTGGAGCAGCGCCCGGCAGGGCTTCGACGGCCTGTTCAAGGCCTGCGCGGAGGATCCCGCGTGCAACCGCCGCTATCCGAACCTGTCCGCCACCTTCGAACGCCTCGTCCGTGAGCTCGAAGCCCATCCGGTCACCACTACCGTCACCGTCCCCGGCCACCCGGAGCCGGTGAAAGTCGTCCTGGACGGCGGAGCCCTGGTGAACTGGATGACCTCCGCCACCCACGTGGCGCCGAGCGTGCCCCGCTCCCTCGACGAGCTGGCCCACGGCAATCCTCAGCGCATCGCCGAGCAGTGGGCGGGTGGCAAGCTCAGCCCCCAGGCCTTCGGCAGGGAGGCCCACGGGCTCGCCTACGGCATCTTCTGCAGCGAGTGGGTGCCGTACGAGAGCCGGGCCGCGGCGCTCCGGGGCGGGCAGGACGCGTTCCCGTCGTTCCCCCGCTCGGTACTGGCCCAGGCTCCGCAGCTCACCTTCCTCCGTCCGGACTGCGGCGTCTGGAACGTCCCCGCGGCGCCGCCCTCGATCCGGGACGTCACGCGGAGCGACATCCCCACCCTCGCCCTGTCGGGCGGCTTCGACGCCCAGACCGGGGCGGACAACGGCCCGTACGTCGCCCGTACGCTGAGCCGCGCCACCGTCGTCACGGTCCCCTACGAGCCCCACGTGGTGTTCGCCACCTCACGGTGCGCCCAAGAAATCGCCGTCTCCTTCTTCGACAATCCGACCGCCCCGAATACCGGATGCCTCACCGGCCTCAAGCCGCCCCAGTTCGAGATCGGCCCGTCAAGCGGCTGACGGGCCGCCGACCTTCGGAGGCGGCGAGTGACCGCGCCGCCTGCTGGTCGGCCACCCAGCGGCCGAACCCCTGGGCGCCGGCGCCGACTCGTTCGTCGAATACCTGCGCTGTCGCGACCCGCAGCACCTCATTGCTGCTGGCGACATCCAACGCCACCGTCGCCATCGGACACGCGTCGGCGTAGTCGGTCGCGACGAGGCCGTCCACGGCCGCTTCGAGGACGTGCACGACGGTAGGCGGAGCCGATCCCGCTGACGCCCCGTCGGGGCCGTTCGCCCCGAGAACCTGACGCGCCGCTGCCGCCGGCGTCACACCCGTACCGAATGGCGGGCTCCGCCCCTACGGTGCCTCGCCATGGACACCTCACGAAGAGCGATCCTGCGAGGCCTGGCCGCAGCGCCCCTGGCCGCGACCGCCGGCGGCCTGCTCGCACCCTCCACGGCACACGCCGCGCCCGACGGCTTCACCCTCGCGATGCGGCTGAGCGCGTCGGACTACCACCACGATTGGTCCGCCGCAGCCGACACCCTCCGCCGTCGCCTGGAACACGCCGACCTGGTCAGGGACGTGCTGCACCGGCCCGAGCGCGCCGGTGGCCCCGTGGGCAACTGGCGCGACGGGCGCGGCAAGGGCGTCAGACCGACCAACTTCGACTACGGCTTCTCCTGGGATCGGCACACCAAGGACCCGCACCACAAGCTGGACGGCGATACCACTCAGTGGTACCCGCAGGGAATCAGCACCAGCGTCGACGGCTACGGCGGCACCGTGGGCGGCAAGAAAGTCGTCGCGGTCAGCTGGTACGGCTACGAGAACTACGAGTACCGGGGCGCCCGCATCACCTTCATCGACGTGACCGGAGACCCCGAGCGGCCGCGCTACCAGCACGTGCTGCTGGTCGAGCCCAGCCAGCTGCACGGCTCGGACACCGCCACCTTCAACCCGGTGATCATGCACGCAGGAGGCGTGGCCTGGGTCGGCAACTTCCTCTACGTCGCCAACCTGCCCGGCCGGCTCGCCCCCTTCAAACAGGGCGGACTGAGCGCCTTCGACCTCGCCAAGATGGTCAAGGTGAAGGGGGAGGACAAGCGCAAGGCCTTCAACTACGACTACATCCTGCCGCTGCACCACCTGTACGAGAACCACGGAGGCAGCACGTTGCGGCACTCGCAGCTGTCGCTGGACCGCACACGCCGCAACGAACCCCACTCCCTCGTCGTCAGCGAGTTCCTCAAGCGCCGCGAGGGAAGGGTCGTGCGCTGGAACCTGAGCCCGTCCGGCTACCTGACCGACGGGCAGTCCGACGAGAACTGGACGTCCAAGCCCTACGTCCAGGGGGCGGTCGCCGTGGGAGACGACGCCTACTACGCCGCCAACGTCGGCGGCGCGAAAGGCCCCGAGGACGGCAGGGGACTCACCGCCCCGAAGGCCGGACAACTGTGGCTGCACAAGGGCCGCCAGGGCAGCCCGACGAGAAGCGGAACGCTCGCCATCGGACCCGAGGACCTCAGCTACGACGCGGGCAGGCTCTGGTGCCTGGCCGAGCACCCCAACCTGCGCCGCGTCTACCGGATCAGGCTCCGCCGCTGACGGCGCGGACCGGCCCGCCGCCCGCTGGCCGGCCCGCGTGACAGCGGCCTTCCCCGGCGACAACTCTGCCTTGAATGCAGTTGCCGTGGCGGGCGAGGCGGCAGGATATTGGCGTGCATGTATCACCCAGACAAGAGAACAGAGGCAACTGAACGGCACGTTGGAGGCCGACAGGGGCTCATAGCACTGGTGATCGGCGTCTTGTGCGCCGCGTTCCTGCTGGGAGGCGCGGGCCCCGCGGCGGCCGCGCCGCCGGACTCGAACCGGATGGCGACCTGGAACATGCAGCGGTTGCCCGGCCGGTGGACCTACGCCCTGGACCTGTCCGCCCAGGCAAGCGTGGTGGCCCTGCAGGAGGCGTCGATCACACCGCCCGCCGGCGCGGTGTCGCTGGGTCGCATCGGCCGCAACATCCGCGCCTACCGCATCCCCGCGACCCGTAGCCGGGGCGTGCGGTACCTGTACATCCTCTATCAGGGCGCCCGCCCCGAGCTGGGCGTGAACCCGGCCGTGATCACCTCGTTCCGCCCCGACCAGGTGGTGGAGATACCCGGCGTCTACCGCTCCGCCCTCGGCGTCGTGCGCCGGGCGGACAACACCCTGTTCGCCTCCATCCACGCCAGCGCCAGCGGCGGCAACGACGCCGCCTCACTCGTGCGCCGCGTCGCGGCCCGGTCCCGGACGCTGGGCCTGGCGAACTGGGTGGTCCTCGGCGACTTCAACCGCGCCCCGCGCTCCCTGCCCGTCGGCGGCAGCACGGGCATCCCCGCCAACTCCCACATCTACGAAAGCGGCGGACCCACCCAGCTCAGCGGCGGTCGCCTGGACTACGCCGTCTCCAACGTCTGGACCCAGAACTGGCAGGCCTCCCGCGGCAACCCCCGCGGCAGCGACCACTGGCCCATCATCTTCTCCTCACTGCGCGCCGGAGCCGGCCCCGCCCGGTTCACCCTCAGCGACAACGGCGGCAACGGCGGCGTCCTGGACGTCTACCAGGGCCAGAAGGCCAACGGCACGCACGTCATCCTCTACCACCCCAACGGCGCCACCAACCAGCAGTGGACGCTGCGCCCCGACGGCTTCAAGAACCTCTTCAACCGGATTGTCAGCGTGAACAGCGGCAAGTGCATGGACGTCGACTACGGAAAAGCCAGCAAGATCGGTTCCCGGATGAACATCTGGGACTGCCACCGCCACGGCCCGTACAACGACACCCAGAATTTCGTCCTGGAACACCCCCTGCCGCTCTTCCCGAACCTGACCACCATCACGAATCAATCCACCTCCTACTTCCTGAACGTCGCAGGAAACGGCACCGCCGACGGCACCCCCGTCATCCAGTACTCCCAGCAGTACGGGCCGATTCCCTTCCCCGCGGACAACGAAGCCTTCTACCTCCACCCCATCAGCTGACATCGCCCCGCGTCTCTGTGCCCGGCTGCCGGAAGCCGGCCCGGCACAGAGACCCGGGCCGGTGTCCGTCAGGGGCGGAGCTGTCCCATCCTCCTGCCCATGTTGCTAGAATGTCGTGACTACTGATCACGTGTTGAGGAGACGTCAGACATGGTGGTGGACGACGACATCTCCGGGTGATACCCGGACCCGACAGGCCACCGGCCGGTGCGCGGAAGCACCGCCGTCGTGGCTTCGTTGTCGTCTCTTCTGTTCCCTTGTCTGCTGCCGAGGCAGAAGTGTCATGCCTGCCTCCCTCCTCCTCATGAGGTCACCTCCATGTCCGGCGTTTCCGTCGTCTGCTCGAACCTGTCCTTCGCCTGGCCCGACGGCACTCGTGTCTTCCAGAGCCTGTCCTTCACCCTCGGCTCCGGCCGCACCGGCCTCGTCGCACCCAACGGCACCGGCAAGAGCACCCTGCTCAAGCTCATCGCCGGTGACCTGCGGCCCGGCACCGGGTCGGTCTCCGCAGCCGGCACCCTCGGCTACCTCCCGCAGAGCCTCCCCCTGACCGGCGATCTCACCGTGGCCGAGGTGCTGGGCGTCGCCGCGATCATCCAGTCCATCGACGCCGTGGAATCCGGGGACGTCGACGAGAAGCACTTCACCACCATCGGCGACGACTGGGACATCGAGGAACGCACCCGCGCCCAGCTGGATCGCCTCGGCCTGGCCGACCTCGCGCTGGACCGCACTCTGAACACCCTCAGCGGCGGCCAGGTCGTCTCCCTCGGTCTCGCTGCCCAACTGTTGAAGCGGCCCGAGGTGCTGCTGCTCGACGAGCCCACCAACAACCTCGACCTCGACGCCCGGCACAAGCTCTACGACGCGCTCGCGGACTTCAACGGCTGCCTGCTCCTGGTCAGCCACGACCGCGCCCTGCTCGACCGCATGGAACGCATCGCCGAACTCGACCGCGGCGAACTCCGCGTCCTCAGCGGGAACTTCACCGCGTACGAGGAGGCCGTCCGGGCCGAGCAGGAGGTCGCCGAAAAGAACGTCCGCAACGCCGAACAGGAGCTGAAGCGGGAGAAGCGGGAAATGCAGCTGGCCCGCGAACGCGCCGAACGCCGTCAGAGCAACGCCGCCCGCAACCTGAAGAACGCCGGCCTGCCGCGCATCTTCGCCGGCAACATGAAGCGCGGCGCGCAGGAGTCCGCCGGACGGGCCGGCCAGATGCACGCCGGCCGGATCGACGAAGCGAAGGCCCGACTGGACGAGGCCGGACGCGCACTGCGCGAGGAGCAGCGCATCACGCTGGACCTGCCCGCCACCAACGTGCCCACCGGACGCAACCTGTTCTCCGGCGAACAGCTCCGCGTCCGACTCGGCGACAAGAACGTCTTCGCCGGCCCCGGCGTCGATCTGACGATCCGGGGACCGGAACGCATCGCGCTGACCGGCCCCAACGGCGCCGGCAAGAGCACCCTGCTGCGTCTGCTCAACGGCGACCTGGCCCCCGAAAGCGGCGAGATCAAGCGGGCCGACGGGCGCGTCGCCTACCTCTCGCAGCGCCTCGACCTGCTGGACCCGAACCGCACGGTCGCCGAGAACTTCGCCGACTACGCCCCGCAGCGGCCGGAAGCGGAGCGGATGAACCTGCTCGCCCGCTTCCTCTTCCGCGGCAGCCGCGCCCACCTGCCCGTCGGGGTGCTCTCCGGCGGCGAGCGCCTGCGCGCCACCCTGGCCTGCGTACTGAGCGCCGAACCGGCCCCGCACCTGCTGCTCCTGGACGAGCCGACGAACAACCTCGACCTGGTCAGCACGGGCCAGTTGGAGAGCGCCCTGAACTCCTATCAGGGGGCCTTCGTGGTGGTCAGCCACGACGAGCGGTTCCTCCACGAGATCCGCGTGAACCGCTGGCTGCGGCTGACCGACGGCCGACTGACGGAGACCGGAGCCCCTGAGGCGTGAGCCGACGCCCGCCGTCCTGGTGCCGGCGGGCGAGGTAGGCGTAGGAGGTGGGCGGGGGCGGGGGAGTCGTGCGGCCGGTTCGGGCCACCCCAAGCTACCGGCGAACGTCTCCGCGCGCCTCCCGCCACATCGACCAGAGTGTGGGGCCGCCCCCGGGTACGCGGATCTCGCCCCGCACGGTGAACCCGAACCGCTCGTAGAAGCCGATGTTGGCTTGCTTCGACGATTCGAGGTGCGTCGGCAGTCCGGCCGCGTCCGCCTTGGCCAGGCCCGAAAGCAGCAGGGCAGCGCCGTGGCCGTTGCCCTGGGCCGCCGGGTCGGCGCCGAGCACCGCCAGGTACCAGTGGGGTTCCTGGGGGGCCGCCTCGCCGACCAGTTCCAGCATTTCTCCCAGCCGGGCCACGTGCTCGCCCAACAGCCCGTTGATGCGCTCCAGCGTCCCCTCGTCCGGGTGCTGCTCGGCCGTGCCGGGCGGTGTCCAGAAGGCCGCTGCGGCGCCGGTGCGTTCACAGTGACCAAGTGGGCCGTACTTGTGCGTGAGCATGACGTCGAACCACTGGGCGAGACGGCCCTCACGCCCTTCTTCGTCAGGGAAGAGCCACAGCATCATCGGGTCGTCCCCGAAGGCGCGGGCCAGGATGCGTGTGATCTCAGGAGCGTCGCCGGTCTCGATCGGCTCGGGTGTGTTCAGTGACTGCATGCGGCCACCGTAGATTCCAAGATCTTTCCAGCACATCGGTCGTTCTGCCGATAGTCCCGGACAGCGATGCGCCCCGCATGCCCCAGCGCGCGGGGTACCGGGCCGCACGTATGGAGTCGTGGCCGACGCGGCCGGCAGACACTGACCGGGCGCTCGACTGTCAGACGACCCGGGCTGCCGAACGGGCAGTGCACGACGCGTGGCTGCCGTCCCCGGTGACGGCTTGGCCACAGGTACCGCCGTCACCCCGCGGAGGTGACGGCGGTCTTCCTGCGGGCGCGGTACGCGGCGGCCTTGATCTTGTTGCCGCAGGACTCCATGCCGCACCACTGGCGCCGTTTGCCGCGCGAGCGGTCGATGTAGACGCGGGTGCACTCGGGATTGCCGCACTCCTTGAGCAGGGGGACATCCGGGCCGCTCAGCAGTTCCACCGCGTGCCGGGCGACGGTGGACAGCACTTCGCGCTGCGTTGCCGCCGTCCAGCGGCCGGAGTGGGTCAGCTGCGGTGCCGCGGGAGCCCTGCGAGCCGCGTCGTTGACCACGGCCAGCGCCC
>KL569437.1:49642-50935 GCA_000715685.1 Streptomyces lilacinus
GGCCAGCGCCTCGTCGTCGAAGTCCGAGCCGAGGCGCCGGGCCGTGATCAGCTGGTAGACGGCCTCCCGTACGGTCGTCGCCCGCTCCACGTCGGCCTGCCGGGCGGGCGAGACGGAGTCGACGACGCCGGACTCCACGTACCACGCGTCCAAGCGGCCCGGTGCCGCGAACATCTCGAATCGCGCCGTGCGGCGTGCCCGGAGCGTGGCCGCGAAGTCCAGGGCCGGATTGCCGCACACAAAGACATGATCCAGATTCACGTCACCATCTTGACGGGTGACTATGGCGCTCGCAAGGATCGCCAACCGTTACAGCCGGGCCCTCCCTCCGTGACGTTCAGCGCCGCCGCACCCATCGGTCGTGGCCGGCCAGGACGATCGCGCCGGGACCCGTGCCCAGAGCGTGACTCCAACTCGTCGTACAGGCACGGGGAGAGATGGCTCGTCGGCTTCGAGCCGCCCGGCGAGTACGGCCGGCAGCGTCGACTTTCCCGCCCGTTGTCGCGCCGCGCGTGGCCTGGTGCGACCAGATGGGCCGTGACCTCTGCCGAGCGGCACAGCGCCACCAACTCCTGCTGTTCCTCGGCTACCGCCGGCCCCGGCGCTCCCGCTCGGCGCGCTTCTCCATCAGGTAGGCGCTGTCATTGCCGCCCGTAGCGGACCGGGCCGTCCACCGCCGGGTCGAGGTCGATGGCGTCGTCTCCTCTTCCGCCGACGCGAACGCCCGCGGCCCCCGCCGCCCGCGCGGCGGCGGAGGAGAGGGCTTCAGAGCACCAGGTCCCACGCCAGGCAGGCGAGGAGATCCCTCGCCCCGGGGTTGCCGGTGTCCCGCTCCGGATCCCTCGGCGAGGCCGCCTTCACCTCGACCATGTCCTCGTAGGCGATCCGCTCGGGCAGCGCGCCGAACCGCGCACGGCGCACCGCCGAGTCGCTGCCCTGTGTGCTGCGGTCCAGCATCGTCATCTTCCCGCTCCTCGGTTGCATCGTGCGCGACCTGACTCTTCCGCCGCGCCGGACAATTCAGTAGCAACAAGCGCGCCGCATCGCACCATTAGTTGATGACCCATCAGAGAAGACGGTTCGCGTCGATGACGGCTCGTGCGAACGCCGCAGGTGCCTCCTGGGGCAGGTTGTGGCCGACGCCCTTCAGGGTTCGGTGATCGTACGGGCCCGCGAACCTGTCCCGGTACGTGGAACCGTCTCCCGGAACCGCGAACGGGTCGTGCTCGGCGTCGAGCGTCACCGTCGGCACGGCGATGACCGGCCGGGTGGCGAGCCGCTTCTCGTACGGCT
>KL569437.1:51199-51967 GCA_000715685.1 Streptomyces lilacinus
GAGCCGCTTCTCGTACGGCTCGTAGCGCCGTTCGCCCTCGGCGAGGCTCAGCCGCCAGCGGTAGTTGTGGATCACGATGGCGGCGTAGTCCGGGTTCTCGAAGGCGGCGGCCGTGTGCTCGAAGGTGGCGTCGTCGAAGTCCCATGTCGGGGACACGGTGTCCCAGACCAGCCGTGTCAGGTCGTGCCGCTTGGCCTTGTCCTCCATGGCGATCCGGCCCCGCTCCGTGGCGAAGTAGTACTGGTACCACCAGGCGTGCTCGGCCGCCGGCGCCAGCGGCTGGAGGTTCGCCTCCAGGTTGGTGATGAGGTACCCGCCCACCGACACCAGGGCTTTGCAGCGCTCGGGCCACAGCGCCGCGATGATGTCGGCGGTCCGAGCTCCCCAGTCGAATCCGGCGAGCACCGTCTTCTCCAGCCCCAGTGCGTCCATCAGGGCGATGATGTCGAGGGCGATGGCCGACTGCTGCCCGTTCCTGAAGGTCCGGGAGGAGAGGAAGCGCGTCGTGCCGTGGCCGCGCAGATAGGGAACGATCACTCGGTGGCCCTCCGCCGCCAGCAGGGGCGCGACCTCGACAAAGCTGTGGATGTCGTACGGCCAGCCGTGCAGGCAGATGACCGGTGGCCCGTGCGCCGGCCCCACTTCGGCGTAGCCGATCTCCAGCAGTCCGGCTCTGACCTTCTTGAGCGGGGGGAACGCGCTGCGCCCGCGGGGAGCAGCCGCGACGCCCACGCCGGCCCGCTGCTCTGTCACGGCCGAGGCGTGCGC
>KL569437.1:52229-59535 GCA_000715685.1 Streptomyces lilacinus
CCCGTCAGCGTCGCGGCGACCGCGCCGCCGGCACCGAGGCCGAGCGCCTTGTCGAACGTACGCCGGTTGATCATGTGAAGCCCTCCGTGCGTCTCGAAGTGCCGACCTGCGACCGATCTGCGCCTCGCAGGAGATCCCACGCGCTCCGCGGTCCCGACGACCGCCGTGGGCGTGCCGGACGACTATGGCACAGCACCCGTCACCGGTCAAACAGGTGACGCACGCCAACTCTTAGCATTCCAAGGCCGTTTGACCGCCGGATCCGACCGGAAACGATGCTCCCCCTCTTGCGCTCTCCCGCAGCAGGACGGCACTCTGTCGAAGCAGAAAGAACGATCGTTCTTCTTGGAAGTCTCCCCGAACGGAGCCCGATGATGATCGACCGCCGCACTCTGATTCGTAACGGAAGCGCAGCCGCCGCCGGTGCCCTTGGCGTGACCGCCCTCGTCCCGACGACCGCGGCCGCAGCGGCCACCGGCGACGGACTTCGGGAAGCCCACTACCACCATCCCGCAGACCACACCAACCCCATGGGAGCCGCGGACCCCACGGACCCGACCTCCGGAGTCACCCGGACCGTGCTCCAACGCCACCCCTCGCCGGCCGAGGGCTGGGACACCGTCCAGACCCTGGTGGAGATCCCCAGGGACAAGGAGTCCGGCCGGCACAGCCACCCCGGTGTGGAAGTCGGATACATCGTCCGCGGCGACGTACTGATGGTGTTCGACGACGGCCATGTCCTGCGGCTGCGTACCGGCGACCCCTTCTTCATTCCTTCCGGCGCCGTCCACAACGCCCGCAACGTCGGCAGGGTGACCACGATGATGCTGTCCACCTACGTCGTCGACGAGACGAAGCCTCTGGTCACCGCGTACGAGCGCGGAGCCGCGAAGTCCCGCCCCTGACCGTCCCTGACCGCCCGGGACCGACTGCCCCTTCCCTACGCTTGTGCCCATGACCACGGGAGCCACCGAGAGAACCCACCCCAGAGAGCGCCTGCTGGACACCGCGGGGCGACTGTTCTACACGCAGGGCATCCAGGCCGTGGGCGTGGATCAGCTGGTCAGGGAGGCGGGGGTCACCAGAGCGACCTTCTACCGCCACTTCTCCAGCAAGGACGGGCTGGTCGTCGCCTACCTGGAGGCCCGTGGAGGGAGGGTGGAGGAAGTTGTGGAGGCCATCCTCGCCGCTCATCGGGGCCGCGACGCCCTGCTCGCCATCATGGACATGATCGGCGACAACCTCTGCCGGCCGGGGTTCCGCGGCTGCGGCTTCCTCAATGCCGCCGCGGAGTACCCCGACCCCACGCACCCGGTACGCGTCCGCATCGCCGAGCACCGCCGCTGGTTCCACGACGTGCTGCGCACCGTGGTCCGCGACGCCGGTCACCCCGACCCCGAGCGCGTGGCCCGGACCCTGGTCGTCCTGCGGGACGGAGCGATGGTGGGCGGCCATCTCGACGACCCCCGTGCCATCAGGGCGACACTGTACGAGGCCGCGGAAAGACTTCTGACGTCATGACCGGAGCCCCGCGCGCTCAACTGCACGCCTCACGATCCAGGAAGTCCTACGCGGTTCCGCCCGGGTCCCGGAAGCGGTCGGCGGACACGGAGGACTTGGCTATGCGCCACGCAGCTCCGAACCTGTTGCCGTGGGCCGGTTCACCGGCGGTCAGAGGAGCGTGCAGTGAGCCCTGACAGGGTCGTGGTGTTGACCGTTTCCCGGCATGACTGGGCGCGGCCCATGGCGAACGGCCGGTTCCCGGCCACCTCCGCTCTGGCGCTACCGGGTGCTCGTGTCCGTGGGTAGCGTCACCACTCGCATCGAGAATCCGCTGTCGTGTCGCGGCCGTCAGCGTTTCCCTCGCCCTCGCAGGCGGGGGCGAGGTGAGTGTCGCAGCGCCCGCTTCGGCTTCGGCTTCCGGCAGCACGCCACGTCTTTGTTCTCCTGCGACACCTGGCAGTACGAGAGGGGGAGCAGGAGCCACGGAGCGTCGATCACGTGCCACGGCAGCTCTTTCACGGCGTACGCCATCTGTTACCTCCGCTTCAGCAACCGCGCTCGTTCCGGTGGCACTTCCACCGCTTGGTGCGACCTGAACGCGGAAGTAGGCGAGGCAAGGGCGTTCCCCGTCTGATCGCTCGGATGAGCCGTCCGTGAACCGTGCGAAGCAAGGTCCCCCCGAGGGACCGGGAGCCCGGCCCCGGCCTGCCCTTGCAAGCTGGAGGCCGGCGCCATGCTCCGGCAGCATACTGGTGGGCCCTGCAACTGGTGGAATCGGCGTTGACGGCCCGCCGCCCACCCGGCCCGCCCACTTCGGGCAGCAGCGGAGCGATGCGTCCCCAATGAGCGTTGGCATGCCGCCGCACCATGCACAGCTCCTGCCCGGAACAGCAGCAGATCCACCACCCGAGCAAGAGCCATCAGACACTGCATGGGTGGTGGCGTTGACGGTCAGCTTCTCTGCCAGGCGCGCGTCGGCGTCCTCTTCGCCACCGGGTCGCCATAGCTGGTCGGCCCAAGGACGCCGGCTGTGGTGGCATGACCACGGTGGTCGAGCGGGCCACCTTCCGGGCCGCACCGCCTAACCGGCTCCATGTATCCCGCGTGTCGCGTGGGCGATGAGATTCGGGTTCCGCTGGAGTCTGAGTACGCGCATGAGCATGTGCAGGACTCAGGACTCAGGACCAGGCAAGGAGCCCACGTCATGGCCAAGATTTCACTGACGGCATTTCTGTCTCTCGATGGGGTCGTGCAGGCGCCCGGCGGCCCAGACGAGGACACCAGCGGTGGGTTCGACTGCGGCGGATGGGTGGTGCCGTATGCCGATGAGGACTTGATGCGGATTGTGGGGGAGAGGTTCGCGGCGGCCGAGGGATTTCTGCTGGGGCGGCGGACGTACGAGATCTTCGCCGCCTACTGGCCACGGGTGACCGACCCGGAGGACCCGGTCGCGTCGCGGCTCAACAATCTGCCCAAATACGTCGCGTCGACCACCTTGGACAGGGTGGAGTGGCATAACTCCACGCTGATCGACGGGGATGTCGCCGAGGCGGTCGCCGAGCTCAAGGAGCGCCATGAGGGGGAGCTGCAGATCCATGGGAGTGGGAGGTTCGCGCAGTATCTGATGGCGCACGACCTCATCGACGAGTTCCGGCTGTGGGTCTACCCGGTGGTGCTGGGCAAGGGGAAGCGGCTGTTCGCGGATGGGGCCGTGCCCACCGCGCTGCGGCTGACCGACTCCCGGACCACCAGCGCCGGGGTCGCCGTCCAGACCTACGAGCTGGCCGGGCGGCCCACCTTCGGGAGCTTCGAGCTGGGGGAGGACTAGGGACTGTCCGGCGGGTCCTCACCGAAGCCATAGCCGGATCGCGGCGAGGGTGCCCGCACCTGGACGACGCAAGGGCCGTGCATCCACTCCGGCCGGCGGACGGCCCGCGAGAGGTCCATGACGACTGAGCGACCTTAACGACTTGTGATGCGGAGGCCGCTGCGTGCGGAGCTGTCGGCGCAGCAAGTCACCGTGCTGTGGCGGCGGTTGGGGGTGAGGGATCTCGTACCGAACGAGCGGACGCGGCTGGAGTGTGTGCGGCTGGTGGTTCAGGGCCACACGGCTCCCGAGATCGCGTCACCCGTCGAGAAGCATGTGGTCACGGTGCGCATGATTCTGCGCCGTTTCCTCGACGGCGGATTCGAGGGCCTGGCGGACGCCCCGCGTCCGGGGCGTCCGTCGAGCTGGAGGTGCGAGGACCGGTACGCACTGGAGGAGGTGCTGGACGAAGCCGCGGCCTGGGGATGAGATCTGGATTCTGCCAGCCGGCACTGGCCGAGTGGCTGCGCCGCGAACGTGGCGTCGTCCGCGACTCAATCGTGGCTGTCGGTACTGCTGCACCGGGACGGAATCCGCCGGAGACGCACCCGCGACAGCATCCGGCACCCAGGCCGCCCCGGCCCTCCAGGCCGCCGCGGGGAGGCGGCTGGAGGCGTGCCGATTACCTCGCCAAGTCGCCGCCCGGCTTCAAACGCCCTCGGCGCACTTGCACCACCACTCAAGGCCTCCGCATCGCCGTCGATTTGGGCCCTCACCCGGCGAGCCGCCACGATGACGTCGACCGCAGCCCACATATGCAAGATCGCTTAGGGTGACGGGCATGGATGATCATCGTTTTCCGTACGTCCAGGTCGACGGGCGTGCCGTTGCTCCGGACCCGCTGCCCACGGTGTTGATGGGCGGATTCGGTCACATGACCGCGATGCAGGTCAGGTCTGGCCGGGTGCGTGGGCTCGACCTCCACCTGGCCCGTCTGGACTCGGCCACCCGGGAACTCTTCGGCCAAGAGCTGGACGGTGCCCTGGTCACCGGTCGGCTTCGCCAAGCCCTGGAGGAAGCAGCAGCCACCGACGCATCAGCGCGCATCTACGTCTACCCACCACAGGAAGGACCGCTCCCGGTGACGGTGGTCGTTGTCCGTCCTCCCGCGCCCGAGCCCGCTGGACAGCGTCTGCGGAGTGTGTCCTACCTTCGCCCCTTGGCCCACCTCAAGCACGTGGGGGTGTTTGGCCAGGTCTACCACTTGAAGCGTGTGGCCGCTGAAGGGTTCGACGAGGCGCTGCTGGTGGGGCCGGACGGCATGGTGGCCGAGGGAGCCATCACGAACGTGGGCTTCTTGAAGGCCGACACGGTGGTATGGCCCCAAGGGCCTTCCCTGGACGGCATCACGATGCTGTTGCTGCGCCAGGAGCTGGACAAGGCGGGAATCGCCTGGCGGGAGGAACCAGTGCCGTTGGCGGACGTGGACCGCTTCGATGCGGCCATTGTTTGCAACTCCCAGGGCATCGCCGCGGTGACCCAGATCGATGACATCCGGTATCCGCCGGACACGGCATTCGTGGGGACGATGCAGAAGATGTACGAGGCCGTCCCCTGGGACGAGCTGCACTGAGCCTCGACCTGGCGACGAACTCGGGAAACTCCGCACAGCAAGGGCTCGTTGTGGGCGTGCTCTTCGATGGAGCACCGGAATGCTGCCGCCACATGAGACTACGGCGAATTACGCGGCAGCACCTTCACCTTCCCACCTCCTGCGCCGTCGCCGATGGAAGCGGCCGGTGTTCGAACTGGCCGACGCCCGCGAGCGCCCCTCCCAAGGCTGCCGCACCGACCGGCTTCTCGATCCGGTGCAGACCCGGCCCGAAGGCGCCGGGCCCCAAGCCGCACCACAAATCACCAAGATCACTCAGTGGGAGCTGTTCCTCGTTGGTCTCGGACCCTGGAACCTGCCAAGCCTGGCTGACGCCTTTCAACAGACCCCGTCGGTCCGCCGTCCTTACGGGAGGCAGGCCGACGGGTCGGGGTTGGCATTTCATGCTGAGCCGTGGGCCAGAGCAAAGCGACGTTCGGTAGGCGCCAGGCCCAGGTAATTGGGTCCTGCATTTTCTGCGGTGATCAGCGAGGAGCGCGTCGCGTATCGCCCGGTAAAACGTGGCGGATCAGCCGGACCACGTCCCGTGAAGACATGGGTCTGGACTCTACGGGTGGTAGAGGGCGCGGGCACGCACCAGATCGACAGGATCCTCATCGAGGTGCAGGAAGTAGTTCACCTGCCACGCTTGAGTGCTGTGTGCCTGGCGATTGGTCGTGGTCACCCACGGCGGGTAGACCCGGAACCCGCGCTTTCCGGCGGATTTGTCCCGGGACATGATCCCACGCTCGCACAGCACCTCGCGTGGGAACACGAACTGTCCGAAGTGGCCGCTGTCGCGGCTGCTGATGACGACGAGGTCGACCCCGTCGTCGGCGCTGAAGGGCCGGATCGGCCCTTCAGCGGACCGCTGCCACACAGTGACGAACTGGCCCACCTTCGTCGGGGTGGTCTTGGCCACGCGGAACCTGACCGAGAGCCCATCGAGTGTGAACCTGTGAGCCGCGTATTCGGCGCTCTCCGGTTCCGGCACTGGCTGCGAGCAGGCAAAGCCACCTGGGTCGTACACCGATGTCATCACGGTCAAGAGGTCATAGTGAAGCCCTGCACACGGCTGTTTCGTTGCCATCCCCTCATCCTGCCATCACGTGCGCAGCACGCTGCTTGGTGATCGTGGTCGCTCAATCCAAATGCATGCACCAGCCCCGGCGAACTCTGTCCCTGGCGGGGAGGTGTCTCTTCAACCTGCGAGATTCTCTGCAAGGGGGAGCTTCGCGGCAGTCTTCGACGTCACTGCACACGACACGTGCTCTGCCGTCGCTTCTCGTGGACATCCCCGCCTCACCCGACCGCCAGCTGATTCACAGACCGACGAACAAACGCTGCTGCTGGAAGTGATCAAAGCCAGGCCGCCGCGTCTCGCGTCACTGATCGGAGGTGCGGATGCACGCGGCGGTCGGTCGTGGCCGTTCGGGGCGCGGCCGTCAGCCAGCCCTGCACGGTGACCCCGACGGGGGCGACGGAATATCCGAACTGGGACCTGCCGGCAGACCTCGCCCAAAGGCTGAGCGCGCGGTTCGAAGAATTCGAGGCTGAGCTCGGCTTCTCCTACTACGAAACTGCCACCACCATCCAGAGCAAGGTCGGTGGATACCCGGGCTGGCTCCAGGACCCAGACTGGCCAATCTGCCGCTGCGACCGGCGCATGGAGCACCTCCTCAGCATCACCGCCTCCGAACCAGTCGACGGAAGCTGGTTCCCGCTCGTCGAATAAGGCCCCGAGAAGTCGGACCCCGGCCGGGGGACCGCTGGTGACCTCGCGATCGTTGACACCATCGGCCACGGCATGGACATGGGCGATCTCAGCGGTGTGTTTCTCTTCATCTGTGCCACGTTCCCAGACACGCCGTACGCGCACCGCTACCAGTGCTGAGGAGGGCACCCCTGAACAGGCTGTGGGCCGTCGGGAGGTCCTGAAGGCCAGATGCCAACACCACAAGGCCAGAGGAGGCCTTCCCCAGCGGGTTGGGAGGCGGCGGCCCCCAACTCGTGATCCGTCTGGTCGATCGGCGTTACGGAGACGCCGGTCAGAGGGCTGTTCCGGGCTGCAGGTCCGGATGGTGCGCGAGGAGCGCCCGCCGCAGGCGCTCGTGGAAGCGGGGCCTGTCCAGTGAGCGCACCGCAAGGGCGAGGACCGTGTCACGGGGCAAGGCCGAGCCGTCCCTGCCGAGCATGTCGACCAACAGTCGGGTCACTGGTTCCTGCAGGGGGGAGTCGTCCGGCAGAAGGGCCAGGGCTCGGGCCACCCGGAGGTACAGGGCGGCCAGCTCATCGCCCGTCAGCCCCACGCTGCCACCGATCAGCAGCCGCAGCAGATCGTGGGC
>KL569437.1:59820-63383 GCA_000715685.1 Streptomyces lilacinus
GCCGCAGCAGATCGTGGGCCAGTGAGGCCGCTGGCTGCCCCTCGCTGAACGCGGTAAAGGTGGTCACGGCCGGTCCCAGCCATTCCATGATCGGATCCATCGCGTGCCGCACCACCGAGTCGTTCGTACCTCCCGATACGTCCATCTTGTGCCACAGCTCGTCCCAGTAGGTGCGGGACCAGCGGGGGACGTCGCGCCGGGGGTGGCGGTACAGCCAGTACATGTCCAACGGGTCCGGCGGGGACAGCTCCCCCGACCGCAAGCGAATCTCCAGGCTACGTCCCCTCTCCGCCCAGCCGCGGCAGACCGACACCGACAGCGCGAAGTCCGTCCACTGCTCCTCGTCGAACGAGGACCGCCACAGCAGGACGTACCGGTGCCAGGCCGACACCGGGTCCGACGAACCAGGGAACAGCCCGTCCGCCGTGATGCCTTCCGTCAGCAGCAGCACGACCAGGACGAGATTGGCGCTGTAGATGCCGTGGCGTGACGACGTGCGGATCCGGGCGGGCCGGTACGCCGGATGTGGGTCGCCCGTCCGTGTCGCGTGCTGGTCGAGGACGCGTACCAGCACACGCGCCAGCCGGGCGCGTTCGCCGTCCGGTATCCGCCGCATCATCCACTCCCCGAACCGTAGGATCTGCCGGGAGGAGAGCGGGGCGTATGACAGCAGCGCGTACGCCAGGTCGTCGTCGACGCGGCTCGCGCCGAGTGACAGGGCCGGTCGGTCCGTGAGCAGGCTGGTCAGCACGTGCAGCGCCAGCCGTATGACCAGGTACTCGCCAAACGTGGCGTGCAGGAACTCGTACGTGGACAGCACCCGGCCGTCGCGCACGGACTGGGCGCGTTGGACGAAGAAGAAGCGGCCCAGCGCCGCCTCCGCTGCCCCCAGCGGGGTACGAAAACCCGACGTGTCGGTGGACCGGCGGCCCAGTAGCGCCGTGAGGTCATCATCGAGCTCGGCGGCCGACACCCACTGCTGACGACGGTTGAGCAGGGCGAAGGCGACCAGGGACAGCTGCCGCAGCTCCTGTTCGGCGCGCTCTGCCAGCCCGTCCTCCGACAGGGTACCCGGAGCGGTCTTGTCGACCTCCCGGCGGGCGAACGAGGTGAGCAGCTCCTCGTACAGCTCAGCTTCGTCGAGCAGGGCATCACCATCGCGCCGCAGAGCGTTGTCCGTGGCGTCGTACAGCGCCAGCACTGTCAGCAGCAGCGGCTGCGCGGCCAGCGACTCGTGCCCGGCGACGGCCTCCCACGGCAGCGGCCGCAGCCCCCGCGTCGCGAGACTGCTCGCGTTGGCGTCGTTCCACAGTTCCAGCCAGCGGCGGATCTGGGCGGACCGGAACGGCTCCAGACGCAGGGCGACGAGCCCCTCCGGGTACCGAGTGCGGTCGGCGACGGCAGTGCGGCTGGTGACCACTGCCCGCACCGGCCGGCCCTGCTCGGCCTCGCGCTGCTGGAAGCGGGCGACCCGGACGAGGAAATCGCTGTGGTGGACGCCGGTCGTCTGCAGGAGCTCGTCGAAGCCGTCGAGGAGCAGCACCGGGACCGCACCGCCTGCCGAGCGGACCAGCTCCGGCCAGGACACCCGCTCCCCGGTAGCTGTCCGCACCGCCTGCTCCAGCTGCTCCTGGAGGTCGTCCTCGGCACGCACATCCCGTAGGGGTACCCGTACGGGAAGGAAACCGGCGGACGGCAGGCGGGCGGCGAGAACCCGGGTCAGTACGGATTTGCCGGCGCCGGGCTGGCCCAGTACCAGCAGCGGGGAGTCGGCCGCGCCGGGAGAGGTGAGAGCACCTGCCAGATAGGTCGTCAGGTCACGGCGTACGGGCACCTCCTCCCACCAGGACTCGCTCGCCGGGCTCCCCGTGCCGGCCACAGCTCGCACACGGAAGTCCGGATCGAGGTACATCTCTTGCAGGGCCGGCACTCGGATGCCGTCGGGTGCGGTCGAGGCGTCCAGAACGGGGCGGGTGAGCGCGGCCTCGTGTGAGCGGGCCAGAGCGGCCGCGACATCGGTCGGCGGGCGCAACGTACGCGCCACCTCGGACAGCAGCTCCTCGACGCCGACCAGCGCGAGCCGTACCCGGTCGCGGGTGGCCTGATGCTCGACCTGGGCAACCCAGAATCCAAACTCAGGTGCTTGTTGGGCCAGCTGTGCGTACAGGCCCTCGTACTGCCGGACGGCCCTGTGGGGCAGTACGGTGCTCAGCACCCGGCGTGCCGCGCTCCGGTCGGACTCGGCCAGGTCGTCCCAGACACGCAGCCCTGCGATGAAGCCGAGGAACCGCGCCGACAGCTCCATGTACCAGCGCCGCAGCTCCGCTGTCACGTCTTCGAAGGGACGGTGGGGTGCGGGTTGGGGCGCGTCGACCGCCGTCAGCGAGTGCGCGAACGCCGCACCGCGGCCGGCTGGGGTGCCCGCGAGGGTGAGCTGTTCGCCGCGGGTCAGTTCCAGCTCGTCGACACTGAAGGGCAGATCTGCTTCCTCCAGCGCCCGGAACCAGGCGACGATGACGATCACGGTGTGGGCGGCGTGCAGTAGTTCCGTGCGCTCGGACCGCCCCTCCGCCCGCCCCAGGCGCTGCCCCAGACCTCGCACCGCGTCGCGGCCCAGGCCCACGACACGCCCCCGGGCGTCAGCGATCCGCAGCAGCCCGTCCCCGAGACCGCCTGTCGCCACGTTCAGCGCTCCGCCCAGTGCCCGGTCCAGCGCGGCCACTGCGGGCGGATCGCCCCCCAACAGCACCAATGCGTCCGAGAACGACAGCAGCCTGCGTACGCTCACCCTGCCCCCATGGAGACCCGTCCGCCGAGACCCGCCCGCGCCGAACGCCCCCGCAGGGGCGCCCATCGCGGGGACCACCGGGCACACTCTGGCACGGACACGTCCCGGGGACCGGCGGTTCAGGGCAAGACGCCGTCTGCGGGGAACGCACGCCTCCTGAGTCCGTCACCCGGATTCGCCCCCTTCATGGTCTCCACCCCGTACGCCTGCACGATGGAGGCGACGATCGCCAGGCTCAGGCCGGTGCCTCGCCAGCGTGTGTTCCGGCGCCGGCTTGAGTGGCGTATCGCAGGCTCGGTCCGCCGGACGGGGCAGGCGGCCAGGCTTCCGGGTCACTCTCCTTTGGGGTATCGCTGGGCCTCCTGGCGAAATGACATGGCGATGCTGCTCCGGTACCGGCGGTGGAGGTAGCTGTGGCCGCGGCGTCTTCTGTGGTGTCGGAACGTGCCTAATGGGGGTTCAGCCAAAATACGCGTCAAGGGGGCAATTGAGTAGATCTTGATGCGGCTTTACGCGTGGTCAGCAGAGTGACGCCGCAGTAAATGCGTACATCTCGCCCTGGAAGCCGGAACGGTCCGCCGCAGGTCGCGACGATCACGGCCATGGCTCCGCCGCAGTAAATCCGTTATTTACTGCGGCAGTTGTGAATACGTCTCCGCGATAGCACAACTGCTCGAATGTGGGTCTGCTGTGCAGTGCGCGACGCCGACGAGGTCTGGCACCAACATGTTTGCCTGGGGGTCATGCCCCCAAGTTCTCCGTCACGGGCAGGCAC
>KL569437.1:63652-66404 GCA_000715685.1 Streptomyces lilacinus
GCGCCGGTCGGTCACGGGCAGGCACTCGGCGAGCAGGTCGACGACATCGCGCCAGGCCCGCTGTGCGTGCCGTGGGTGGTAGCCGACGCCGGGGACCATGGGGTGGTCGACCGGTGGGTGGTGGAAGGCGTGCAAGGCGCCGCCGTAGACCGTGAGGCGCCAGTCGACGCCTGCGGCCTGCATCTCGGCGGTGAACGCGTTCCGTTGCGCGGGCGGCATGATCGGGTCTTCCGACCCGACCCCGGCCCACACCGGGCAGCGAATGCGCGCCGCCTCGCCCGGTCGGCCCGTGGTAGTTGCGTTGACTGTCCCGATCGCGCGCAGGTTGACGCCGTCGCGCCCGAGTTCCAGCCCGATGGCGCCCCCGGTGCCGTAGCCGACGACGGCGATCCGGTCGGGGTCGGTCCGCGGTTCGGCGCGCAACACGTCGAGCGCCGCATGGCCGATGCCCCGCATCCGGTTGGGGTCGGCGAGCAGTGGCATGCAACGGGCCAGCATCTCCTCGGGGTCACCCAAATAGCGCCCGCCGTGAAGGTCGAAGGCCAGCGCTACATATCCCAGCTCGGCGAGAGCATCGGCCCGGCGGCGCTCGATGTCGCTGAGCCCCATGCCCTCTGGTCCGAGCAGCACCGCGGGCCGGCGGTCGACACCGGCCGGGAGCGCGAGGTGCCCGATCATCGTCAAACCGTCGGCCGGGTACTCGACCGTACGCGTCGTAATCGTCGTCATGAGACTGGACTGTAGTGATCGTCGAGCCCGGTCCGGCCGGTGTTCTGCCGCTGGCAGAACAGCGCGGGTGTCCCTCTGAGATACGGCGAGGGCCCGGCGCTCAGGGCTTCAAGATCATCCCGTTGCCCCTTTGGCGCCTATCCTGGTCACACCCCTAATGTGCCGGAAGACACCACAGGTCACTGACCTGCGCGAAGGCTCAGCAGCACTAGATAAGCGTGTCGACCACGCAAGAGCCTTCGAGGAGCGCGGAGCCGCCGGGACTGCTTCCGGTGCCGTCCCGGCGGCTGTACCTCTACCGGTCAGCCCTTGATGGAGAAGAAGATGGTGTCCTGCGTGTACCAGGAGAGACGCTCGCTGGCTGACACCCATTCGTCGTGCTCGAACTCCAGCTTTTCGATCAGTTCCTCGAGGTCGTAGGTGAAGCCGTCATCGAGGCGGTCCAGGACCGCGCGGTAGGCGTCGGCGGCCGGCTTGGCCTTGGCCAGCGGGAGCCGGCCGATGTCCGGGGACCCGTCCACGGGATACGGGATGTGGAAGGGCATCTCCTCGGGCGGCCCGGCGAACAGGAAGCCGTGGGGCAGCAGATCGGCGCTCACGCCCAGGCGGCGCAACTCGTCGTCCATCAGACCGAAGAACGTCGACGGCTTGGAGTACACCCCCAGCTCGGAGGGGTCGGAGCCGTTGCAGTCGATGATGTGCTGCAGGGCGCTGTAGTAGGCATTGCCCGCGCATTCGGCCTTCGAGCGGGCATGGCCGGCGATGAGGTGCTCGAGCGCATCGGGAATGGACAGGCCCCAGTCGATGCCCTGGCGTTCGAGGTCACGCTGGTCAGCCTCCGCCCTTTCGCGTATGAAGCCGAGGCAGTACTGCTGGTCGGTGGTGAGGTTCCCGGCGGCCCCCAGAAACCCCACGACGTCGGCTTTATCGGCAGTGTTGAACGAGATGATCCGGCTCATGATCACCATGCTGTCAGCCACCACTGACACCGCACTCGCCAGACGAGCATCAGCGGTCTTGCCGTCGAGACGAGCCGCTGCGCCTCACAGAGCGAGAGAGGCCCACCAGACGGTTGTTGTCACGGGCCATTCGGTGGGCGGGACGGGAGCCAGGCCGTATTGGTCGCGCAGTGCCTCCTCACTCACACAGTCTCCGCAGACGAGGATGGCCGGCGCGGGTTCGTGGGTCGTACGGGACGGCATCATGTCGATCCGGTCGCGACCGCAGCGGGGGCACGCAGGTTCCATACCCGGTAACGACCGGCAACGGTGAGCCGGGACGGGACCTGTCGCCCCGGATGCGCCTCCAAGCGACGGTCGCGCTCCACCAGCAGCTGGCAGGGCACTGGGCCGGCTGAACTCGCGTACACCAGCGGGCAGGCGCCGACGGCTTCCCGGGCCGGCCGAGCCCACCGAACCGTCATACTGGTCACGCCAGACGATCGAGGGCGAGAGGCGGCTTGAAGTCTCAGCAGACCCGGGCCGCCAGGGAACGGGGGCCAGCGTGAGAACCGTGCGGGAGCAGCAGCTGTACCGTGACCTGGCACCCGACATGGTCAATCGGGACCGCCGGCTGCGCGTCCTGGGGATCGGCGACGACGGCCGCGCCGAGTGCCTCGTCGAGCACGACCTCCAGGGCACCACCGCACGCAAGGCGCGCATCCAGACCAAAGCGCTCGCCAGCGCCGCCCGATTCGAGCTCCTGGACGACGCCGACGACCTCGGCGCAGACGCACGCTACACCGCACTCCTGGCCGCCATCGCAAACGTGCACGGCCCGGCCGCCACGCCGCGCGACTACGCCCGCGCCGCCTGGGACGCCCTCGGCCTGAGCTCCACCCAAGCCCCTGGGAGGCGCCTGGCCGCGCTCACCGGGGCAGCTGTGACGACTCTCCCGGCCATGTCACGAGGGCTGACCACAAGGGCGGCGGCGACGTCCGAGGGCCGCGGGATGGCCGGGTGGGTCGTTGTGGCGAGTGGCTGACGAGGTCCGGCCGTACGGTGGAGGTATGGCAGGGCAGGCC
>KL569437.1:66715-66949 GCA_000715685.1 Streptomyces lilacinus
CCACGGCTCGCGCGGACGCCCGGTTCTGCGATCGGGCCTGTAAGGGTGCGCATCTTCGCTGGCGTCGGCACTATGCCGAGGCGGTCCGGCGTGGGGCTGGCGATCGTTGCCGGCGGCGACGACGAGCTGCTCGTCCGTTGCCCGGTGTGCGGTCACCGCTTCGCCCGCGGGCACGGCCACCGGCGGGATGCCGTCTACGACACGGCAGCGTGCCGGGCGGCCGCGTATCGGGCC
>KL569437.1:67198-70247 GCA_000715685.1 Streptomyces lilacinus
AGATGTGTATAAGAGACAGCTCCCGTGACGCCTCGGGCAAACGTCACGTCTCCGGAGACCCCTGCAGCCTGCCTGCCTGCGCGCCGCGCGAGGCGATCACGTCGACGCGCAGCGGACGGCGGCCGGGACGCACGGACGCGATGCCGCGCTGGGCGACACGCAGCAGCTCGCGCGCGTGGGGCAGGAACGCCTGCCCGTCGACGGTGGGCTCGGCGCCGCGCGGAGTGCGGGTGAACAACCGCACGTCGAGGTTGCGCTCCAGCACGGCGATGCGTTTGGAGACGGCCTGCTGGGTGATCGCCAGCTCGGCGGCGGCCTCCTGGAACTGCCCCGCGTCGGCGGCGACGAAGGTCCGGACGGTGTCGAGGTCCACGCTGACACCCTATGGGTACAAGCATTGGTTGTGGCCGGACAGTCTCGCGGTTGTTTGATCCCCGGGTGTGGTGCTCGCTTTGATGCTTCCGATCACGGATCGGTTGTGCGGGTGAGTGGCGAGGGGCGGCGGGTATGAGGAGGGGGTATCGGCTGGGACTTCTGCTCGGGCCTCGGCTGGGGCGGCGGTTCGGGTGGCTGTGGGGAGCGTACGGGACCAGTGCGCTGGGCACGTGGCTGGCCTTCGGCGCGTTCCCACTGATCGCCATCCAGGTCCTGCACGCCGGACCGGTCGAGGTCGGCGCGCTCTCCTCCGTGGGGGCCGCGGTGGGCGCGGTCGTGGCGGTGCCGCTCGGGCCGTGGGTGGAGTTGCGCCGCAAGCGGCCGGTGCTGATCGGGATGGACCTGGTGCGGTTCGCGGCGCTGCTGACGATCCCCGCTGCGTACGCGCTCGGCGTGCTCACCTTTTTTCAGCTCCTGCTGGTCTCCATCGTTGTCGCGGCGGCCGACATCACCTTCCGTGCCGCTTCCGGTGCGTACCTGAAGACGCTGCTGTCGGCCGAGGACCTGCTCGTCGCCAATGCCCGATTCGAATCCACGGCCTGGACGACCACGATCTTCGGTCCGCCTCTGGGTGGCGTGGCGATCAGTTTCCTCGGTCCGGTGGCGACGGTGGTGGCCGATGCGGTCAGTTACCTGCTCTCGGCCCTGGGCATCCGCGCGATGGGCGGGCACGAGCCGCGGCCCGGGCGCCGGGAGGTCGCGCGCATGCGGGCCGGGGATCTGCTCGATGGCTGGCGGTACATCCTCGCCGACGCGACGCTGCGTCCGCTGTTCTTCAACACCGTCTTGTTCAACGGCCTGGTGATGGCCGCCCAGCCGCTGTTGGCCGTCGTGATGCTCGGCCGTCTCGGGTTCACCCCGTGGCAGTACGGCCTCGCGTTCGCCGCGCCCTCGATCGGTGGGCTGCTCGGTTCGCGGCTGGCTCGACCGCTCGTCACCCGGTTCGGGCAGCACCAGGTCCTGGTCGTGTCCGGGGCGCTGCGCGCGCTCTGGCCCGTCGGCCTGGCCTTTTTGGGGCCGGGCATCGGAGGGCTGCTGCTGGTGATGGGCGTCGAGCTCGGGCTCATCTTCTGCTGCGGGGTCTTCAACCCCGTCTACGCCACCTACCGCCTCGAGCGCACCGTGACCGATCGCCTCGCCCGCACGCTGTCCGCCTGGGCGGTGACGGCCAAGGCTTCGACCGCGTTCCTGACGGCCCTCTGGGGCGTGTTGGGCGGCCTGCTCGGCCCTCGTACAGCCGTCGGCCTGGCCGGCGTGCTCGTGCTGGCGACCCCGTTGCTGCTTCCCCGCCGCGCGGCGGCGCATTTCTCCGAGCCGGGTGCCCCTGCGGCAGAAGCGCACTCCGCCGTCCCACCGCAAGCCCCTGCGTGAGGTCAAAACAGACCGGCATCGCGAACTCGGTCAGAAGGTGACTTCCCAAGCCACCTCGAAACGACTCCCGTACTGAGATGTCAAACCACAGGTGCTCGTCCAGTTCGCTGTCCTCGAACCGTGCTCTGGGTTGAGGCTTCAGGCGCTGCTGGCCCTGGCAGCCGGGTGCCTCAGGGAAGTCTAGATGCCTTGGGAGCGGTGGACGCGTTGTGGTGGGTATGCGGTGAGATACGTGTGGTCCCTGTTGCCTGGTGGGCCGCTCGAGTGAGGGTGTCGCTCGTGCGTGGGTGGGTGAGGGGTTGACTGGGCGTCACCAGTTGGCTGGTGTGTCAGGGCATGGTCTCGGGCTGGTTCCGGGTGCCTGCCCGCTGACGAGAAGTGTCGTTCCCCGGGCCGAGCCGCCGGTTCGAGTTCACATGTCCCAGCGCGCCGGATCCGGGGTCATCCCGCCAGGCCCCGGCTTTGTCCGGTAGCAGTCCGTGGCATGTCTTACCGTCCTTGACGGCTTCGCAGATTCACAAGGCGATCGGCCGGTACTCGAGGGCCTGGTCGACCACTTCGTCGGCCGAGAGTTCCGCGTCCGGGGGCCAGAAGATCAGGTCGCCGACGTAACCGGACGGACACCCCAGGGCCCTGTCGAGCATGTTCAGCCAGCTGTCCGCCTCGTCCTCCGTGACGTAGTCCGCGTTCATGATCCGCTGTGCCAGGGCGACGGCCTCCGCCCGGACCGTCCTTGCCGCATCCATCGACATCCCTCCCGTGACGTCCTGCGTCCAGCCGGCCGCTCGACGGCCTGTTGCACGCGGTGGCGATGTTACTGGCTTAGGCGAGGGGGGCGCTCGGCTGCTCGGCGGCTGAGGCGCTGAGACCTGATGCGCGTGGCGATCTTCGTCCGTGGGGGCGCCGCTTCCTCCGCCCTGCTTCCGAAGCGCCTGAGTTCCACCTCCTGCCGTAACACCGCCTGCACCGTCTTCGCCGAGGTCCGCCGAGTGAGCCGTTCATGAGGCCGATCCATGGACCAGCCTGCGAGTCCGGGCCGTGCTGCTCGGCCCCTCTGGCCCTGCGGGTGTGGTCGGAGCCGGTGTGGTAGCTGGCTGAGGGGGTCGTGGGGGTCGGTTGTGTGAGGGGGGTTGTGTGAGTCAGGGAGATGGTGGGTGTTCGCCGGCTTGGGTCGGCCGGAGTCCGGCCACCGCCCATTTCGCCTGCGTGGACAGCCTGCTGAGTGCTTTCGCGGATTCCTTGC
>KL569438.1:0-1350 GCA_000715685.1 Streptomyces lilacinus
GTCGTCGGTGGCCACGCGCTGCACGGTGCCGGTGAACGTGGCCGTGGACCTCCCGGCCCGGCCGGCCCCGGCGATCGAGGGCATCGCCTACTTCACCGTCTCCGAGCTCCTGCAGAACATCAGCAAGCACAGCCGCGCCCGTACGGCGGACGTCGAGCTGTGGCGGACGGGCAACCGGCTGCTGATCCGGGTCACCGACGACGGCCGAGGCGGTGCCTCCACCGCCCGCGGCAGCGGCCTGGCCGGGCTGGCCGAGCGGCTGGGGTCGGTGGACGGGGTGTTCGTGGTGGACTCCCCCGCCGGCGGGCCCACGGTCGTCACGGCGGAGCTGCCGTGGCGGAGCCGTACGGACGGCTGACGCACGCCCGCCCACCCACTCCTCAGCCGCCGACGGACCGCTGACCGACCACTGACAGCGCTGACCTTTCGCTGACCTGAGCGTGAGACGCCGCTCACGTCGGCCCCCTGGGGGTGGGGACAACCCCACCCCCAGGACACCCACTCCCCTCATGGCCCCGCGCGCCCCGCCCGGGGAGCCTTGAAAGCCGGGACATCAAGACACCGAGACACCGAGACACCAAGGCACCGGACAAGGACGAGGACATGGCCATCGACTACGGACCCCACGGCCCCGCGGCGGCACGCCGGACCCATCGGGTGCCCGCCGCGCTGCGCGCCCCGGTGGAGGGCCGCACCTGGCGGGAGTTCCTCCACATCGTGCTCGGCCTGCCGGTCTCGGTCCTGACCTTCGCGTACGCCACCACGCTGACGACTCTCAGCGTCGGCCTGCTGGTCACCTTCCTCGGCGTCCCGCTGCTGGCCGCCACGCTCGCCGGGGCGCGCGGTCTCGGCGTGCTGGAGCGGGCGCGGGCCCGGGCGCTGCTGCGGCTGGAGATCGCCGAGCCCGAGCCCGTACGCCCCCGGCGGCGCAAGGGCGCCGCCGGCAGAAGGAACGGCTCGCTGATGGCCTGGGTGGGCGGGCTCCTCAAGAGCGGCACCTCCTGGCGGCACCTGCTCTACATGGTGCTGTACCTGCCGTGGGCGATCTTCACGTTCACCGTGTCGTTCACGTTCATGACGGTCGGCTGGGCGTACTTCCTGTACCCGGCGTGGCAGTGGACGCTGCCGACCTACGCCCACAAGCCGGGCCTGCAGCTCTACGGCGACTCCGACGGCACCGCCGTCTACCTCGACAGCCCCTTCGAGATCGGCGTCGCCTGCGGCGCCGGCCTCCTCCTGGTGCTGGCGTCGCCGTGGGTGATCCGGGGTTTCGCGCACGTCAACCGGCTCATGGTGACCGGGCTGCTCGGCCCGTCCAAGCTGGCGACGCGCGTGTGGGAGCTGGAGGAG
>KL569438.1:1636-1801 GCA_000715685.1 Streptomyces lilacinus
GAGCTGGAGGAGGACCGGGGCGTGGTCGTGGACACCGCCGCCGCCGACCTGCGCCGCATCGAGCGCGACCTCCACGACGGCGCCCAGGCCCGCCTCGTCGCCCTCGCCATGGGCCTCGGCCTCGCGAAGGAGAAGCTGCTCGAGGACCCCGAGGTGGCGGCGCGC
>KL569438.1:2055-2187 GCA_000715685.1 Streptomyces lilacinus
CCGCATCGAGCGCGACCTCCACGACGGCGCGCAGGCCCGCCTCGTCGCCCTCGCCATGGACCTGGGCCTGGCCAAGGAGAAGCTCGAGGAGGACCCGGAGGCGGCGGCACGGATGGTCGACGAGGCCCACGG
>KL569438.1:2515-2643 GCA_000715685.1 Streptomyces lilacinus
AGGTGGCGGCGCGCATGGTCGACGAGGCCCACGGCGAGGTCAAACTCGCCCTCCAGGAACTCCGCGACCTCGCCCGCGGCATCCACCCCGCCATCCTCACCGACCGCGGCCTCGGCCCCGCCCTGTCG
>KL569438.1:2949-7386 GCA_000715685.1 Streptomyces lilacinus
CCCCGCCCTGTCGGCCCTCGCCGCGCGCTGCACCGTGCCCGTGACGACCGAGGTGGACCTGCTGACGCGGCCGGCCCCCGCGATCGAGGGCATCGCCTACTTCACCGTCTCCGAGCTCCTGCAGAACGTCAGCAAGCACAGCGGCGCGCGCCGCGCCCGGGTGGACGTGTGGCGCTCGGCGGGCCGGCTGATGCTCCAGGTCGGCGACGACGGCCGGGGCGGTGCGTCCACCGCCCGGGGCAGCGGCCTCGCCGGCCTCGCCGAGCGGCTGGACGCGGTGGACGGCCTGCTGGTGGTCGACTCGCCGGCCGGCGGGCCGACCACGGTGACGGCCGAGCTGCCCTGGCGCGGCCGGTAGAACACACCCCATGGCACGGCGGCCCCGGAGCGTCCCGCTCCGGGGCCGGTGCTGCGATGCTTGGGCCTTCTCATGAGTCGTGTGCGGACCGCATGCGGACGAGCGTCGCCAGGGGGCCGGAGATCGTGATCGTGGAGGACAGGGTGCGGGTGGTCATCGCCGAGGACTCGGTGCTGCTCCGGGAGGGCCTGACCCGGCTGCTGACGGACCGGGGGCACGAGGTCGTGGCCGGCGTCGGCGACGCGGAGGCCCTGATCAAGGTCATCGGCGAGCTCGCCGCCGAGGGCGCGCTGCCCGACGTCGTGGTCGCCGACGTCCGGATGCCCCCGACCCACACCGACGAGGGCGTGCGGGCCGCGGTGCGGCTGCGCCGGGACCACCCCGAGCTGGGCGTGCTGGTCCTCTCGCAGTACGTGGAGGAGCAGTACGCGACGGAGCTGCTGGCCGGCAGCACCCGGGGCGTGGGCTATCTGTTGAAGGACCGGGTCGCCGAGGTGCGCGAGTTCGTGGACGCGGTGGTGCGGGTGGCCCGCGGCGGCACGGCGCTGGACCCCGAGGTCGTCGCCCAGCTGCTGGGCCGCAGCCGCAAGCAGGACGTCCTGGCCGGGCTGACGCCGCGGGAGCGGGAGGTGCTGGGCCTGATGGCCGAGGGCCGTACGAACTCCGCCGTCGCCAAGCAGCTCGTGGTGAGCGACGGGGCGGTGGAGAAGCACGTCAGCAACATCTTCCTGAAGCTGGGCCTGTCGCCCAGCGAGGGCGACCACCGGCGCGTGCTGGCGGTGCTGACGTACCTGCGGTCCTGACGCGGTCCTGACGTCAGCGCCGCCGGGACCGTGGGACACGCCGCGGGCCGCCCTCGGAAGCGGCCGGAACGGCCGTCTGCCGGAGCATTACCTTCCGCGGTTGATTCGCTGATCCATCCGAGGAAGGCTGCCCTTGCCCACGTACGATGGCCGTGGGAAGGCCGGTCGGCGCCACCGTGTGGCCGGCGCCGCCACGAGGGAGGTCCGCAGCAGTGACCAGCCAGGTCAGCAGCCCCACCGGGGGCCGGAGCGACACCGACGGCAACGACACCGACGGCACCGTCGACGGCGGCAAGGAGGTGCGCCGGCTGGATCGGGTGATCATCCGCTTCGCGGGTGACTCCGGTGACGGCATGCAGCTCACGGGAGACCGTTTCACCTCCGAGACGGCGTCGTTCGGCAACGACCTGTCCACCCTCCCGAACTTCCCCGCCGAGATCCGCGCCCCCGCCGGCACCCTGCCCGGCGTGTCGTCGTTCCAACTGCACTTCGCGGACCACGACATCCTCACCCCGGGCGACGCGCCCAACGTCCTGGTCGCCATGAACCCGGCCGCCCTCAAGGCCAACCTGGGCGACGTGCCGCACGGCGCGGAGATCATCGTCAACACCGACGAGTTCACCAAGCGCCCGATGGCGAAGGTCGGTTACGACAGCAACCCGCTCGAGGACGGCTCGCTGGACGCGTACAACGTCCACCCCGTCCCGCTGACGACGCTGACGATCGAGGCGCTCAAGGAGTTCGGCCTCTCCCGCAAGGAGGCGGAGCGCAGCAAGAACATGTTCGCGCTCGGCCTGCTGTCGTGGATGTACCACCGGCCGACGGAGAGCACCGAGGCGTTCCTGCGGAAGAAGTTCGCGAAGAAGCCGCAGATCGCGGAGGCCAACGTGGCCGCCTTCCGCGCCGGCTGGAACTTCGGCGAGACGACGGAGGACTTCGCGGTCTCCTACGAGGTCGCCCCCGCCACCGCCACGTTCCCGCCCGGCACCTACCGCAACATCTCCGGCAACCTCGCCCTGTCCTACGGCCTGATCGCCGCCTCCCAGCAGGCGGACCTGCCGCTCTACCTGGGCTCGTACCCGATCACGCCGGCGTCGGACATCCTGCACGAGCTGTCGAAGCACAAGAACTTCGGCGTGCGCACCTTCCAGGCCGAGGACGAGATCGCCGGCATCGGCGCGGCGCTCGGCGCGGCCTTCGGCGGCGCGCTCGCGGTGACCACCACCTCCGGCCCGGGCGTCGCCCTGAAGTCGGAGACCATCGGCCTCGCGGTCTCCCTCGAACTGCCGCTGCTGATCGTCGACATCCAGCGCGGCGGCCCCTCCACCGGTCTGCCCACCAAGACCGAGCAGGCCGACCTGCTGCAGGCGATGTACGGGCGCAACGGCGAGGCCCCCGTGCCGATCGTCGCCCCGCGCACCCCGGCCGACTGCTTCGACGCGGCCCTGGACGCGGCGCGCATCGCGCTGACCTACCGCACCCCGGTCTTCCTGCTCTCCGACGGCTACCTGGCCAACGGGTCCGAGCCCTGGCGGGTGCCGGAGACCGACGAACTGCCCGACCTGCGCGTACGGTTCGCCACCGGCCCCAACCACGAGCTGGCCGACGGCACCGAGGTCTTCTGGCCGTACAAGCGCGACCCCGAGACCCTCGCCCGCCCCTGGGCCGTGCCCGGCACCCCCGGTCTCGAGCACCGCATCGGCGGCATCGAGAAGCAGGACGGCACGGGCAACATCTCCTACGACCCGGCCAACCACGACTTCATGGTCCGCACCCGGCAGGCCAAGATCGACGGGATCGCCGTCCCGGACCTCGAGGTCGACGACCCGACCGGCGGGGCCCGCACCCTGGTGCTCGGCTGGGGCTCGACGTACGGGCCCATCACAGCGGCCGTGCGCCGCGTACGGGCCGCCGGGGACGCCGTCGCCCAGGCCCACCTGCGGAACCTGAACCCCTTCCCCGCCAATCTCGGCGAGGTGCTCCGGCGGTACGAGACCGTCGTCGTGCCGGAGATGAACCTCGGGCAGCTCGCCACCCTGCTGCGCGCGAAGTACCTGATCGACATCCGCTCCCACACCCAGGTCAGCGGGATGCCGTTCAAGGCCGCGCAGCTCGCCGATGTGCTCAAGGAGGCCATCCATGACTGAGGCACTGTCCCTGGTGCCCAAGGCCGAGGCCGCGCAGTCCATGAAGGACTTCAAGTCCGACCAGGAAGTGCGCTGGTGCCCCGGCTGCGGTGACTACGCGATCCTCGCGGCCGTGCAGGGCTTCATGCCCGAGCTCGGCCTGGCGAGGGAGAACATCGTCTTCGTCTCCGGCATCGGCTGCTCGTCCCGCTTCCCGTACTACATGAACACCTACGGGATGCACTCCATCCACGGCCGCGCCCCGGCCATCGCCACCGGCCTCGCCTCCTCGCGCCGCGACCTGTCGGTGTGGGTCGTCACGGGCGACGGCGACGCGCTGTCCATCGGCGGCAACCACCTGATCCACGCGCTGCGCCGCAACGTCAACCTCAAGATCCTGCTGTTCAACAACCGGATCTACGGGCTGACCAAGGGCCAGTACTCGCCCACCTCCGAGGTCGGCAAGATCACCAAGTCCACGCCGATGGGCTCGCTGGACGCGCCCTTCAACCCGGTGTCGCTGGCGATCGGCGCGGAGGCCTCCTTCGTCGCCCGGACGGTCGACTCCGACCGCAAGCACCTGACCGAGGTGCTGCGCCAGGCCGCCGCCCACCCCGGCACGGCGCTGGTGGAGATCTACCAGAACTGCAACATCTTCAACGACGGCGCCTTCGAGGCCCTCAAGGACAAGGACCGGGCGCAGGAGGCCGTCATCCGTCTGGAGCACGGCGCGCCCATCCGCTTCGGCGTCGACAACGCCCAGGGCGTCGTCCGCGACCGCGCGACCGGCGACCTGAAGGTCGTCACCGTCACCGCGGAGAACGAGGCGGACGTCCTGGTCCACGACGCGCACGCGGCGTCCCCCACCACGGCCTTCGCGCTGTCGCGCCTCGCCGACCCCGACACGCTGCACCGCACGCCGATCGGCGTCTTCCGCAGCGTGGACCGGCCGGTCTACGACACGCAGATGTCGGACCAGCTCGAGGCGGCCGTGGAGCAGCAGGGCAAGGGCGACCTCGCCGCGCTGCTGGCGGGCAACGACACGTGGACGGTCGTGGGCTGACGCTCGTCGCTGACGGTCCTGACGGTCGTCGACTGACGGTCGTCGACTGACGGTCGTCGGCTGACCGGACCCACCCGCGCGGCGGCC
>KL569438.1:7587-8940 GCA_000715685.1 Streptomyces lilacinus
TCAGAGATGTGTATAAGAGACAGGGCTATGGCCGACCGAGATGCCGCCCCGCACCCCGAGACCTCCGGGTCCCCCGAGCCCGTCGAGGCCGCCGAGGGCGCCCCCGTCGTCCGCGACCGGCCCGCCTACCGCGTCAAGCGCCTCCTCCTCGGCCCACCGCTCGTCACCGAGCGGCTCGGCCGGGAGAAGCTCTCCAATCCCATGGCGCTCGGCGTCCTGGCCTCCGACTGCATGTCGTCGACGGCGTACGGCAGCGAGGAAATACTGCGCATCCTGGTCCCGGTCGTCGGGACCGCCGCGTTCACCCTGCTGCTGCCCGTGACCGGCGCGATCCTCTTCGTCCTGCTGCTCCTGACGCTCTGCTACCGCGACGTCGTCTCCGTCTACACCCGCGCCGGCGGCTCCTACGTCGTCGCCCGCGAGAACTTCGGCCCGCGCATCGCACAGGTCGCGGCGGTGGCGCTGCTCGTCGACTACATCGTCACCGTCGCCGTCCAGACCGCCGCCGGCACCGACGCGCTGATCTCCCTCGCCCACCTCACCGCCGGGGGCTACACCGGCATCGACCACCTCAAGACGCCGCTCACGGTGGTCGTGGTGCTGCTGCTGATGTACGGGAACCTGCGCGGGATCCGGGAGGCGGGGCGGGTCTTCGCCGCGCCCGCGTACCTCTTCATGCTCGCGGTGGCGCTGATGATGGTCGTGGGGCTGGTGCGCGCCCTCGACGGCGGGCTGCCGCACGCCGACACCCACGCGTCCGGCGCCCTCCCGCTCGGCGACGCCGGGCACGGCTGGCTGTACGGCGCGTCGCTCTTCATGGTGCTGCGCGCCTTCGCCAACGGCGGCTCCTCGCTGACCGGCCTCGAGGCGATCTCCAACAGCGTCTCCGCCTTCCGCCGCCCGCAGGGTCGCAACGCGCGACGGACGCTGACGTTCATGTCCTGCGCCCTGGGCACGATGGTCTTCGGCATCTCCCTGCTCGCCCACTACACCCACGCCATCCCGTACACCGACGGCAACCCCACCGTCATCGCCCAGGAGGCCCACCTCGTCTTCGGCGACGGCTGGCTGGGCACGGCCGGCCTGGTCTACGTCCAGCTCGCGACCGCCCTCATCCTCTACACCGGCGCCAACACGCCCTTCACCGGCTTCCCCTTCCTCGCCAGCTTCGTCGCCGAGGACCGCTTCCTGCCGCGCCAGCTGACGCGGCGCGGCCACCGGCTCGCGTTCTCCAACGGCATCATCTGTCTCACCGTCGTCTCGCTGGCCCTCCTGCTCGTCACGGGCGCGAACGTCGACAAACTCGTCGCGCTGTACGCCATCGGCGTCTTCACCGGCTTCACGATGGCCGCC
>KL569438.1:9225-9907 GCA_000715685.1 Streptomyces lilacinus
GAACGTGGTCGGGGCCGTCGTCTCGGCGGCGGTCGTCGTCATCTTCGCCATCACGAAGTTCACGGAGGGGGCGTGGCTGGTCGTCGTGGTCTTCCCGCTCGGGGTGTGGGCGCTGATCCGCATCAACCGGCAGTACCGGGAGGAGGCCGCCGCCCTCGAGAACGTCCCCGCCTTCACGACGGACCGGCCGCGGTGGCGGCGGCACGTCGTGTACGTCCTCGTCGACAGCCTCGACCTGGCGACGGTGAAGGCGTTGCGGTACGCCCACGAGCTTCGCCCCGACGAGGTGCGGGCCCTGCACTTCGTCATCGACGAGGAGCGCGCCCGGCGACTGACTGCCCGCTGGGACGCCTCGAGCGGCACGACGGTGCCGCTCGAGCTGGTCGACTGCCCCGACCGCCGCCTCCGCCACGCGGTGGCCGACCTCGCCGCCCGCACGACGGCGGACGGCACGACCGCTCTGACCCTGCTGATCCCGCGCCGCACGTACACGACGCCGGTGGGACGGATGCTGCACCGGGGGACGGCGGAGGAGATGGCGCGGGTGCTGGAGCAGTTGCCGAATGTGGCGGTGACGATTCTGCCGTTCGATGTGACGCGCGCGATGGAGCGCCTGCGGGCGCGGCAGGGCGGCGGCCAGGAGGGTGCCGGCCGATAAATCAGCCCGTCCGGCGTTTGAGGA
>KL569438.1:10195-10576 GCA_000715685.1 Streptomyces lilacinus
GGGTGGGACCGGGGCCTCCTCCCCTCCGCAACGGGGCGGCGGTGCCGAACCGGCGGCGGCCACGACCGTCATGCGATACGCGCATGACAGCCCCCACCCTGCGGGTTAACGTCACAGCGTCGCCCACGCCGCCCTCAACGCCTCCCTGGAGGAACCCTTGTCGTCACCCGAAGCTCCACGCAGTGAGACCCGCACCGGCCTCCTCTGCGGCATAGCCGCCTACGGCATCTGGGGCCTGTTCCCCCTCTATTGGCCCCTCCTCGAGCCGACCGGCGCCGTGGAGATCCTCGCCCACCGCATGGTGTGGTCGCTGGTCACCGTCGTGGCCGTGCTCGCGATGACGCGGCGCTGGGCCTGGATACGCCCGCTGCTGCGGCAGGC
>KL569438.1:10901-11087 GCA_000715685.1 Streptomyces lilacinus
GCCGCCCTCGGCGCGGCCGTCATCTCCGTCAACTGGTGGGTCTACATCTGGGCCGTGAACTCCGGCCACGTCGTCGAGACCTCCCTCGGGTACTTCATCAACCCCCTCGTCACCATCGCCCTCGGCGTCCTCGTCCTGCGCGAGCGCCTGCGCCCCGCGCAGTGGGGCGCGGTGGGCGTCGGCGTG
>KL569438.1:11401-12460 GCA_000715685.1 Streptomyces lilacinus
CGGCAAGCCGCCGTGGATCGCGCTGACGATCGCCGCGACGTTCAGCACGTACAGCCTGGTGAAGAAGAAGGTCGGACTGGGCGGCCTGGAGTCGATGGCCGTCGAGACGGCCGTGCAGTTCCTGCCGGCGCTCGGCGTGCTGCTCTTCCTCGGCGCGCGCGGCGAGTCGACGTTCGCCGGGCAGGGCGCGGGCCACGCCCTGCTCCTCGTCGGCACCGGTGTGATCACGGCCTGTCTCTTGAGATGTGTATAAGAGACAGACATGCTGCAGTACCTCGCGCCGGTCTTCCAGTTCTGCCTCGGGCTGTTCGTCTTCCACGAGGCGATGCCGGCCGAGCGGTGGGCGGGCTTCGCCCTGGTGTGGCTCGCGCTGGCCGTGCTCACCTGGGACGCGCTGCGTACGGCGCGTAACGGACGGACCGCACTGCGCTCCGCTCGGGACCGCGCGGCAACTGGTAACACAGACGTCACAATTGCCCCCCAGAGCGCAGAAACCACAGCTCAGCGGGGTTGACCGGGCGCCCGATATCCGGAAACCGGTGATCGGTGTCCGGAAACCGCCCTTGACGCACCGTCAGGGGGCCCTCAACATCATGGCCACGTCAAATGGAGTTGGGAGCCCCCCATGCTTGACCTCAACGGACCAACCCTGCCTCGAAGATCACGACGCGCCGCCGCCCTGCTCGCCTCCGGCGCGGTCGTGACCGCCGGTCTGCTCGGCGTCTCCTCGGTCCCGGCGAACGCGGTTCCCACCACCGCCACCGCCGGCCGGACCGCCGCCTCCGCCAAGGCCGCCGTGCCCGACATCTCCGTCGCCAACGTCAAGGCGCACCTCAACCAACTGCAGTCCATAGCCACCGCCAACGGCGGCAACCGCGCGCACGGCCGCAGCGGCTACAAGGCGTCCATCGACTACGTGAAGGGCAAGCTGGACGCCGCCGGATTCACCACCACCGTCCAGCAGTTCACCTCGAACGGCGCCACCGGCTACAACCTCATAGCCGACTGGCCCGGCGGCGACGCCGACCACGTCGTCTTCGCCCTGTCTCTTATACACAT
>KL569438.1:12723-13714 GCA_000715685.1 Streptomyces lilacinus
CCGTCAGCCGCGGCGCCGGCATCAACGACAACGGCTCCGGCTCGGCCGGCATCCTCGAGGTCGCCCTCACCGTCGCCCAGCAGGGCTACAAGCCCGACAAGCACCTGCGCTTCGCCTGGTGGGGAGCGGAGGAACTGGGCCTCGTCGGCTCGCAGAACTACGTGCGGCAGCTGCCGGCGACCGAGCGCTCCAAGATCGACGCCTACCTCAACTTCGACATGATCGGGTCGCCCAACCCGGGCTACTTCGTCTACGACGACGACCCGAAGCTCGAGGGCGTCTTCAAGGAGTTCTTCGCCGCCAAGAACATCCAGACGGAGATCGAGACCGAGGGCGACGGCCGTTCCGACCACGCCCCGTTCAAGAACGCCGGGGTCCGCGTCGGCGGCCTCTTCAGCGGCGCCGACTACATCAAGACCGCTGCTCAGGCGCAGAAGTGGGGCGGCACGGCCGGCCAGGCCTTCGACCGCTGCTACCACGCCTCCTGCGACACCACGGCGAACATCAACGACACCGCCCTGGACAACAACAGCGACGCCATCGCGCACGCGATCTGGACGCTGAGCGGCAGCGGCTCCACGACGCCGCCGTCGGGCAAGGTCTTCGAGAGCAAGACCGCTGTCAACATCCCGGACGCGGGCGCGCCCGTCGAGTCCGCCCTCACCGTCTCGGGCCTGACCGGCAACGCGCCGGCCGCGCTCAAGGTCGGCGTCGACATCAAGCACAGCTACCGGGGTGACCTGGTCGTCGACCTCGTCGGGCCGAGCGGCAAGGCGTACCGGCTGAAGGCGTCGAGCGCGAACGACTCGGGGGCGGACGTCGTCACGACGTACACCGTCGATGCGTCGGGCGAGACGGCGAACGGCACGTGGAAGCTGCGCGTGCAGGACGTGGCGGCGCAGGACGACGGCTACGTCGCGGGCTGGAAGCTCACGTTCTAGCCGGGTGGCCCTGCGGGTGGCTTTCCCCAGTCCCGCCCCTTCCCGTAACC
>KL569438.1:14010-17113 GCA_000715685.1 Streptomyces lilacinus
GCCCCGGGCCCCGGTCCTCAAACGCCGGACGGGCTGAATTCAGCCCGTCCGGCGAAACCCCTACGCCGTCACGTCCCGCGACGTGAACCTCGCCCACGCCGCCGACCCGAAGACGGCCACGTACAGCACCTGCACCCCCAGATTCCGCACCACCTGATCCCAATACACCGGATCCCGCAACACATCCGCGAAGCTCAGCCAGTAATGCGAGAAGAGATACGGCTGAATCGCACTCAGCTGCGGAAACTGATCCAGGATCTGGACCGTGATCAGCAGCCCCACCGTCGTGGCCATCGCCGCGATGCCGCTGCTCGTCAGCGTCGAGATGAACAGCCCCAGCGCCGCGACACCCGTCAGCGACAGCGCCACCACCCCCGCGATCAGCAGCCCCCGCAGCAGCCCCTCGCCGAACGAGATCGTGGTGCCGCTGATCAGCGTGACCTCGCCCAGCGGGAAGAGCAGGGCGCCGACCGCCAGGGCCGAGGCGGCCACGACGAGCGTGGCGGCGAGGCAGAAGACGACGGTCGTCGTGAACCTGTCTCTTATACACAGTAGCGCAGCGTGCCCGCGCCGGCCTCGCCCGCCACGGAGTCGCCCGCGATCACGCCGATCGCCATCGGCAGGAAGAACGGCAGGGTCGCGGCGAGGGAGGTGAAGACGAGGAAGAGGCCGTTGTTGGTGATCTGGCTGAGGAAGGCCGGACCGCCGCCCCCGCCGTGACCGGCCGTGCCGCCGTCCCCCGTCTCGATCTTCACGGCGATGCCCACCAGGACCGGTACGGCCGCGAGCACGCCCAGCAGCGCGAGCGTCCGCCACCGCCGGAACGTCGTACCGACCTCGCTGCGGAACAGCGACATCGGCCACCGTCCGGGCAGCGGAACCGCCTCAGCCCGCGACATCGAAACCCTCCCCCGTCAGGGCGACGAACGCGTCCTCCAGCGAGGCCCGCTCGGTGCCGAAGCCCTGGACGCGCACGTCGGCCCGGACGAGGGCGGCGTTGAGGGCGGCGAGGTCGGGGGCCCGATCGCCGGGCGGCGGCAGTTCGCCGGCGACGCGGTCGTCGGTGACCGTGAGGTCGTACACGCCGTGCTCCTTGAGGACCCGCACGGCCTCCGCCGTGTCGGGGGTGGTGACGGCCAGCCGGCCCCGGGTGGAGGCGGCCAGCTCCTGGACGGTCCCCTGGGTGAGGAGCCGGCCCCGGGCCATGACGGCGGCGTGGGTGCAGACCTGCTCGATCTCGTCGAGGAGGTGGGAGGAGAGGAAGATCGTGGTGCCCTCCGCGGCCAGGCCGCGCACGAGGGAGCGGATCTCCCGCATGCCCTGCGGGTCGAGGCCGTTGGTGGGCTCGTCCAGCCGAGCAGCTCGCGCGGCTGCAGCAGCGCCGCCGCCAGGCCGAGGCGCTGTTTCATGCCGAGGGAGTACGCGCGGGCCTTCTTGCCCGCCGCCCCCGTGAGCCCGACCCGCTCCAGCGCGGCGCCGACCCGGGCCGCACGGGTGCGGGGGTCGGCGGTGGGATCGGCGGCGTCGAAGCGTACGAGGTTGTCCCGCCCGGACAGGAAGCCGTAGAGCGCGGGGCCCTCGATGAGGGCGCCCACCCGGGGCAGCACCCGCCGCCCGGCGCGCGGCATGTCCTGGCCGAGCACGCGGGCGACGCCGGAAGTCGGCTCGATGAGGCCCATGAGCATCCGGATGGTGGTGGTCTTCCCCGAGCCGTTGGGCCCGAGGAAGCCGAAGACGCTGCCGCGCGGCACGTGGAGGTCCAGCCCGTCGACGGCGAGCTGGCCGCCGCGGAAGCGCTTGGTGAGCGCCCGTGTCTCGATCACCGGTTGCCCGGTGGCTCCGGCGGCGGCCGGCTCCTCCATCGCGTCCCCCTGTCGGTCTTCTTCGTGCCCGGCTACTTCGCCGCGTTCGCGGCCTTGACCAGCGCGTCCTTGGAGACCGCGCCGACGTACACCTTGCCGTCGTCGGTCATCAGGGCGTTGACGATCCGGGTGCTGAAGAGGCGGCCGGAGCCGAAGTCGCCCGAGACCTTGGAGCCGAAGCTGTCGAGGAGCGCCGCGGCCTCGCCCTGGCCCTTGGCGTCCTTGCCCTTGGCCTCCGCGCCCTTGCCCTGGACGCCCTTGCCCTTGCCGTTCAGGCCGGCGCCCGCGTCCTTGCCGGCGTCGAAGGTGGCGATGGAGCTCCAGCCCTTGCCGAGGACCTTCCCGCCGGAGGCGTCGCCGCCGCCGATGCCGGGCATGCCCAGCGCACCGGACAGCTCGGCCCCGTGGTCCCGGCCCCGCTCCCGCTGCGCGGGCCCGTGGCCCTTGGCGTCGCCCTCGGTGACCTTGGTGCCCTTGGGCGGGGTGAAGGCGAAGGTGTCCGCGCTCGGCGCGCCGAAGTCGACCTTGGTGAAGCCCGCGTCGACGACGGCCTTGCCGCCGCTCTTCGCGGCGAGGGTGAACTTCAGCGGCACGCCGTTCTTCGCGTCGACCGCGATGCGGATCGAGCCGACCGTCGAGTCGCCCTGCTTGGGCTTGATCGTCAGCTGGTAGGCGTCCCGGCCGGCGACCTTGGCCGTGCCGTCGACCGCGATGGCCGTGGTGTCGTCCGCGGCGGCGACGACCTTCTTGGCGAGCTCCTGCGGGGAGACGCCGCCCAGGTCCTTCATGTCCTTCCGGCCGGAGGCCTCGTGCTTGCCGCCCTGGGGGGCCTTGGCGTGGTAAGCGGTGTTGCCGGCGCTGTCGTACGCCCAGACGTCGGCGCCGTTGTGGATGACGCTGTACTCGGCGGCGCGCTCGACGATGGACAGGCGCTGCTTGTCCGGGCCGTCGAAGGCCATCCGCAGGGTGTGGGTGCCGGAGGCCAGCTCGGTGAGCTTGGCCTGCGGGGAGGGGGCCTCGCCGCCCTTGCCGCCGTGCTTGCCCTCGGTGCCGAGGGAGAGGCCCGACGGCAGGGAGGGCAGGCCGAGATCCGTGGAGATCTTGAACGTGCCGGACATCCGCTGGGTGTCGGACGCGGCCATCTTGGCTATGAGGTCCTGCGCGCTGATCTTCGGGAGATCGGGGTCGCCGGTCTTGGCGATCGCCGAGCCGATGCCGATGGTCCTGTCTCTTATACACAT
>KL569438.1:17358-20216 GCA_000715685.1 Streptomyces lilacinus
GATGTGTATAAGAGACAGGCGTAGCGGACGGCCTTGCGGCGGCGTCCCGTGCCGGTGGGGGCGTCCTCGCCCGTACCGCCGGTGCCCGGTGCCGGTTCGATCCGTGCCATTGCTCTACCTCCGTCGTGTGGCCCGACCGCTCGGTTTCCATTCCACCAAAGCGGCCTCGACGCGTCGTCAGCCGACGGGATCAAGTCACCGTACGCCTCCGGTATGACGCCCCGTAAGGGGCGGCCGTCCCGAAGGTGGAGCGAGGGGTGGAGCGGGGCGGGAAGCCGGAGGGTCAGCCGGCGCGGTGCACCACCGCGTCGCAGAGGTCCTCGAGCGCGGCCTTCGCGGGGCCGGCGGGCAGCGGGGCGAGGGTCGCGCGGGCCTCCTGGGCGTAGCGCACGGTGTCCCGGCGCGCCTGCTCGAGCGCCGGGTGGACGCGCAGCCGACGCAGCACCTCGGCGAGGACGGCGTCGTCCGTGAGGTCGCCCTCGAGCATCGCGCACAGCTCCAGGTCCTCCGGCGAGCCGGTGGCCGCGGCGCGGGCGCGCAGGTGGAGCACGGGCAGCGTGGCGACGCCCTCGCGCAGGTCCGTGCCGGGCGTCTTGCCCGACTCGTGGGAGTCGCTGGCGATGTCGAGGACGTCGTCGGCGAGCTGGAAGGCGATGCCGAGCCGCTCGCCGTAGTGGGTGAGGATCTCCACGACGTGCTCGTCGGCGCCGGACATCATCGCCCCGTAGCGCCCGGAGACCGCGATCAGGGATCCGGTCTTGCCGGACAGGACGTCCAGGTAGTGCTCGATGGGGTCGCGGCCGTCGCGCGGGCCCGCCGTCTCGAGGATCTGGCCGGTGACCAGCCGCTCGAACGCCTCGGCCTGGATGCGGACCGCCTCCGGGCCCAGGTCGGCGAGTATCCGCGAGGCGCGGGAGAAGAGGAAGTCGCCGGTGAGGACGGCCAGGGAGTTGCCCCAGCGGGCGTTGGCGCTGTCCACACCGCGCCGCACCTCGGCCTCGTCCATGACGTCGTCGTGGTAGAGCGTCGCCAGGTGGGTGAGCTCGACGACGACCGCCGAGGGCACCACGCCGGGGGCGTACGGGTCGCCGAACTGCGCGGCCAGCATCACCAGCAGCGGGCGGAACCGCTTGCCGCCGGCCCGCACCAGGTGCTGAGCGGCCTCGGTGATGAAGGGCACACCGCTCTTGGTGGCCTCGAGGAGGCCCTCCTCGACAGCGGCCAACCCGGCCTGGACATCGGCTTCAAGAGCCTGGTCCCGCACGTTCAGCCCAAAAGGCTCGACGACGGTCACGAGGGGTACTCCTGTCTGCCTGCGGACACGAGGATTGTCGATGTGTCGCTGTCTTCACCAAAAGTCAGCGTATCCGGTCGGCTCTCGATCACCGTGGGCGGCCGTCCCCTCGACGGCCGCCCGGCCGACACTCCCCGTGCGGGGTACCCCGCTGTTTCCGGCCGAACCGGCCGTGGCCCTACATCGCCGCCACGGCCCGGGCCAGTCGGGGCGAGGCGTACTCGGTGCCGCACACGAACCGCATGACCGGGCCGTAGCTCGCCGCCGCCGGCAGCCCCGTGAAGAAGAGGCCCGGTACGCTCTCGGCGCCGTCGCCGTCACCGGTCAGGGTGAGCACCGGGCGGCCCGACTCCACCCGGGCGCGGACGATCCGCTTGCCCTCGGTGACCCGCACCCGGCCGATGAAGCGCTCGCGCAGCCACCACGCGCCGAGCGGGCCCAGCACCCGGCGCACCAGGTACTCCCGGGTGGGCGCGGGCAGGCGCCGGAAGCCGTCCGCGTGGTACGAGAAGGCGTACAGCGACCAGGCCCGTCCGAAGGGGGTGTCGGGCTTCAGCGGCGACTGGCCGTCCGGCGCCGCGCCGAAGCGCACCGCGCCGCGCCGCCGGGCGACGATCCGCACCGAGGCCGCGCCCGCGTCGGCCAGCAGCACGGCGCTCTCCAGCGCGGACTGGCCGGCGCCGACGACGACCACGTCCTTGCCGGCGAAGCCGGACAGGTCGCGGTGCTGGGAGCTGTGCGAGATCGGACCGGTCGCCGACGGGCCGGCCGGGACCGCCGCCGCCAGCTCGCGCGGCAGCCGGGCCAGACCGCTCAGGCCCGTGGCGACGACCACGGCCCGGGCGGTGAACTGCTCCCCCGAGTCCAGCTTCAGCTCGAAGCCGCCGCCGGGGCCGCGCCGGTCGACCGACACCACGCGCTCCTTCTCCAGCGCGGGCACCAGCCGCTGCTGGAACCACATCCCGTAGCCGGCGAAGGTCTCGACGGGGATCGTGTCCCAGTCCGACTCGAAGCGCCGCTCGCCCACGTCCTGGCAGTAGTCGAAGAGGGTGTGGCCGGGCTGCGGGGCGTCGATGCTGGAGGCAACGGGCGTGGACTTCAGGATCATTCCGGCGGGCATGTGCTCCCGCCAGCTGATCATCGGCGCGCCGAAGACGCGCGTGGGGACGGCGCGGGCTTTGAGGTGGGCGGCGGTCGACAGGCCGTACGGTCCGGCGCCGATGACGGCTACGGGCAGTGTCACGAGTCCCCTCCCAGGGCACGCGGTGGCTCGACGGGATGCGGCGCGAATCAGGTGGTGCGGTGGGCTCCGGTGTTGCTCGGTGTGACGACGGGCGGTGTTCGAGGACGACGGCGATGTTCGGCGGACGAGGGGCGGTTTTCGGCGGGGGCGGACTGGAGGACGGGCTGGAGGACGGACCAGAGGCGGGCTACTCCACGACGGCGGCCGCGCGGCGCCGGGAGCGCCACAGCTGCCACAGGTGTCTCACGCCTGGTCGTACGAACCGGGCGAGCATGGTGAAGAACGGCTTCATGTCGTCCCGCGCGGCCCACGCCAGCTCCT
>KL569438.1:20521-24001 GCA_000715685.1 Streptomyces lilacinus
TGTATAAGAGACAGGCGGTAGGCCGCGAAGGCCGGCAGGTCGATGTTCTCCACGACGAAGCGGCGGCCCGTGAGCTGCTCGGCCTCGGGCACCGCCCGCCCGGTGAGGTCCAGGTGCTGGGCCCGGACCACGTCGATGCCGGCCTCGTTCTCGAAGAGGCGGAACTGGGCGCCCATGCGGGGGTTGAAGTCCAGGAGCTTGTACTGGCCGTCGCGCCGGTCGAAGCGCCAGTCCAGGTCGATGATCCCACTGAAGCCGATCTGCTTGATGAACTGGGCGGCCATCGCGGCCAGTTCGGGGTTGTCCACGACGTACGCGTTGGCGGTCATGCCCGCGTGCGGCGGCCAGGAGCGCACCTTCACGCCCGTGAACATCGCCAGCGGGGTGGACTCGGCGTCGAAGTACGCGTGGACGATCCAGTCCTCGGCCTCCTCGCGCGGCAGGTACTCCTGCAGGATCACGCCCGGCGACGGGCCCCAGCCCCGCGCCAGCTCCAGCAGCTCGCGCGGCCCGCCGATGCGGGTCGTGCCGTGCACGGCCGGGTGCCGGCGCCGCTCGAACGCCTCGCGGTTCTTCGCGACGACGGGGAACGACGCGGCGGACGCGTACTTCTCGATCTCCTCGTACGAGGCCGGGAAGAGCGTGGCCGGGGCGGGCACCCCGTGCTCGGTGCACAGCTCGTGCAGCCCCTGCTTGCTGGCCAGCCGGCGCGGCAGCGCCGGCTCGACGGGCGGGAAGAGGAAGGGCCCGGCCAGGGCCTCGGCGTGCTCGGCGATCAGCACCGCCGCTTCCTCGTCGGTGGGGACGAGCACCGTCGGCCGGCCGATCCGGCGCCCTATGCGGAGCAGACCGGCCACCAGCTCCTCGGCCCGCTCGGTGCCGGTCGTCGGCCAGACGAAACCGGCGCTCAGATAGCGGGAGACGGCGGCAGGGGTCCATCTGTCCTCGGTGATGGCGTACATCGGCACGCCCAGCCTGCCGAGGCTGCGGATGGCGCCGACGCCGCCATGGTGCAGGGGATAGTCGCCGATCTTCACAATCAGCCCCGGTACGGACCGGTCCGCCGCCACGGGCGCGATCCTGCTCGCCACCAGCACCCCCCTCGGCCACCCAGCCTCAGCGGCCCCCCACTGTGTGTGACCCGACTAAGGACGCTACTTCGGAATCGGCGCGTCCAGCAAGGAGTTACCGGACATTGCCCTCCCTTTAGCCAGCGGTCGGACACGTGTCGGAGAGGTTCCGCACACCCCTTGCCCGAAGACGATCAGGACGTAGTGTGTGGCCCAGGCCCACCGGCCGCCGGCCCCCGGCCGACGAATCGTCCAGGACGAAGGCGAGGCAGCGTCCCATGCCCCAGCACAGCCCCCGTGAGCTGCCCGAAGGCGACCCCTTCGGCGCGCACACGCTTCCGTACGGCGTCTTCACCACCCCCGACGCTCCCGACCGCCCCCGGATCGGCGTGCGCTACGGCGCGTACGTCCTGGACGCCGCCGCCGCTGCCGCCGCCCACGGCTCCGCCCACGCCGACCTGCTGGACCGGCCGACCCTCAACGCCCTGATGGCCGCGGGCCGGCCCACCTGGCAGGCCGTGCGCGCGGAGATCCGCGGCTGGCTGGACGGCCCGCACTTCCACCCGCTGGAGGAGGTCACCCTCCACCTGCCCTTCGAGGTCGCCGACTACGTCGACTTCTACGCCAGCGAGCACCACGCCTCCAACGTCGGCCGCATCTTCCGCCCGGGCGCCGAACCCCTCACGCCCAACTGGAAACACCTGCCCATCGGTTACCACGGGCGCGCGGGCACGGTCGTGGTCTCGGGCACGGACGTCGTGCGCCCCCAGGGGCAGCGCAAGGCGCCCACCGACGACGCGCCCTCCTTCGGGCCCTCCCTGCGCCTCGACATCGAGGCCGAGGTCGGCTTCGTCGTCGGCACCCCCGCCCCGACCAACACTCCCGTCCCGCTGGCCGACTTCCGCGAACACGTCTTCGGCGTCTGCCTGGTCAACGACTGGTCGGCCCGCGACATCCAGGCCTGGGAGTACGTGCCGCTCGGCCCCTTCCTCGGCAAGTCCTTCGCCACCTCCGTCTCCGCCTGGATCACCCCGCTGGACGCCTTCGACGCCGCCCGCACGCCCGCGCCGGAGCGCACGTACCCCCTGCTGCCCTACCTCGACGACTCCGCCGCCGAGCCCGGCGGCATCGACCTGCGCATCGAGGTGACCATCAACGGCGAGACGATCTCGCGCCCGCCGTTCTCCGCCATGTACTGGACGGCGGCCCAGCAGCTGGCCCACATGACCGTCAACGGCGCCTCGCTGCGCACCGGCGACCTCTACGCCTCCGGCACGGTCAGCGGCCCGGAGCCGGACCAGCTGGGCTGCCTGCTCGAGCTCACCCAGGGCAAGGGCCCCTGGCTGGCGGACGGCGACGTCGTCACCCTCACCGCGTGGGCCCCGGGCCCGGACGGCACCCGCGTCGGCCTCGGCGAGGTCACCGGCCGTATCGTCCCGGCTCGTGATCACTGATGAGGCCCCCGGCCTGACTCTCCCCGAGGAGCTGCTGCTCCTCGCCCACGACCCGGCGGACGGCACCCGGTTGTGCCCGATCCGCGACCTGCGCCACGGCCTGGCCGGGGCGGTCCTGGCGGAGCTGGAGCTGTGCGGACTGGTCGTGGAGCTGTCTCTTATACACATAGAGACAGGGGGCGCAACACCCCCATGTGGATAGGGCACACGGCCCGGAACGCCGAAGGGCTGTGGGCCATGGGCCTGCTGGAGCGCGGGGTGGTGCGGTCGAAGTGGGACAGCCTCGCGGTCGTGCCGCACATGCGCTACCGCGCCGGCTCGCCCGACCTCTCCACCGCCACCCGCGAGCGCCTGGAGGCGGCCCGGCTCGCGGGCTTCCCCGACCCCCGCACCGCGGCACTGGCCGCGCTGGCGGCGGCCGTCGGCGTCGTCGACCGCCTCCATCCGGGGTGGGGCGCGCGCCACGAACGCGCCCCGATGCGCCGGCTCGCGCGCAAGAGCTGGATCGCCTCCGCGGTGCGCCGCAGCATCAGGTGGGACATGCCCTCCTCCCGCAGCAGCGGCGGTGACGGCGGTGGTGGCGGCTGCGGCAGCAGCGACGGCGGAGGCGGTCACAGCGGTAGTCACGGCTGCGGGGGCGGCGGTGGCTGCGGAGGCGGTTGCGGAGGCGGCGGCGACTGAGGGCGGCACCGCCCCGGCGCTGCTAACTTGTCGTGTCCAGTTCGAAGGACGACGAGAGAAGAACACACGTGCGCAAGGCAGTACAGATCACGGGGGCGGCTGTGGTGGCCGCTGTGCTGATGACGGGTTGCGGCAAGAGCAGCGACGACAAGGACAAGGAGACGGGGGTCCCCGCACCCACCGCCTCGGCCGCCTCCGGGGCGCCGAAGGGCGACAAGCTCGCCGAGACGCCCGCCAAGCAGGTCTCGGCCGCCGATCTCGAGGGCAGCTGGACC
>KL569438.1:24270-27856 GCA_000715685.1 Streptomyces lilacinus
GTGTATAAGAGACAGCTGCAGGCCTACACCTTCACCAAGTCGCTGGTGGTGCTCAGTGGGAAGGTCACCTGCACCGGTCAGGTCGTCGACAACGCCCAGCCGGTCACCCTGAACATGAAGAACTGCTCGGGCCACACCACGGGCACCGTCAAGAACGTCGACGGCAAGACCCTCACGGTGGCCTGGGACGGCGGCCAGGAGGAGAAGCTCACCAAGCTCGCGGGGCTGCCCGCCGGTCTCCCGGCCAAGCCCGGCAGCTGATCGCCGGCCGAACGCGCCGCTGCCCGGCGCCCCTTCGTGGGGTGCCGGGCAGCGGCTTTCTCGTACGGGTACGGGCCGTTCGGGCTTCAGCGCACGAACGTGCCCGCCTGACCGGCCAGTTCGAGGAAGTACTGCGGCGCCACGCCGAGGAGCAGCGTGACCACGACGCCGACGGCGATGGCCGAGGACGTCAGCGGGCTGGGCACCGCGACCGTCGGTCCCTCGGCCTTGGGCTCGCTGAAGAACATCAGCACGATCACGCGGATGTAGAAGAACGCGGCGATCGCCGAGGACAGCACACCGATGACGACCAGCGGCGCCGCCCCGCCCTGCGCGGCCGCCTTGAACACGGCGAACTTCCCCGCGAAACCGCTCGTCAGCGGGATGCCCGCGAAGGCCAGCAGGAAGACCGCGAACACCGCGGCGACCAGCGGCGAACGCCGGCCGAGCCCGGCCCACTTCGACAGGTGCGTCGCCTCGCCGCCCGCGTCCCGCACCAGCGTGACCACCGCGAAGGCGCCGAGGGTGACGAAGGAGTACGCGGCCAGGTAGAAGAGGACCGAGGAGACGCCGTCGGGGGTGGTCGCGATGGCACCGGCCAGGATGAACCCGGCGTGGGCGATGGAGGAGTAGGCCAGCAGCCGCTTCACATCGGTCTGGGTGACCGCCACGATCGCGCCGACGAGCATCGTGACGATCGCGACGCCCCACATCACCGGCCGCCAGTCCCAGCGCATGCCCGGCAGCGCCACGTACAGCACGCGCAGCAGCGCGCCGAACGCCGCGACCTTCGTGGCCGCCGCCATGAAGCCGGTGACCGGCGTGGGGGCGCCCTGGTAGACGTCGGGCGTCCACATGTGGAACGGCACCGCGCCCACCTTGAACAGCAGCCCCATCAGCACCATCGCGCTGCCGATGAGCAGCAGCACGTCGTTGCCCGTCGTCGAGGCCAGCGCCGGGTCGACGGTCTGCGTCGCGCCGCTGACGACGTCGGCGATGCCGGCGTAGGTGACGGTACCGGCGTAGCCGTAGAGCAGGGCGATGCCGAAGAGCAGGAACGCGGAGGAGAAGGCGCCCAGCAGGAAGTACTTGACCGCCGCCTCCTGCGAGAGCAGGCGCTGGCGACGGGCCAGGGCGCACAGCACGTAGAGCGGGAGGGAGAAGACCTCGAGGGCGATGAAGAGGGTCAGCAGGTCGTCGGCGGCGGGGAAGACGAGCATGCCGCCGATCGCGAAGAGCAGGACCGGGAAGACCTCGGTGGTCGTCAGGCCGGCGGCGACGGCCTTGCGTTCGGCCTCGCCGCCCGGGACCGCCGCGGCCTGGGCGGCGAAGGAGTCCACGGGCCGGCCGTGCGCGGCCGGGTCGAGGCGGCGCTCGGCGAAGGTGAGGACGGCGACCAGGCCGACGAGGAGGATCGTGCCCTGCAGGAACAGCGCCGGGCCGTCGACGGCGACCGCCCCCATGGCCGCGACGTGCGCCTTGTCCGAGGCGTAGCCGCCGGCCGCCAGGGCGATGACGGCGGCGAAGGCGGCGGCCAGGGCGACGGCGGTGAGCGCGAGCTGGGAGTGGTAGCGGGCGCGGCGCGGCACGAAGGCCTCGACGAGGACGCCGACGAGTGCGACGCCGAGCACGATCAGGGTCGGCGACAGCTGGACGTACTCGATGTGCGGCCCGGGGATCTTCTGCGGCGTCTCGGCCGCCGCGACTGTCCACAGGCTGTGGACAAACTCTGCGTGGCTCACTTCGCGGCCTCCACATCGTTCACAGGGACATCGGCCTTGGGATCACCCTGGTGGACCTGCGACATCGTGTGCTCGACCGCGGGGTCGAGGATCCGCGTCACCGGCTTGGGGTACACGCCGAGGAACAGCAGCAGCGCGATCAGCGGGGCGACGACGACGAGCTCCCGCACGCGCAGGTCCGGCATGCCCCGCACCGGCTCCTTCACCGGGCCGGTCATCGTCCGCTGGTAGAGCACGAGGACGTACAGCGCGGCCAGCACGATGCCGAGGGTGGCGATCGCACCGACGGCCGGGTAGCGGCTGAACGTGCCGACGAGGACGAGGAATTCGGAGACGAAGGGCGCGAGCCCCGGCAGCGACAGCGTGGCCAGACCGCCGACGAGGAACGTGCCGGCGAGGACCGGCGCCACCTTCTGCACCCCGCCGTAGTCGGCGATGAGCCGCGAGCCGCGCCGGGAGATCAGGAAGCCGGCGACGAGCAGCAACGCGGCGGTCGAGATGCCGTGGTTGAGCATGTAGAGGGTCGCGCCGCTCTGGCCCTGGGTGGTCATCGCGAAGATGCCCAGGACGATGAAGCCGAAGTGGGAGATCGAGGCGTAGGCGATCAGGCGCTTGATGTCGCGCTGCCCGACGGCCAGCAGCGCGCCGTAGAGGATGCTCACCAGGGACAGTACGAGGATCACCGGCGTCGCCCACTTCGACGCCTCCGGGAAGAGCTGGAGGCAGAAGCGCAGCATCGCGAACGTGCCGACCTTGTCGACCACCGCGGTGATGAGCACGGCGACGGGGGCGGTGGCCTCGCCCATGGCGTTGGGCAGCCAGGTGTGCAGCGGCCACAGCGGCGCCTTGACGGCGAAGGCGAAGAAGAAGCCGAGGAACAGGGCGCGTTCGGTGACGGTCGCGAACTCCAGCTTCCCGGCCGCGCGGGCCTGGACGATCTCCGTGAGGGAGAAGGTGCCGGTGCCGAGCTGGTGGGCGGTGACGGCGTAGAGGCCGATGACGGCGGCCAGCATGATCAGCCCGCCGACGAGGTTGTACAGCAGGAACTTCACGGCGGCGTACGAGCGTTGGGCCGCGCTCTCGCTCTCGCCGCGCTCCCCCGCCCGGTCCCCGAAGCCGCCGATGAGGAAGTACATCGGGATGAGCATGGCTTCGAAGAAGATGTAGAAGAGGAAGACGTCGGTGGCCTCGAAGGCGATCACCACCATCGCCTCGACCATGAGGATGAGGGCGAAGAAGCCCTGCACCGGGCGCCAGTTGTTGACAACCCGATTGGGCCCCTCCTCCCCGAAGGGGGGCGAGGAGGGAGGATCGGCGTCGTGCCAGCCGGCCAGGACGATGAAGGGGATCAGCAGGGCGGTCAGCCCGATCAGCACGACCGCGATGCCGTCCACGCCCAGGTCGTAGCGGACCCCGAAGTCCGCGATCCAGGCGTGGGACTCGGTGAGCTGGAACGGGCCCTTCGCGTCCGGGTCGAAGCGCGCGAACTGCACGGCCGCCAGCAGCAGGGTGGCGAGCGAGAAGCCCAGCGCGAGCCACTTGGCGGCCGAGCGCCGGGCGGCCGGCACGGCGGCCGTGGCGAC
>KL569438.1:28137-30611 GCA_000715685.1 Streptomyces lilacinus
GGCACCGCGGCCGTGGCCGTCAGCAGGGGAAATGACATGACTAGACCGCCCTCATCAGCAGGGTCGCGGCGACGAGCACCGCCGCACCGCCGAACATCGAGACCGCGTAGGACCGCGCGAAGCCGTTCTGCAGCTTGCGCATTCGGCCCGACAGCCCGCCGACGCCGGCGGCGGTGCCGTTGACGACGCCGTCGACCAGGGTGTGGTCGACGTAGACCAGGCTCCGGGTGAGGTGCTCCCCGCCGCGGACCAGCACGATGTGGTTGATGTCGTCCTGGAGCAGATCGCGGCGGGCGATCCGTACGAGCAGGCCGCCGCGCGGCGCGGTGACCGGCACAGGGCGGCGCCCGTACTGCGCCCAGGCGAGCGCGACGCCGACGAAGAGCACGACGAGGGTCGCCGCGGTGACCTGGACGGCGGTGACCGGGGAGTGGCCCTCCTCGTGGCCGGTGACGGGCTCGAGCCACTTCAAGAAGGCGTCGTTGACGCTGAAGAGCCCGCCGGCCAGCACCGATCCCACGGCCAGCACGATCATCGGGATCGTCATGACCTTGGGCGACTCGTGCGGGTGGGGCAGCTCACCGGCCGCGTCCGGCTGCCACCGCTTCTCGCCGAAGAAGGTCAGCAGCATCACGCGCGTCATGTAGTACGCCGTGATGGCGGCGCCCAGCAGGGCCGTGCCGCCGAGGATCCAGCCCTCGGTGCCGCCCCGGGCGAAGGCCGCCTCGATGATCTTGTCCTTGGAGAAGAAGCCCGACAGCCCCGGGAAGCCGATGATCGCCAGATAGCCGAGGCCGAAGGTGACGAAGGTGACGGGCATGTAGCGGCGCAGGCCGCCGTAGCGCCGCATGTCGACCTCGTCGTTCATGCCGTGCATCACGGATCCCGCCCCGAGGAAGAGGCCGGCCTTGAAGAAGCCGTGGGTGACCAGGTGCATGATCGCGAAGGGGTAGCCGATCGGCCCCAGCCCGGCCGCGAGGATCATGTAGCCGATCTGGGACATCGTCGAGCCGGCCAGCGCCTTCTTGATGTCGTCCTTCGCGCAACCGACGATCGCACCGAAGAGCAGCGTGACCGCGCCGACCGTGACCACCGCGGTCTGGGCGTCCGGGGCGCCGTCGAAGATCGCACCGGAGCGGGTGATCAGATACACGCCGGCGGTCACCATCGTCGCGGCGTGGATGAGCGCGGAGACCGGGGTCGGGCCCTCCATCGCGTCGCCGAGCCAGGACTGCAGCGGCACCTGGGCGGACTTGCCGCACGCGGCGAGCAGCAGCATCAGCCCGATGGCCGTGAGCTTCCCCTCGCCGGCCCGGTCGGCGCTCTCCAGCACCGGCCCGAAGGCGAAGGTGCCGAAGGTGGTGAACATCAGCATGATGGCGATCGACAGGCCCATGTCGCCGACGCGGTTGACCAGGAACGCCTTCTTCGCCGCCGTGGCCGCGCTCGGCTTGTGCTGCCAGAAGCCGATCAGCAGGTACGAGGCGAGGCCGACGCCTTCCCAGCCCACGTACAGCAGCAGGTAGTTGTCCGCGAGGACGAGGAGCAGCATCGCGGCGAGGAAGAGGTTCAGATAGCCGAAGAAGCGCCGTCGCCGCTCGTCGTGGGCCATGTAGCCCACCGAGTAGAGGTGGATCAGCGAGCCCACGCCCGTGATCAGCAGCACGAAGGTCATCGACAGCTGGTCGAGTTGGAAGCCGACGTCGGCGCGGAAGCCGCCGACGGGCACCCAGCTGAAGACGGTCGCGCCCAGCTCGCGGTCGTCGCCGTCGCGGCCCAGCAGCCCGACGAAGAGCACCGCGCCGATGACGAAGGACAGGGCGGCCACGAGCGTGCCGATCCAGTGGCCGGCGCGGTCGAGCCGCCGCCCGCCGCACAGCAGCACGCCCGCGCCCAACAGGGGCACCAGGACGAGCAGTCCGATGAGATTCTCCACCGTCAGGGTCCCCTTACAGCTTCAGCAGGCCGGCGTCGTCGACCGAGGCGGAGTGGCGGGAACGGAAGATCATCACGATGATCGCGAGGCCCACCACGACTTCGGCGGCGGCCACGACCATCGTGAAGAACGCGATGATCTGGCCGTCGAGGTTGCCGTGCATCCGGGAGAAGGTGACGAACGCCAGGTTGCAGGCGTTCAGCATCAGCTCGACGCACATGAAGATGACGATCGCGTTCCGCCGGATGAGCACGCCGGCGGCGCCGATGGTGAACAGCAGGGCCGCCAGATAGAGGTAGTTGACCGGATTCACTGGGCGTTCTCCTCCGTGCGTCCCTTGTCCCGCTCCAGCCACTCGGCCGCGCGCTGCTCCAGCGCCGCCAGGTCCGCGAGCGCCTGGCCGGACACGTCGCGGATCTGTCCCCGGGCCCGCAGGGTGGGGTTGACCGTGAGCTCGGACGGCGTGCCGTCGGGGAGCAGGCCGGGGACGTCGACGGCGTTGTGCCGGGCGTAGACGCCGGGGGCGGGCAGCGGCGGG
>KL569438.1:30920-40032 GCA_000715685.1 Streptomyces lilacinus
AAGAGACAGCGCTCGGACAGCTCGCGCTGGGTGGCGGCCCGCTCGGTGCGCTCCCGGTGGGTCAGCACCATCGCCCCGACGGCGGCCGTGATGAGCAGGGCGCCGGTGATCTCGAAGGCGAAGACGTACTTGGTGAACAGCAGCGCCGCGAGCCCCTGGACGTTGCCGCCGGCGTTGGCCTGGCCCAGGCCGTTGAAGTCGCGCAGCGAGGCGTTGGCGATGCCGGCGCCGAGCAGGATGCCGAAGCCCAGCGCGCACAGGCCGGCGAGCAGGCGCTGGCCGCGGATGGTCTCCTTCAGCGAGTCCGCGGCGGTGACGCCCACCAGCATGACCACGAAGAGGAACAGCATCATGATCGCGCCGGTGTAGACGACGATCTGCACGACGCCCAGGAAGTAGGCGCCGTTGGCGAGGTAGAAGACCGCGAGGACGATCATCGTCCCGGCGAGGGACAGCGCGCTGTGCACGGACTTCTTCATCAGCACCGTGCCGAGCGCCCCGGCCACGGCGACGACGGCCAGCAGCCAGAACTGGACCGCCTCGCCGGTCGAGGTCGTCGAAGCGGCGGTCGCGAGGATCATGCCTCCACCCCCTCGTCGGTGGGCTTCTCACCCTTGGAAACCGCCACCTGCCGGACCGTGCCCGGCGCCGCCTCGGTGACCAGGCCGCGGTAGTAGTCCTGCTCGGTCATGCCGGGGTAGATCGCGTGCGGGGTGTCGACCATGCGGTCCTCGAGGCCGGCCAGCAGCTGCTCCTTCGTGTAGATGAGCGACTCGCGGCTGGCGTCGGCCAGTTCGTACTCGTTGGTCATCGTCAGGGCGCGGGTCGGACAGGCCTCGACGCACAGCCCGCACAGGATGCAGCGCAGGTAGTTGATCTGGTAGACGCGGCCGTAGCGCTCGCCCGGGGAGTAGCGCTCCTCGTCGGTGTTGTCCGCGCCCTCGACGTAGATGGCGTCCGCCGGGCAGGCCCAGGCGCACAGCTCGCAGCCGATGCACTTCTCCAGGCCGTCCGGGTGGCGGTTGAGCTGGTGACGGCCGTGGAAGCGCGGCGCGGTGGGCTTCTTCTCCTCGGGGTACTGCTCGGTCAGCCGCTTCTTGAACATGGCCTTGAAGGTCACGCCGAAGCCGGCCACGGGGTTCTGGAACTCAGACACCGTCGGCCTCCTTTCCGTCACGCACAGTGTCCACCCCGCCACTGACAATGAGCGCCCGGTCCGTGCGCGACCTGCGGCGCGGCACGGGCGGCAGGGTCTGGCCGGGCAGCGGCGGCACGGGGAACCCGCCCGCCGTCGGGTCGAATTCGGGCGCCGGCTCCTTCGCCCCCTCCGCGGCCTCCTCCCCGTCCCGGTCACCGCGGCGGCTGTGGAAGATGTCGGCGAGCACCGACAGCAGCAGGACCACGAGGACGGCGCCGCCGACGTACAGCACGATGTCCTGGAAGGGGTAGTTCTCGTTCCGCAGGGCCCGGACGGTCGCCACGAGCATCAGCCACACCACGGAGACCGGGATGAGCACCTTCCAGCCCAGCTTCATCAGCTGGTCGTAGCGCACTCGGGGGAGCGTGCCGCGCAGCCAGATGAAGAAGAACAGCAGCAGCTGCACCTTGAGGACGAACCAGAGCATCGGCCACCAGCCGTGGTTCGCGCCCTCCCAGAAGGCCGACACGGGGTACGGGGCCTGCCAGCCGCCCAGGAAGAGGGTGGTGGCCACCGCCGAGACCGTCACCATGTTCACGTACTCGGCGAGCATGAACATCGCGAACTTGATGGACGAGTACTCGGTGTTGAAGCCGCCGACCAGGTCACCCTCGGACTCCGGCATGTCGAACGGCGCCCGGTTGGTCTCCCCCACCATCGTCGCGATGTAGACGAGGAAGGAGACCGGCAGCAGCAGCACGTACCACCGGTCGTGCTGGGCCTCGACGATGGCCGAGGTCGACATCGAGCCGGAGTAGAGGAACACCGACGCGAAGGCCGCGCCCATCGCGATCTCGTACGAGATCATCTGCGCGCACGAGCGCAGCCCGCCCAGCAGCGGGTACGTCGAGCCCGACGACCAACCCGCCAGCACGATGCCGTAGATGCCGATCGAGGCGATCGCCAGGATGTAGAGGACCGCGATCGGCAGGTCGGTGAGCTGCATCGTCGTGCGGTGGCCGAAGATCGAGATCTCGTTGCCCGCCGGGCCGAAGGGGATCACGGCGATCGCCATGAAGGCCGGGATCGCCGCGACGATCGGCGCGAGGACGTAGACGATCTTGTCGGCGCGGCGGACGATCACGTCCTCCTTGAGCATCAGCTTCACGCCGTCGGCCAGCGACTGCAGCAGGCCCCACGGGCCGTGCCGGTTGGGGCCGATGCGCAGCTGCATCCAGGCGACGACCTTGCGCTCCCAGACGATCGAGAAGAGCACCGTCAGCATCAGGAACGCGAAGCAGAAGACCGCCTTGATCACGACCAGCCACCACGGGTCCCTGCCGAACATCGACAGGTCCTCGGCGGCGAGTTGCAGCGGCACGTGGTTCACGGCCGCACCTCCCGTCCCTCGTCGCCGGCGCCTTCGCCGGTATCCGCCCCGATCCGGACGAGCTCGCCCGGCAGCGCCCCGATGTCGGAGGCGACGCCTCCGCCCACCGAGTTCAGCGGGAGCCACACCACGCGGTCCGGCATGGGCGTGACCGCGACCGGCAGCCGGAGGGTGCCGGCCGGGCCGGTCACCGCCAGCGACTCCCCGTCGCGCACCCCCGCCTCGGCCGCCGTCGCCGCCGAGACCCGGGCGAGCGCCGGGGGCCGGGTGGCGGCCAGCGCGTCGTCGCCGTCCTGCAGCCGGCCGCGGTCGAGCAGCAGCCGGTGGCCCGCGAGGACCGCCTCGCCGCGCTCGGGCCGGGCCGGCGGCCGCCCGGGCTCGGCCGGGTCCGCCGCCCGCTCGCCGCCCCAGCGGCCCAAACGGTCCAACTCCGCCCGCACCGCGGCCAGATCGGGCAGCCCGAGCCCGACACCCATGGCGTCGGCCAGCATGTGCAGCACCCGGTGGTCCGACTGGCAGTGCCGGCCCGTCTGCTGGTCCGGCTTGAGCGCCGCCTCGAACGGCCGGGCCCGGCCCTCCCAGTCGAGGAACGTGCCGGCCTTCTCGACGACCGCCGCGACCGGCAGCACCACGTCCGCCCGGTCCGCCACCTCGCTCGGCCGCTGCTCCAGGCTGACCAGGAAGCCCACCGCGTCCAGCGCCTCGCGGGCCCGCGCCGGATCGGGCAGGTCCGCCACCTCCACGCCGCCCACCAGCAGCGCGGCCAACTCGCCGGTGGCCGCCGCCTCCACGATCTGGCCCGTGTCCCGGCCGGGGCTGCGCGGCAGCTCCGGCACGCCCCACACCGCCGCCGTCTCCTCGCGCGCCCGCGGGTCCGTGGTCGGCCGGCCGCCCGGCAGCAGCCCCGGCAGGGCCCCCGCCTCGAGCGCCCCGCGCTCGCCCGCCCGCCGCGGCACCCACACCATCTCCGCGCCCGTCGCCGCGGCCGCCGCCAGCGCCGCCGTCAGCGCGCCCGGCACCCCCGCCGCCCGCTCCCCGACGAGGATCACCGCGCCCTCGCGGCGCAGCGCCTCGGCCGCCGCCCGGCCGTCCGCGTCCAGCCCGGACGAGTCCGCCAGCGCCCGCAGCCACTCCGGCTCCGTGCCGGGGGCCGCCGGCAGCAGCGTGCCGCCGGCCTTCGTCAGACCCCGGGTCGCGTGGGTGGCCAGCGCGAAGACCCGCTGCCCGCGCTTGCGCCACGCCTTGCGCAGCCGCAGGAAGACGCCCGGCGCCTCCTCCTCGGCCTCCAGCCCCACCAGCAGCACCGCCGGCGCCTGCTCCAGGGCCGTGTACGTCAGGCCCGAGCCGTCCAGGTCCCGGCCGCGCCCGGCGACCCGGGCCGCGAGGAAGTCGGCCTCCTCGCCGCTGTGCACGCGCGCCCGGAAGTCCACGTCATGCGTGTCGAGGGCGACGCGGGCGAACTTGGCGTAGGCGTACGCGTCCTCGACCGTCGCCCGCCCGCCCGTGAGCACCCCGGCCCGGCCGCGCGCCGCCGCGAGCCCGCGCGCGGCGGCCTCGAGCGCCTCCGGCCAGCTCGCCGGCGCCAGCACGCCCGCCTCGTCGCGCACCAGCGGGGTCGTGAACCGCTCGGGCCGCTGCGCGTAGCGGAACGCGAAGCGGCCCTTGTCGCACAGCCACTCCTCGTTGACCTCGGGGTCCTCGGCCGCCAGGCGCCGCATCACCTTGCCGCGCCGGTGATCGGTGCGCGTCGCGCAGCCGCCCGCACAGTGCTCGCACACCGACGGAGAGGACACCAGGTCGAACGGACGGGCGCGGAACCGGTACGCCGCCGACGTCAGCGCACCCACCGGACAGATCTGGATGGTGTTGCCGGAGAAGTACGACTGGAACGGGTCGCCCTCGCCCGTGCCGACCTGCTCCAGCGCGCCCCGCTCCAGCAGCTCGATCATCGGATCGCCCGCGATCTCCGCCGAGAAGCGGGTGCAGCGCGCGCACAGCACGCACCGCTCGCGGTCCAGCAGGATCTGCGGGGAGATCGCCACCGGCTTCGCGTACGTGCGCTTGGCACCCTCGAAGCGGGAGTCGGCCTGCCCGGCGCTCATGGCCTGGTTCTGCAGGGGGCACTCGCCGCCCTTGTCGCAGACCGGGCAGTCCAGCGGGTGGTTGATCAGCAGCAGCTCCATCACGCCGCGCTGCGCCTTCTCCGCGACGGGCGAGGTGAGCTGCGTTTTGACGACCATGCCGTCGGTGCAGGTGATCGTGCAGGACGCCATGGGCTTGCGCTGGCCCTCGACCTCGACGATGCACTGCCGGCAGGCGCCGGCCGGGTCCAGCAGCGGGTGGTCGCAGAAGCGCGGGATCTCGATCCCGAGGAGCTCCGCGGCCCGGATGACGAGCGTGCCCTTGGGCACGGAGAGCTGGACGCCGTCGATGGTGACGGAGACCAGGTCCTCCGGCGGGACGGCCGCGTTCCCTCCACCGGAGGGGGCGGACGTGGTGACGGTCATGCGTTCACCCCCAGGTGAGAGTGCTGGTTGCCGACGGGTCCGTCGGCCCAGACGGTCGACTTGGCCGGGTCGAAGGGGCAGCCCCGGCCCTTGACGTGCTGCTCGTACTCCGCGCGGAAGTACTTGAGCGAGGAGAAGATCGGGCTCGCGGCGCCGTCGCCGAGGGCGCAGAACGACTTGCCGTTGATGTTGTCGGCGATGTCGTTGAGCTTGTCGAGGTCGCTCATGCGGCCCTTGCCGGCCTCGAGGTCGCGCAGCAACTGCACGAGCCAGTACGTGCCCTCGCGGCAGGGCGTGCACTTGCCGCAGGACTCGTGGGCGTAGAACTCGGTCCAGCGGGTGACGGCCCGCACGACGCACGTCGTCTCGTCGAAGCACTGCAGCGCCTTCGTGCCGAGCATCGAGCCGGCCGCGCCCACCGCCTCGTAGTCCAGCGGCACGTCGAGGTGCTCGTCGGTCAGCAGCGGGGTCGAGGAGCCGCCGGGCGTCCAGAACTTGAGCCGGTGGCCCGGGCGCATGCCGCCGCTCATGCCGAGCAGCTGGCGCAGGGTGACGCCCAGCGGCGCCTCGTACTGGCCGGGGGAGGCGACGTGGCCGCTGAGGGAGTAGAGCGTGAAGCCCGGGGACTTCTCGCTGCCCATCGAACGGAACCACTCCTTGCCCTTGTTGAGGATCGCGGGGACCGACGCGATGGACTCGACGTTGTTCACGACGGTGGGGCAGGCGTAGAGGCCCGCGACGGCCGGGAACGGGGGCCGGAGCCGGGGCTGGCCGCGGCGGCCCTCGAGCGAGTCGAGCAGGGCGGTCTCCTCGCCGCAGATGTAGGCGCCCGCGCCCGCGTGCACGGTGATGTCGAGGTCGAGCCCGCTGCCGAGGATGTCGCGGCCCAGGTAGCCCGCCGCGTACGCCTCGCGCACGGCCTCGTGCAGGCGGCGCAGTACGGGCACGGTCTCGCCGCGCAGATAGATGAAGGCGCGGGTGGAGCGGATCGCGTAGCAGGCGATCAGCATGCCCTCGAGGAGCGAGTGCGGGTTGGCGAAGAGGAGGGGGATGTCCTTGCAGGTGCCGGGCTCGGACTCGTCGGCGTTGACGACGAGGTAGTGCGGCTTGCCGTCGCCCTGCGGGATGAACTGCCACTTCATCCCGGTGGGGAAGCCGGCACCGCCGCGGCCGCGCAGTCCGGAGTCCTTGACGTAGGCGATGACGTCGTCGGGGGTCATCGCCAGCGCCTTGCGCAGGCCCTCGTAGCCCTCGTGGCGCAGGTAGGTCTCCAGCGTCCACGAGCGGGGCTCGTCCCAGAAGGCGCTGAGGACCGGTGAGAGCAGCTTCTCGGGGCTGGTCTCGAAGATTTCCGGGGCCATGGTCATCCCTCCCCCTCCTCGGTGACCGGGCCGCTCGGGTGCTCGGGGTCCGATGCGGATGTGGGCTGAGGCGCGTCGTGGGAGCTGGGGTGCTCGGGGGGACGCTCGTCCTGCGGGGGCTCGCCGCGCGGGGGCCCCACGCGCGCCGGGCCGGTCTCCCCGCGGGCGAGCCGGAGCCCGACCAGCGAGGCGGGGCCGGCGCCGCCGCTCGCCTCGACCGCGCCGGGCCGCTGGTCGGGGAAGCCGGCGAGGATGCGGGCGGTCTCCTTGTACGTGCACAGGGGCGCGCCGCGGGTCGGCTCGACGGGCCGGCCGGCGCGCAGGTCGTCGACGAGCCGCAGGGCGCTCTCGGGCGTCTGGTTGTCGAAGAACTCCCAGTTGACCATCACCACGGGGGCGTAGTCGCAGGCCGCGTTGCACTCGATGTGCTCGAGGGTGACCTTGCCGTCCCCGGTGGTCTCGCCGTTGCCGACGCCCAGGTGGCGCTTGAGGGTGTCGAAGATGGCGTCGCCGCCCAGCACCGCGCAGAGCGTGTTGGTGCACACCCCGACCTGATAGTCGCCACCAGGTTTGCGGCGGTACATCGTGTAGAAGGTGGCGACCGCCGTGACCTCGGCCGTGGTGAGCCCCAGCTTCTCGGCGCAGAAGCGCATGCCGGTGCGGGTGACGTGCCCTTCCTCGGCCTGCACGAGGTGCAGCAGCGGCAGCAGCGCGCTGCGGCTGTCGGGGTAGCGGGCGATCACCTCGTCCGCGTCGGCCTCGAGCCGGGCCCGTACGTCGGCGGGGTAGTCGGGAGGGGGGAGCTGCGGCATCCCCAGCTGTACGTCTGTCACCGGTCGACGCCTCCCATCACGGGGTCGATGGACGCGACGGCGACGATGACGTCGGCGACCATGCCGCCCTCGCACATCGCCGCCACGGCCTGGAGGTTGGTGAAGGAGGGGTCGCGGAAGTGGACCCGGTAGGGGCGGGTGCCGCCGTCGCTGACCACATGCACGCCGAGCTCGCCCTTGGGGGACTCCACGGCCGTGTACGCCTGCCCCGGAGGCACCCGGAAGCCCTCCGTCACCAGCTTGAAGTGGTGGATCAGGGCCTCCATCGAGGTGCCCATGATCTTCTTGATGTGGTCGAGGGAGTTGCCGAGCCCGTCCGGCCCGAGGGCCAGCTGCGCCGGCCAGGCGATTTTCTTGTCGGCGACCATCACCGGGCCCGGCGCGAGCCGGTCCAGGCACTGCTCGACGATCCGCAGCGACTGCCGCATCTCCTCGAGCCGGATCAGGAAGCGCCCGTAGGCGTCGCAGCTGTCGGCGGTCGGGACGTCGAACTCGTAGGTGTCGTAGCCGCAGTAGGGCTGGGCCTTGCGCAGGTCGTGCGGCAGGCCGGTGGCGCGCAGGATGGGGCCGGTGGCGCCGAGGGCCATGCAGCCGGCGAGGTCGAGGTAGCCGATGTCCTGCATGCGGCCCTTGAAGATGGGGTTCCCCGTCGCGAGCTTGTCGTACTCGGGCAGGTTCCTGCGCATCTTCTTCACGAACTCGCGCACCTGGTCCACGGCGCCGGGCGGCAGGTCCTGGGCCAGGCCGCCGGGACGGACGTAGGCGTGGTTCATGCGCAGGCCGGTGATCAGCTCGAAGATGTCGAGGACGAGCTCGCGGTCCCGGAACCCGTAGATCATGATCGTGGTGGCGCCGAGCTCCATGCCGCCGGTGGCGATGGCCACCAGGTGGGAGGAGATTCGGTTCAGCTCCATGAGCATGACCCGGATCACCGAGGCCCGGTCGGGGACCTGCTCCTCGATGCCGAGCAGCTTCTCGACGCCCAGGCAGTACGCCGTCTCGTTGAAGAAGGGCGTGAGGTAGTCCATGCGCGTCACGAAGGTGGTGCCCTGCGTCCAGTTCCGGAACTCGAGGTTCTTCTCGATGCCGGTGTGCAGGTAGCCGATGCCGCAGCGGGCCTCGGTGACCGTCTCGCCGTCGATCTCCAGGATGAGCCGGAGCACTCCGTGCGTGGAGGGGTGCTGGGGGCCCATGTTGACGACGATGCGCTCGTCGTCGGCCTGCCGCGCGGCTGCGGCGACCTCGTCCCAGTCGCCGCCGGTGACGGTGTAGACGGTGCCCTCGGTGGTCTCGCGGGGCCCGGCGGGGGCGTCGTTCGGGGTGGACATCAGGAGTACGACCTCCGCTGGTCGGGAGCCGGGATCTGGGCGCCCTTGTACTCGACGGGGATGCCGCCGAGGGGATAGTCCTTGCGCTGCGGGAAGCCCTGCCAGTCGTCCGGCATCATGATCCGCGTGAGTGCGGGGTGGCCGTCGAAGACGAGCCCGAAGAAGTCGTAGGTCTCGCGCTCGTGCCAGTCGTTGGTCGGATAGACGTCGACGATCGACGGCACGTGCGGGTCGTCGTCGGGGGCGGCGACCTCGAGCCGGATCAGCCGGTTGTGGGTGATCGAGCGCAGGTGGTAGATCGCGTGCAGCTCGCGCCCCTTGTCCCCGGGGAAGTGGACCCCGCTGACGCCCGTGCAGAGCTCGAAGCGCAGGGCGGGGTCGTCGCGCAGGGTGCGGGCGACGCGCGGCAGGTGCTCGCGGGCGATGTGGAAGGTGAGCTCGCCCCGGTCGACGACGGTCTTCTCGATCGCGTTCTGCGGCAGGAGGTCCTGCTCCTCGAGCGCGCCCTCCAGCTCGTCCGCGACCTCGTCGAACCTGTCTCTTATACACATCTCT
>KL569439.1:0-841 GCA_000715685.1 Streptomyces lilacinus
CGCCAGCGGGCCCGTGCCGGGGACGAGGCGGAGCCCGAGCGAGGCGTAGTGCGCCACGCTCGCCCCGGCCGGGGCCGGGCCCTGCCCGCACAGCACCCGCACGGGCCCGCCGGCCGGCGCGAGCAGGGCGGGCACCTCGCCCGCCGGCCCGTTCATGTGCGGCTCGACGACGTGCAGCACGAACCCGGCCGCCACGGCGGCGTCGAACGCGTTGCCGCCGCCCTCGAGGACGGCCATCGCGGACTGCGAGGCCAGCCAGTGGGTGGAGGACACCATCCCGAAAGTGCCCTGGAGCGTGGGCCGCGTCGTGAACATGGCACCCAGCAAGGCAGATCGGGCCCGTCCCCGGCAAGACCCCGCGGTGATCCCGCGGGGTTACGGTGGAGGACGCCGACAAGAACCACAGGGGAGGATGCGCCCATGCACGGTGAGTACAAGGTGCCGGGCGGCAAGCTCGTCGTCGTCGACCTCGAGGTCGCGGACGGGGTGCTGCGCGACGTCCGGGTGGCCGGGGACTTCTTCCTCGAGCCGGACGAGGCGCTCCTCGCCATCGACCGCGCCCTGGAAGGGGCCGACGCCGACCTGCCCGCCCCGGAGCTCGCCGCCCGTATCGATGCCGCCCTCCCCGAGGGCACGGTGATGTTCGGCTTCTCCTCCGAGGCCGTCGGCGTCGCCGTACGCCGCGCGCTGGCGAACGCCACCGATTGGCACCACTACGACTGGCAGCTCATCCACGAGGGGCCCCAGTCGCCGGCCCTGCACATGGCGCTGGACGAGGTGCTGACGACGGAGGTCGCGGCCGGGCGCCGCCCGCCGACGCTGCGGGTGTGGGAGTGGGGGG
>KL569439.1:1118-1791 GCA_000715685.1 Streptomyces lilacinus
GTGTATAAGAGACAGGCTTCCAGTCGCTGCGCAACGAGGTCGACCCGGAGGGCGCGGCCCGCCACGGCATGACGGTCGTGCGCCGCATCTCGGGTGGCGGGGCGATGTTCATCGAGCCGGGCAACACCATCACGTACTCGCTGTGCGCGCCGGACGCGCTGGTGCAGGGGTTGTCCTTCGCCGACAGCTACGCCTACCTGGACGACTGGGTGCTCGGGGCGCTGGCCGACATGGGCGTCAAGGCGTGGTACCAGCCGCTCAACGACATCGCCACGGACGCCGGGAAGATCGCGGGGGCGGCGCAGAAGCGGATCGTCTCCGGCGAGGGCGCGGTGTTGCACCACGTGACCATGGCGTACGACATCGATGCCGAGAAGATGCTGGATGTGCTGCGCATCGGCAAGGAAAAGCTGTCGGACAAGGGGACGAAGAGCGCGAAGAAGCGGGTGGATCCGCTGCGGCGGCAGACGGGGCTGCCGCGGGAGGCCGTCATCGAGCGGATGGTCGGGACGTTCCGGGAGCGGTACGGGCTGACGGTGGGTGCCGTCACTCCGGAGGAGATGGCGCGGGCGGAGGAGCTGGCGGCGACGAAGTTCGCGTCGGAGGAGTGGACGGCGCGAGTGCCGTAGGCCGAAACCGGGCCTTGCCCAGACCGCGTCCTCAATCGCCGGAC
>KL569439.1:2050-2525 GCA_000715685.1 Streptomyces lilacinus
GGCTGCTGTGCTCTGTCCTCAAACGCCGGACGGGCTGGATTTATCCAGCCCGTCCGGAACTCACCCCAGCACCGGCACCACGTGATCCCCGTACGCGTCGATCGTCGCCTCCCTCGCGTCGTGCATCGCGTACAGAGCGAACTGGTTCACGCCGAGCTCGCGCAGTTGCTCCAGGCGTTCGCGGTGGGCCTCTACGGGGCCCAGGAGGCAGAAGCGGTCCACGATGTCGTCGGGGACGAAGTCCGTGGACGGGTTGCCGGCGCGGCCGTGGTGACTGTAGTCGTAGCCGTGGCGCTGCTTGATGTACGCGGTGAGGGCCTCGGGGACCGCGCCGGAGCTCTCGCCGTAGCGGGCGACGAGGTCGGCGACGTGGTTGCCGACCATGCCGCCGAACCAGCGGCACTGGTCGCGGGCGTGGTCGAGGTCGTCGCCGACGTAGGCGGGCGCCGCGACGCAGATGGTGACGGAGTCCGGG
>KL569439.1:2782-9828 GCA_000715685.1 Streptomyces lilacinus
GGACCATCCACTCGGTGAGGTAGGGATCGGCGAGCTGGAGGATGAAGCCGTCGGCCTCCCGACCCGCGAGGGCCAGGGCCTTGGGCCCGTAGGCGGCCATCCAGACGGGCAGGCGGCCATCGCGGACCCAGGGGATCTTCAGCATCGTGCCGTCTATGTCCGTCTCCCGGCCCTCCGCCAGGTCGCGGATGACGCGCATCGCCTCGCTGAGCGTGGCGAGGGTGTTGGGCTTGCGCCCGGCCACCCGCATCGCGGAGTCGCCGCGGCCGATGCCGCAGACGGTGCGGTTGCCGTACATGTCGTTGAGGGTGGCGAAGGTGGAGGCGGTGACCTCCGGGCTGCGGGTGGAGGGGTTGGTGACCATGGTGCCGACGACGAGGCGCTCGGTGTGTTCCAGGATGCGGCTGTAGATGACGAAGGGCTCCTGCCACAGCACGGCGGAGTCGAAGGTCCAGCCGTGGGTGAAGCCCGCGCGCTCCGCGCGGCGCATGAGGTCCACGACGGCGGTGGCGGGCGGGTCCGTCTGCAGGACGAGGCCGAAGTCCACGTGCGGTGTGCTCCTTACGGGAGGTACTGACAGGTGGCGCGGGGGATGTGACGGCCGTGCCCGGCCCGGCCGGTGAACTGCCGCCGGTCGATGACCGTCTCGCCACGGGAGAGGACGGTCTCCACCTGTCCGGTGATCTGCTTGCCCTCGTACGCCGAGTAGTCGACGTTCATGTGGTGGGTGGCGGCCGAGAGGGTCTGCCGGGCGGTGGGGTCGTAGACGACGATGTCGGCGTCGCCGCCGGGGGTGATGGAGCCCTTGCGCGGGGCGAGACCGAACATCCGGGCGGGCGCGGCGCAGGCGATCTCGATCCAGCGGCGACGGGAGATGTGGCCGTCGACGACGGCCTGGTGGAGGAGGTCCATGCGGTTCTCCACCCCGGGCAGGCCGTTGGGGATTTTCGAGAAGTCGTCCCGGCCCAGCTCCTTCTGGCCGGCGAAGCAGAAGGGGCAGTGGTCGGTGGAGACGACCTGGAGGTCGTCGGTGCGCAGGCCCCGCCAGAGCGCGGCCTGGTGCTCGCGCGGCCTCAGCGGTGTCGAGCAGACGTACTTGGCGCCCTCGAAGCCCGGCTCGGCGAGGTTGTCGGTGGACAGGAAGAGGTACTGCGGGCAGGTCTCGCCGAAGACCGGCAGGCCCTTGTCCCGGGCCCGGACCAGCTCGGCGACGGCCTCCTCGGCGGAGACGTGGACGACGTAGAGGGGGCTGCCGGCGACGCGGGCGAGGGCGATGGCGCGGTGGGTGGCCTCGGCCTCCAGCAGCGCCTTGCGGACCTCGCCGTGGTAACGGGGGGCGGTCCGGCCGGCGGCCAGGGCCTGTTCGACGAGGACGTCGATGGCGATGCCGTTCTCCGCGTGCATCATGATCAACCCGCCGTTGCCGGCGGCCCTCTGCATGGCCCGCAGGATCTGTCCGTCGTCGCTGTAGAAGACGCCGGGATAGGCCATGAAGAGCTTGAAGGAGGTGATGCCCTCCGCGACGAGGAGGTCCATCTCCTTCAGCGTGCCCTCGTTCACATCGGAGAGGATCATGTGGAAGGCGTAGTCGATCGCGCACTTCCCCTCGGCCTTGGCGTGCCAGGTGTCCAGCCCCTCGCGCAGGGCCCGGCCGCGGGACTGGACGGCGAAGTCGACGACGGTCGTCGTGCCGCCCCACGCGGCGGCCCGGGTGCCGGTCTCGAAGGTGTCGGAGGAGGCGGTGCCGCCGAAGGGGAGGTCGAAGTGCGTATGGGCGTCGACGCCGCCGGGGATGACGTACTTGCCCGTCGCGTCGATGGTCCGGTCGGCGGTCCAGCCCTGGGCGTAGGCGCTGCCCCGGGCCGCCAGCGCGGCGACCTCGCCGTCCTCGATCAGGACGTCCGCTTCCGTCTCCTCGGCGGCGGTGACGACGAGGCCCCCGCTGATGATCGTCCGGGTCATGGCCGCTCCTCGGCGTCGAGGTCCGTCTGGGTCCGGCGCAGCGCCTCGCCGAGGGCGGTGGCGCCCTCCTCGGCCTCGGCCACCGTGAGGGTCATGGGCGGGGCGATGCGCAGGGCGTTGCCCTCGCGGCCGCCCTTGCCGATCAGGACGCCCTGATCGCGGGCGTGTTCGAGGGCGAGGGCTGCGGCCCGCGCGGAGGGGGAGCCGTCGGGGCCGACGAGCTCGACGCCGATCATCAGCCCGCGGCCGCGGACCTCGCGGACGCTGGGCAGGCCGGCGGTGACGGCGCGGAGCCGCTCGATGAGCAGGCCGCCGACGCGGCGGGCGTTGCCCTGGAGGTCGTGCTCCAGGAGGTACGTGAGGTTGGCGAGGCCGGCCGCCATGGTGACGGGGCTGCCGCCGAAGGTGGAGATGGAGTTGGCGTCGAGGCTGTTCATCACCTCGGCCCGGGCGACGACTCCGCCGATGGACATGCCGTTGCCGATGCCCTTGGCGAAGGTCAGCGCGTCGGGCGGGCCGCTCGCGGCGTGGGCCTGCCAGCCCCAGAAGTGGTCGCCGGTGCGGCCCCAGCCGGTCTGCACCTCGTCGCTGATCCACAGGATGCCGTGCCGGTCGAGGACTTCGCGGAAGGCGGCGTAGAGCCCGTCGGGCGGGAGGGTGAACCCGCCGACGCCCTGCACCGGTTCGGCGATCAGGGCGGCGACCTCGCCGTGCGTCTGGCCCAGCATGTCCTCCAGGTCCTCGACGCAGGCCCGGATGAAGTCCTCGTCGGACAGGTGCGCGTAGGGCCCGCGGCCGCGGACGCCGCCGTGGACGTAGAGCGTCTGGAGCGGCGAGAGGCTGGTGGGCGACCAGCCGGAGTTCCCGGTGACGCCGATCGCCGAGAAGGAGCGGCCGTGGTAGCTGTTGCGCATCGCCAGGATCTGGTTCGAGCGCCGGTGGCAGGTGGCGAGCAGGAGGGCCGCGTCGTTGGCCTCGGTGCCGGAGGTGGTGAAGAAGACGCGGGCGTCGGGGATGCCGGACAGGCCCGCGATGCGCTCGGCCAGCTCGACCATGTGCCGGTGGAGGTAGAGCGTGGAGGTGTGCAGGATGTGCCCGGCCTGCTCGGCGACGGCCTTGGTGACCTCGGGCAGGGCATGGGCGGTCATGGTGGTGAGGACGCCGCCGAAGAAGTCGAGGTAGCGCCGGCCGTCGGCGCCCCACACGTGGCGGCCCTCGCCGTGGGTGATCTCCAGCGGGTCCCGGTAGTAGAGGGCGAGCCACTCGGGCATGACGGCGCGGTGCCGGGCGTGGAGCGAGGAGGCACCGGTCACGGCCGCACCAGCCCTTCGTAGGCGTCGGGCCTGCGGTCCTGGTAGAAGGCCCACTGCCGGCGCACCTCGTCGATGAGGTCGAGGTCGAGATCGCGCACGACCAGCTCCTCCTTGGTGTCGCTGGCGAGGTCGCCGACGAACTGGCCGCGCGGGTCGACGAAGTACGACGTGCCGTAGAAGTCGTTGTCCCCGTACTCCTCCTGGCCGACGCGGTTGATCGCGGCAACGTAGTACGCGTTGGCGACGGCGGCCGCCGGCTGCTCGAGTCGCCACAGGTGGGCGGAGAGGCCGCGCGAGGTGGCGGAGGGGTTGTAGACGAGCTGGGCGCCGGCCAGGCCGAGGGCCCGCCAGCCCTCGGGGAAGTGGCGGTCGTAGCAGATGTAGACGCCGACTCGGCCGACGGCGGTGTCGAAGACGGGCCATCCCAGATTGCCGGGCCGGAAGTAGTACTTCTCCCAGAAGCCTTTGAGCTGGGGGATGTGGTGCTTTCGGTACTTGCCCAGGTAGCTGCCGTCGGAGTCGATGACGGCGGCGGTGTTGTAGTACACGTTGGGGTGCTCGACCTCGAAGACCGGGACGACGATCACCATGCCGGTCTCGCGGGCGAGGTCCCGCATGCGGCGCACGGTCGGACCGTCCGGGACCGGCTCGGCCCAGCGGTGGTGCTCGCTCTCCTGCACCTGGCAGAAGTAGGGCGCGTTGAAGACTTCCTGGAAGCCGATCACCTTCGCGCCCTGCGCCGCGGCGGCGCGGGCGTGCTCCTCGTGCTTGGCGATCATCGACTCGGTGTCGCCGGTCCAGGTCGCCTGAACCAGTGCTGCGCGGACAACGTTGGCCATGAGCTGCTCCTAAGCCGGGGGTTCAGCCAGCCGGACACGCGAAGATCCGCGTGTGCATGCGACCGTAGGTCCCGTCACTCCCTGTGGCAAGACCGTCGCACTTCCTGTGGAAAACTCCGCCGGCGACACGCGAGGGCGGTACGGAAACCCCGGCCGTCCCGGGCTGTCCGGCGGCCGTCCCGCGGCTCACCCCACCCGGGCCGCGTACCCCACCATCGCGCCGGCGACCAGCAGGTATCCCACCATCCCCAGCACGGCGCCGCGGTGCTGGAGGCGCCCTATGCGCCCGGGGTCGCCGCCGTGGACCGTCAGTCGCCAGGAGATCACCGTGGCGACCACCGCCAGCAGGACGTAGAAGAGCGTCAGCAGGTGCAGCCAGTCGACGAGCGTCAGGCCGGCGGTGCTCGTGACGGTCTGGTTGACCTGCTGCAGGTTGAGCATCACCACGAACAGCCCGCCGCCCAGCAGGGCCAGCCGGCTCTGCAGCGAGTCGAGCCGCTCGGCCATCTTCAGCTCCTCGCTGTGCGAGGGCAGCAGGAAGGACGCGGTGGCGACGAGCAGCATCAGGTACAGCGGGCCGGTCAGCTTCCAGAAGATCGTGGGGTCCGAGCGTTCCACGTCGACCTCGACCCGCACCCGGCTGTACATACCGCCGCTCGGCTCGTCCGTGGTCTTGCCGAAGTTCGTCGGATAGTGATGCGGTGCCGAGACCAGCCGGAACCCGGTGACCCGCCAACCGGGCGGTGCGATGTCGGGGTTGTAGGCGGAGTGGACGGTGTCGGGCACGAAGCGGAAGTGCGCGGTGTCCTGGGTGGCGGTCACGAGGACCTGGAGCCGGTGCTTGTCGAAGGGGAAACCCCTGACGTCCCAGCCCTGCCGGAAGGACCCCTCGACGCGCATCATGTCCCTGACCAGACCGGCCCGGGTGCTCAGGTCCGGGTCGCTCTTCTTGGGGTCGTCGGCGTTCGTGAACGACACCTTCGGCAGCGGATCGAAGCTCTTGTCGGCGCACTCCGACCACAGCCACACCCGCGCGGAGAACCTGTTCTTGACCGTGTCCAGGTCGTACAGATCGCTGAGGTACGCCCCCACCCGGCACGTGGGCACCGCCGCGGGCGCCGCGTTCGCGGAGGGGCCACCGAGGAACCACAGCGCGAACACGCAGAGGACCACCGCCCACAGGCGGTGGCCCCTGTGCGTCCCCCACGCCCCTGCCATACGTCCGTCAATCTGGACGGCGACGGGCCGCCTCAATCCACCCGCTGGGCCAATGCACCCGTGTGGGGGACGCGCACCGGCGGCCTGTCGGCGCGAGGGCGCAGACGGTCAGCGCGAGGGCGCGGCCGATCGGCGCACCGGACTGCCCCTCGGCGCGCGGGACGGTCGCTCAGTGCCCGGGGGGTGAGCCGGACGGCCGTACCGCCATCGCCGAGCCCCCGCCGCGCCGCGTCGTCTCGGCCGCGGCCAGCCAGCGCCCGTCCGGCAGGCGCTGCACGCCGGTGGCCGCGCCGATCTCCGGGTTCTCCTTGAACACATGGCCCTTGGCCTCGAGCCGCCCGCGCAGCGGGCTGTTCCACAGGCCGGGCTCGAGCTCCGAGGCCGCCGCGTTGCGCTGGCTGGCGCGCGGCGCGGCGATGGCGTCGACGAGGGGCATCCGGCGGTCGACGTGGTTGAGCAGCGTCTGCAGCACGGTGGTGATGATCGTCGCGCCGCCGGGCGAGCCGAGCGCGAAGGCGGGCCTGCCGTGGTCGAGGACGATCGTCGGCGACATCGACGAGCGCGGGCGCTTGCCGGGGCCGGGCAGGTTGGGGTCGTGGGTGCCCGGGCTGACCGGCGTGAAGGAGAAGTCGGTCAGCTCGTTGTTGAGCAGGAACCCGCGTCCCGGCACGGTGATGCCGCTGCCGCCGGTCTGCTCGAGCGTGAGGGTGTACGCGACGATGTTGCCCCACTTGTCGGCGACCGTCAGGTGGGTGGTGTTCTCCCCCTCGTACGGCGTGGGCGCGGCGGTGCCGCGCGTGGTGCAGGCGGTGCCGGGTCGGCGCGGGTCGCCGGGGGCCAGCGGGCTGGTCAGCACGGCGTCGTCCTTGATGAGGCAGGCGCGCGAGTCGGCGAAGCGCTGCGAGGTCAGGCCCGCGACGGGCACCTGCTCGAACGCCGGGTCGCCGACCCAGCGGTTGCGGTCCGCGAAGGCGATCCGGCTCGCCTCGAGGTAGCGGTGGAGGTAGGTCTTCTCGTCCAGCCGCCGCAGGTCGGAGTTCTCCAGGATGTTGAGCGCCTCGGCGACCGTCGTGCCGCCCGAGGAGGACGGGGCCATGCCGTAGACGTCCAGGCCGCGGTAGGACGTGCGGGTGGGGGCCTGCTTCCTGACGTCGTACGCCCGCAGGTCCTTCTCGGTCAGGTCGCCGGGGCGGGCGACGCGCCCGGAGGCGGGGTCGACGGGCGGTGTGCGCACGGTCCGTACGAGGTCGCGTCCGACCGGGCCCCGGTAGAAGGCGTCCACGCCCTGCCGCGCCAGCAGGTCGTAGGTGCGGGCGAGGTCGGGGTTCTTCAGGGTGGAGCCGACGGCGGGCGGCCTGCCGCCGGGCAGGAAGAGGCGGGCGGTGGCGGGGAAGTCCTTGAAGCGCGCCTGGTTGTCGGCGGTCTGCTTGCGGAAGGTCCCGTCGACGGCGAAGCCGTCGCGGGCCAGCTTCCGGGCGGGCTGGAGGAGTCGCGCGAGCGGGCGGGTGCCCCAGGCGCGCAGGGCCGCGTCCCAGGTGGCGGGGGTGCCGGGGGTGCCGACGCCGAGGCCGCTGGTGACCGCGTCGGCGAAGGGGAGGGGCCGGCCCTTCTCGAGGAAGAGGTTCTCGTCGGCGCTCAGCGGGGCGCGTTCGCGGCCGTCGATGGTCGCGACCTTGCCGGTCCGCGCGTCGTAGTGGATCTGTCTCTTATACAC
>KL569439.1:10037-19136 GCA_000715685.1 Streptomyces lilacinus
ACGGCTCGGTGACGCCCAGGGCGGCGGCCGTGGCCACCGCCGCGTCGACGGCGTTGCCTCCCTCGCGCAGCACTTCGATGCCGGCGGCCGAGGCGTCGGGGTCGACGCTGGCCACCACGCCGCCGTGGCCGACGGCGACCGGGGTCTTGCCGGGGGCGCGGGCGGCGGCGGGACCGGGTTCGGCGGCCGTGGCGGGCGCCGTCAGCGCCCCGGCGACGAGCGCGGCCGCGGCCGCGAGGAGGGGCAGGCTCCGGCGGGTGTTCGGTCTGGCGAGGGCCATGGGTGCCTCCGTGACGGACGAACGGGCCCCGGAGCCTACTCGCGGAGCCCGCCCGCCGACAGGGCATTCGCGGCCTCCGGGCCGCGCCCGCGACGAGGCGCGGCGGACCGGCGGGCACCGGGGCGCCCCCGGCCGGGGCGTCCCCGACCGCACCGGTCCGCCGCGTCGTGTGCGGTCAGCCGCGCAGGCGGGCCAGCACCGCGTCGGCCATGGCCTTCTCACCCTTGGCGTTGGGGTGGAACGGCGCGGCCGGGTTCTCGGGGTTCGCGCCCTCGACCCAGCGGTCGGCGGCCGGCGTGCAGACGTCGTGGCCGACGGTCGGACCGTAGGTGTCGACGAAGTTCACGCGGGCCTTGCGGGCCTCGTCCTTGAGCATGGCGTTGAGCCGCTTCTCGGTGTCCCGCAGGTACGGCGCGTCGCCGGCGGCGATCGGCACGGACGGGAAGCAGCCGACACCGTTGTCGGGCATGATCGTCGGGTAGCCGACGAGCAGGACCTTGGCGTAGGGGGCGCGCTCGTGCACGGCCTTGAGGACCCGGGCGATCTTGGGTGCGGCGTCGTTGACCCGCCCGGCGAGCTGGTCGGTGCCGTCGGCAGCCGTGAACTGCTTCTTGCAGGGGGCGCCGGCCGGGTCGTTCACGGACAGCTGGGCGCAGGCGCCGATGATGCCGCCGAAGCCGATGTCGTTGCCGCCGATGCCGACGGTCACGAGCCGGGTCCGCTTGCCGAGGGCCTCGAGCTGGGGCGCGTTCTCGCCCTGCGCGCGCCACATGTCGTCCGTGGTCGCGCCGCTGCAGCTGACGTCCTTGAAGGAGGTCTGCTGCAGCTGCCCCGCGGTCAGCGCGGGGTAGTTGACGCTGGACCGCGCGCAGTCGCCGCCGGACTGCTCGGGGATGCCGGGGCCGGAGGTGTACGAGTCGCCGAGGGCGACGTAGCGCGCCCCGTCGGACTGCTCGGCCGCCTCGGCCGCGGCCACGGGGCCGGCCGCCCCCGCCGTCAGGGCGGTCGCCGCCCCGAGCACCGCCAGCGCTCTCCCGTACCGCGTACCGCGGTTGCGCATGAGTGCCACAAATACTCCAAATGGTTCGGAAAGGTGGTTCGTTGACGATCGAACTGATCATCGCGAGCCAGACTCCCCGCGGCCGTTACGGTCTGTCAATCCGAGGGCGACTCCCTGAGCACCGGCGACGACCCTCCATAAATACGACTCTCGGATTCGCATTAGGTACCCTGAGGGTGTGCGACTGACCAAGAGCACGGACATCGCCCTGCGCATCGCCATGCGGCTGGCCGTGGCCCGCGACGACGAGGCGCCGACCACCCGCGAGGTGGCCGGCGCGGTCGGCGTGCCGTACACGCACGCCGCCAAGGTGGTCAGCAGGCTGCAGCACCTGGGCGTCGTCGAGGCCCGCCGGGGCCGCGGCGGCGGGCTCACCCTCACCGCCGCCGGTCGCACGGGCTCGGTCGGCGGGCTGGTGCGCGAGCTGGAGGGCGTGGGCGACGTCGTCGGCTGCGAGGACGAGCCGCCCTGCCCGCTGCGCAGCGCGTGCCGGCTGCGCCGGGCACTGCGGGACGCGCAGGAGGCGTTCTTCGCCGCGCTCGACCCCCTCACCGTGGAGGAGCTGACCGGCCCTCCGACGGGCCCGGTCCTGCTCTCCCTCGGCACCCGCCCGGAGAGCTGAGCACCGACCGGAGAGCCGAACTCCCCCGCACCACCGCCCCTTCCCCGCACCCAAAAATACGAGTCTCAGATACCAATTCAGGAGCGTCCATGCTGTCCCCGAAGTCCGCCGAGATCGTCCGCGCCACCCTCCCCGCCGTCGGTGGCGCGATCGGCGAGATCACCCCGCTCTTCTACGACAAGCTCTTCGCCGCCCACCCCGCGCTCCTGCGCGACCTGTTCAACCGCGGGAACCAGGCCGAGGGCACCCAGCAGCGCGCCCTGGCCGGCGCCGTCGCCGCCTTCGCCACGGCCCTGGTCGAGCACCCGGACGCGCGCCCCGACGCGATGCTCTCGCGCATCGCCCACAAGCACGCCTCGCTCGGCATCCGCCCGGAGCAGTACCCGATCGTCCACCAGCACCTCTTCGCCGCCATCGCCGAGGTCCTGGGCGACGCCGTCACCCCCGAGGTCGCCGCGGCCTGGGACGAGGTCTACTGGCTGCTGGCCAACGCCCTCGTCGCGCTGGAGAAGCGGCTGTACGAGGAGGCCGGCACCCCCGAGGGGGACGTGTGGATGCCGTGCCGCGTCGTCGCCCGCCACCGGGAGACGGCCGACGTCACCACCTTCCTCGTCCGCCCGCTCGACGGCCGCCCGCTCCCCGCCGCCCGGCCGGGCCAGTACGTGTCCGTCCGGGTCGCCCTCGCCGACGGCGCCCGGCAGATACGCCAGTACAGCCTGTCCGGCCACCCGGACGGCGCCCTGCAGTTCTCCGTCAAGCGCGTGGCCGGCGAGCCCGCGGGCGAGGTGTCCCACCACCTCCACGACCACGTCGACGTCGGCGACGAGCTGCTCGTGAGCGTCCCCTTCGGCGACGTCACCCTCGACGACGGCGACTCCCCCGTCCTGCTCGCCTCGGCGGGCATCGGCTGCACCCCGATGATCGGGATGCTCTCCCACCTGGCCGCCACCGGTTCCCCGCGCCGCGTCGTCGTCGTGCACGCCGACCGCGACGAGTCCGCCCACGCCTTCCGCGCCGACCTCCAGCAGCTCGTCGACAAGCTCCCGGACGCGGTCACGCACGTCTGGTACGAGGAGCCGGAGGGCCCGCACCCCGCCGAGCGCACCGGCCGCGCCGACCTGTCCCGCATCGACGTCCCCGCCGGCGCCACGGCGTACCTCTGCGGCCCGCTGCCCTTCCTGCGCGCCGCCCGGACCCAGCTGCTGCTGTCGATGTGTATAAGAGACAGACTACGAGGTCTTCGGCCCCGACCTGTGGCAGGGCCGCGAGGAGGCGTGACGCGGAGGGCCGACAGGGGCGGCACACACCCGCTTCCTCCCCAAAAGCCGTGAATTCATGGAGTGGTTTCGACTGTTACGGAAAAACGTTTACGCGTACGAACGCTTCACAAAACAGTCACCGATGCGGCTGTTGATCCTTTTGAAATGAGCGGTGACGGCACCCGCCGAATAGCCCTACACTCCCGCTACAGGGGACGGGGTGCCTTATGAGGATCATGCCTGCCGCCGGACCGGCGCGCGGAATTACGTTATTCATCCTGTGCTTCACGATTGCTTCCGCTTCTCTGGTCGCGGGAGCAATCGGCGGTTCGCGGGGCTTCAGCCGCGTGCTCGTGGTCGACGCGCGACCGTCGGGAGGGTCTTGCGACGACGTACTACGGACGCTCGACGGACACGCGGGAAAGGCCGACCGGGCCGTCGTCCTGGTGGCGTCCGGCGGCAACGACGCCTGTGGGCAAAAGGACTTCGACGCCCGCTATGGCCAGAAGCAGAGCAAGCGCGGGCTCACGATCACCACTCTCGGTGTCGGCGCCACCCCCGCGCAGGCCGTCCTTTCCGGCGTCTTCGGTTCCGACGTGGAGACGAAGAAGAACTCGCCGCTCTCCGTGGCGAAGCTGGCCCATCGCGGATCGTACGGTCTGGGCACCGCGTTCCTGTGGGCTTTCCTGCTGTCGGCCGCGCTCGCCGTGATCCCGGCCGCGCTGCGGCCGCGCGGGCGCCGGGCGCTCCCCGCCGAGAGGCGTCCGGCGCCGGCCCAGGGATCGCCGTCGCAGGCACCCCAGACGCGCGAACCGCGGCCACAGGAACCGCCGTCGCATGCACCGCGGCCACCGGAAACGCCGTCGCCCGGCGAGCCATCGCCACCCGACACCACGCCCGACGTGGCCGGCGTCCGGGGGCCGGCGGCGGTGCGGGCGGACGTGGCCGAGCACTGCCGCGGCGTGGGGCGCGCCCGCACCCACATCGACTCCTCCGGCGGATACGCCGAGTTCGGCGGCCTCGTCGTGTGGGTTTCGCCGGCGCGCTCCGACGCGCCGTGCGTGGCGCCCGGGCAGCCGGTGCGCGTGGTGGCGGAGGCCGGCGGCGCGGGCGGGCTCGGGGTCGTCCCCGGCGGGGAGTACGCGTGACGGGGACGGCCGTACGACAAAGGGGGACGCTTCACGATGACTGACTCCACCGTTCTGCGGGACGCCCTGCCCGCGCAGGCACCGCGCGGGCGCCTGCTCATCACACTGGTCGTCGACACGTCGGAGTCGATGCGCGAGAGCGGCCGCATCGACGAGCTCAACGCGGCACTGCGGGGGTGGCGCGAGGAGCTGCTCAAGGTCGACCCGGTGGCCAGCATCGGCGAGATCGCCATGGTGACGTTCGGCTTCAACCACGTGCAGGTGATCGACCCGTCGGGCCGGGTTTCGGGGCCGCCGGCCCAGCCGTACGTCCCGGTCCGGGAGTTCAGCCCGCCCGAACTGCGGGCGGACGGGGTCACCCCGCTCGTCGCGGGCGTGCAGGAGGCCCTCCGGCTCGTCGCGGTCCGGCGGCGGGAATTGCGGGAGGCCGGGATGCCGATGAAGAACCGCCCGCTGGTCTATCTGATCACCGACGGGGTGCCCACCGACGACAAGGGGCACAAGAGCAATGACTGGCAGGACCTCGCGCCCGTCATCCGGCAACAGGAAAGCGGAAAGCACATTCTCTTCTTCGCCTTCGGCGTCACCGGGGCGGACGAGGCGGTGCTGCGCGCACTCGCGCCGGAATCGTATTCCTCCCTCACGGACGTGACGATGGCCCGGGTGCTCAGCCTGATGTCGGCGAGTATCGAGTCGGCGGGCAACGCGTCGCGGGACCAGCCCGCCGAGAAGGTGTACAAGGACGCCCGCGAGCACCAGAAGCAGGCCGACCGGATCCGGGAATGGATGCGGCGGAATGGCTGAGCCCGAACGCCCCGTGGCGGCGGGGTGGAATGTCGTTCCCGCGTCCGTCATCGGCTCGACGCACGTGCGGTTGGGCGTGGTGAACCAGGACCGATATCTCACCCACGCGCTGAGCGGCGGCGCGCGTCTCTTCGCGGTCGCCGACGGTGCCGGCTCGCGGTCCCGGTCCGAGTTCGGCGCGCAGTACGCGGTGGAGGCCGCGCGCCTGGCCGCCGAGCGGCACTACTCCCCCGCCGCGCGCGAGCGGACCGTGCCGGGCCGGCTGCGCACGGCGCACGCCTTCGCCCGGGGCTGCCTCGAGGCCTTCGACGGCCTGCTGGACGGCATGGTGCCCGCGATGTCGGCCCTCGCGCCCCGGCCCCGCGCGACGGACCGCCCCGATACCCGCGACGACCGGGACGATCCGCGGAAGGAGTACGGCACGACGCTGCTCGCCGTGGTGGCGGAGCCGCCGTGGTACGCCTTCTTCGGCGTCGGCGACTGCTTCCTGGTGGTGGACCGGGTGCCCGGCGGCGCCCGGCTCGTGGTGCCGCCCCCGGCGGAGCGCGAGCACGACGGCGCGACCGTTCTGCTCACCTCCCGCGACCGCTGGGAGCACGCCGCGCTGGGCGTGCTCCACGACCCGCTGGTCCGCGGGCTGGCGGTGTGCACCGACGGGGTGATGGACGCGCTGCTGAGCTCGCGCCGGGCCGCCGACGGCAGTTGCGCCCTCGCCGCGCCCGAGGAGATGTCCCGCTACTTCGACCACTTCGCGGCGCCCGGCCACCGCCCCGAGGACCTGGCGGAGCGCCTCGCGTCGGAGGACTTCGCCCGGACGTCGGGGGACGACAAGACCATGATCCTGGCGGTGCTCCGGCCGTGACCCTGTACCTACCGAGCGGACGGCCCGTGCATCTCGCCGAGGACGGTCTGGGAAGCGGGCGGGAGGGCATGGTGGTGGGCCTGGCCGACATGCCGGACCTGTGCGTCAAGCTCTACTACGACCCGCCGGCGGACGGCGGGGCGAAGCTCGACGCCCTGATCCGCTCGCCGCTCGTCCGGCTGGGCGGGGACCACGCCGAGCACCAGCACCTGGCCTGGCCGCTGGCCCGGTTGACGGACGGAACGGGCCTGACCAGGGGGGTGCTGATGCCGCGGGTCGGCGGGGCACCCCTCGACAAGCTCTTCGACCCCGTGCTGCGGGCCGACGCGCTGGAGGAGCCGACCTGGCGGACGGTCCTCGTGACCGCCGCCCGTACGGCGCGGCTGATGAGCATGCTGCACGCGGCGGGCGCCGTCATGGGTGACCTCAGTCCCGCGAACATCATGGTGTCCCGCACCGGGCACGTGACGCTGATCGACTGCGACACGGTGCAGTTCCGGGACGCGGCCACCGGCCGAATGCACCCCTGCACCAAGGTGACGCCGGAGTACGCGCCGCCCGAGGCGCACAGTGCCCCGCGGGGTGCCGTGCTCGAGACCCACCACGACTCCTTCGGCCTGGCCGTGCTGATCTGCCAGCTGCTGATGGAGGGCCAGCATCCCTTCGAGGGCGTGCCGGCGGACGGTTCGGACACCGACGACGTCGAGAGCAACGTCCGGCTGCGGCGCAACAGGATCACGCGCCCGGAGCTGCTGGTCCCCATGGCGAACGAGCTGCCGGCCCCGCTGCTGCCGCCCACGGCCCTCGCCCTGGCCCGGCAGTGCTTCGAGCCGGGCCTGTACGAACCGGCTCGGCGGCCCGGCCCGGAGGCCTGGTTCCAGGCGCTCGACCAGGCGGGGTTCGAGCTGATGGGCTGCCGGTTCAACGCCCGGCACCTGTACCACCGTTCCCTCGGGACGTGCGTCTGGTGCGCCCGCGTGGCCCGGAACCTCGGCGAGTCGTACCCCTCGCCCGTCCCCTCGGTCGGGGGCCCGGCATGGGCGGCCCCCGCCCCGGCGGCATCCCAGGCGGGGCCGGCTTCCGCGGACACCCGCGAGCAGTCGGAGCCGCCGGTCGCCGCGCCGCCGGCGCCGCCTGCCACCACCTCGACCGCCGAGTCCTGGGACACGGTCAAGGCCGTGCTGACGGTCCTGGCCGTCATCGCGTTCGTGGTGATACGGGTGTGGGTCCTGTGACCGGTACCGGGGCCGGGGCCGAGACCGGGGCCGGGGCCGGGACCGGCGCGGGCCCCCTGCTGCGCGTGGCCGACCTGCACCCCGCGTGCCGCACGCTGGGGCCCGGCAGCCGGTTCGTGGTGTGGGTGCAGGGCTGCCCGCTGAACTGTCGCGGCTGCGTCAGCCCGCAGTGGATTCCCGCCAACGGGGGCACGCCCATGGCGGTGTCCGCGCTGGCGGAGCGGATCGCGGCCGAGGCCGCGGACGGGCTCACCCTCTCGGGCGGGGAGCCGTTCGCCCAGGCCGGGCGGCTCGCGTCGCTCGTCGACGCGGTGCGCGCCCGCCGGGACCTGTCGGTGATGTCCTACACGGGCTGGACCCTGGAGCACCTGCGCGCCCACGGCACTCCCGCGCAGCGCGGGCTCCTGGACCGGCTGGACCTCCTGGTCGACGGCCCCTACGTCCGGGGCCGCCACGGGGACCTGCGCTGGCGGGGGTCGGCGAACCAGCGCGTCCATCACCTGACGGAGCGCCATCGCGGCCTCGACGCCGAGCCGGACACCGGCGCGGGCCTGCAGATCGACCTCGGCCCGGGGCCCACCGTCCGCTGGGCGGGCGTGCCCCGGACCCCTGACTTCCGCGTCGCGTTCGAGGCCGCGCTCGGTCTGACGCCTCCCGCGGTGGACGGACCGTCGACGGAGGGGGACGGATGAGCGGATCGCCCAAGTACTGCTTCGGACGCAACGGCCGGGCCCGGCGCGAGCGCCAGGCCCGCGAGCGCGAGGAGCGCGAGCGGAGGCGGCGCGAGCGCGAGGCGCACCGCGCCATGCGGGCGCTGGAGGCGGCCCGGCAGGACGCCGAGCGGCGGTGCGCCGCCGTCGCCGCGGCCCAGCGCTCCGCCGCGCCGGTCCCCGGCATCGACGCCGGCGCGCTGGGCGAGGTGGCGGACGCCGTCGCGAAGGCCGGGCGGACGGCCCGGGCGGCGACCGACCTCATGGGGTTGTCCCAGGCGGTCGCCGCGCTCGACGCGGCCGAACAGCGCCTCGCGGAGCTGCGCATGGCCGCCCTGCAGCGCAGCCGGCAGGACCTCGCCGCCTCGGTCGCCGTGCTGCGCTCGGAGCTGGCCCGGTCCGGCCCAGAGCGGGGCGTGCGCTTCGACCCGGCGGGTGCCGTGGAGTGCGAGCGCCTGCTCGGTCTGCTGCGCTCGGCGCCCGCCGACGCCCCCGCCACCGCCGGACTGGTGCGCTCCGCGCAGGACGCCGTGCGGGCGCACGTCCGTGCGGTGGCCCGGGCCTCGGCCGCCCACGAGGCGGCCCTGCGGCTGGTGGAGGCCGAGGTGGAGCGGCTGCTGCGGCGGCTGGCCGACCTCCGGGACGACGCGCGCGAGGCGGGCGTGCACGTGCCCGCGCTCGACGCCCTCCACACGCAGGCGTCGGCGCTGCGGTCGACGCTGTCCACCACGGACCCCGGGCGGGCGCGCGCCGCACTGCAGCGGTTCGGTCCCGAGGTCGAGCGGTGCGAGAACGCACTGGACGAGGCCATCGACCGGCTCGCCACGCGCCGGGAGATGCTGGGTCTGATCGCCGAGGCGCTCCCCGGACTCGGCTACGCCGTCCTGCCCGGCAGCCTGGTCGAGGCGGAGGACGGTTCGATCGGCGTGGCCGCCGCCCGTCTGGACGGCGAGGAGGTGTCCGTGATCATCCAGGGCGAGGGCGCGGAGGAGCGGATCAACTACCTCGCCGATCCCCGCCTCCCGGTCACGGCCGAGGGCGAACTGCGGTCCGCGGGGGACTGCGGTCCGCTCGCACGGCTCGCCGAGGAGCTCAACGCCTCGATGTGTATAAGAGACA
>KL569439.1:19400-19677 GCA_000715685.1 Streptomyces lilacinus
CGCCCCGCCGCGGCGGCTACGAGGTGGGCGGGCTGATGTGGGAGGGCGGGGCCGCGCCGGGCGCCGCGGAGCACGTCCGGCCCGCGGCCCCCTCGGACCGCACGCGCGGACGCGGCCGGGCATGAGCGGCGCCCCGCCCCCGGTGGCGCCGTGGCTCGCCCGCGCCTATCTCGAACTGCGCCGCGGCAGGCACCTGGTGCTGCACGGCAACGTGGAGGACGACGTCCGGTGGCAGGACGCCTACCTGCCGCTGCGCGAGGCCCCTGTCTCTTATACA
>KL569439.1:19910-20167 GCA_000715685.1 Streptomyces lilacinus
GGTCGGGCCCGTGCTCCGGCCCGGCGGCGCGGAGGAGACCGCCGACGCGCGTCGGGCGCGGCTGTCGGACTCGGCCCGGCAGCTGCGCCGGCGCCTGGACGCCGCCCGGCACGCCGAGATCCGTACCGGGCGCGATCTGCTGCCGGTCGCCCGGAGGTTGCTCGGGCAGGACCGCACGGCGTGCGCGCTGGTGGTGCACGAGGCCGATCTGCTCTTCGGGACGGACCTGCCGGTGACGGAGGAGCACCTGACGGATC
>KL569439.1:20485-22022 GCA_000715685.1 Streptomyces lilacinus
GTATAAGAGACAGGTGCTGGTGACCGCCGACGCCGGCCGGCTGCCCGGCTGGCTGCTGGAGAACCATCCGCGGACGGCGGCGGTGCGGGTGCGGCCGCCGGGCACGGCGGAGCGGACCGACGTGCTCCACCGGCTGATTCCCGACTTCGCCGGGGGCGAGGGGCTCGGCGCGGAGGACCGGCGGCGGGCGGCCGCGGAACTCGCCGAGCAGACCGAGGGCATGACCGTGCTCGAGCTCCGCTCGCTGGCCGTGACCTCCCGGACCACCGGCAGCCCCGTCCGGCCCGCCCGCGAGCTGCTGGCCCGGCACCGCTTCGGCGTGCGGGAGGACCCCTGGGAGTCCCTCGATCTGGAGAAGGTGGTCTCGGCCGAGCAGGAGCTGTCGCGTCGGGTGATCGGCCAGCCGGCGGCGGTGCGGGCCGTGGCGGGCGTCCTGGCGAACGCCCGCGGCGGGCTGGACTTCGTGCCCGGCTCCGGCCGCGGCGCGGCCGCCCCCAAGGGGGTGTTCTTCTTCGCCGGGCCGACGGGGGTCGGCAAGACGGAGCTCGCCAAGGCGGTGGCCGAGCTGGTCTTCGGCGACGAGACGGCCCTGCGGCGCTTCGACATGAGCGAATTCGCCGAGGCGCACACCAGCGAACGACTCACCGGCTCCCCGCCGGGATACGTCGGGCACGAGCGGGGCGGCGTCCTGACGAACTGGGTGCTCGAGCGGCCGTTCAGCGTGCTGCTCTTCGACGAGATCGAGAAGTCGCACGCCAAGGTCCTCGACAAATTCCTGCAAATCATGGACGACGGCCGGCTGACGGACGGCCTGGGGCGCACGGCCTATTTCTCCCACACGGTGCTGGTGTTCACCTCGAACATCGGCACCGAAGAGCTCCCCGGGCTGCTGCGCCGATTCCATCCGGACGTGCCGGGATATCCGTTGATCGAGCGGCATTTCACCGAGGCCGTCTCGCGCCATCTCGCGCACGATCTGGGGCGGCCGGAACTGCTGGGTCGCTTCGGCAGCGGCATCGTGCCCTTCGACATCCTGCGGCCGGAGGTCTGCGCCCGGATCGTGCGCAAGTTCCTCGACCAGCTCGCCGGGTCGGCCACGGCGCGCGGATATCACCTGGTCTTCGACCATCCGGCCATCGAGAAGGCGGTGAGCGAGGACCTGCTCACCACCGGCACGGCGCTGGGCGCGCGGCGGATCCGCAGCCCGCTGCTGGAGCAGTGGATCCGGGTGCCCCTCAACCGCTGGGTCGTGGAGAACCGGCCGGGTCCGGGCACCCGCATCTGGGTGCACCGGGCCCCCGCCGGCTCCCCGGTCCCCTTCGTCGTGGAGGCCCTGCCCCCGCGCCCCGGCCGCCCGTAGGGCCGGAGACCCGGGGGCCGGCCGTCAGGCGCCGATGGCGCTGCGCACGGCGGCCTCGGCGACGGTCACGCCCAGCCGGGACGCCACGTCCAGCGCCCACGTTCCCGCCGACCGCAGGTGGCGGCGGACCCCGCTCTCGTCGTGGGCGCGGGCGCTGTCGGCCGCGGTGCGCACCGC
>KL569439.1:22277-26345 GCA_000715685.1 Streptomyces lilacinus
CCCATGTTCGCGGCGAGGTCGTCCAGTTCGCCGGCCAGCGCGCGGAAGTCGTTGATCTGCAGGCCGCTGCCCTGCTGGACGAACCTCTCCGCGCGGGCGCCGTCGCCCACGGCTCCGACGTTGGCATTGGGCAGGTTGTAGGTGCTGGAGTGGTGGTGCTCACGGCTTTCGTTCATGGCGATCCCTCCGTGGGAATGGACTTCCACCCTCGCGTGGTCCCGTCGCTCGACCAGCTGCCTGAGGTGTTCGATCTGCGCGTGCAGTTGCTGCTCCCGCTCGTAGCGGCGGCGGCTCGTCTCCAGGAGCATTTCCATGTTCGACATCTCGAACGGGAGCGACGCCCGCCCGGTGACCGACAGCCGCGCGCTGAGGTCCGCGCAGGCGGACCAGGCCTCCTCCGCCCTGGTCAGCTGGTCGCGGCAGCGGTGCCAGTCGCGCCGCTCCCGGGCGGTGTCCGCCTGCACCCAGCTCTGCCAGCCGCGCAGGTTGGCGAGCTCCATCTCCATCACCCCGCGCTGCGGGTCGGGGCAGCCCTGGGAGACGACGAGGTTCATCCACTCCTCGTAGAGGCTCACCGCGTTGCCGATGCACCCCTCCGCCCGGTCCAGGTGCGAGGAGCGGGTGTGGTCGAAGAAGCTGGCCAGCTGGAACATCATGTCGGCGTACACCAGCTGCGCTCCGACCTCGCGCTCGAAGTGGCCGAAGACGGTGTCGTGCGAGGCCCGTCCACCGTCGTCCGAGCGGCCCATGGCCTCGAGCTCCCGGCCGATCTCCTTGTACGTGGCGCGCACGTACCGGAAGGCGTCCCGGGCGTACTGATAGGCGCCCCGGCCCATGGCCAGCACCCCGTCGCAGAACCGGGAATCGGTGCCGGCCAGCAGGGCCTTGAGGCTGCCCATGTCGTGCTGGGCCTCCGACTCCTCGGCCAGCCTCGTGAATTCCTCGCCGGCCTCCTCGTAGAGGTCCATGGCCCCCTGGAGATCGCTGACCAGGCGCCGCTGCATGGCGCGGGCGAGCAGGGCCTCGCCCCGGACCAGCACGGCGAAGTCGCACGCCTCGGTGCGCCACTCGAGGAGGTCCGTGCGGTAGTCCGCCGGGACCGGCTCGGCCCGGCCGAGCTCGCGGTCGGCGCGGGCGACGAGGCTCTCGTTCAGGCTCACCACCACGGCGTAGCGCTCGGCGGCCGCGTCCAGGTCCAGTTCCGCGAGGAACTGCTGGGCCTGGCTCAGGAAGATCTGCTCGAGCTCGCTCTCGGCGGCGAAGTAGTCACGGAATTCCTCGTGCCCGAGCCGTTGCGCCAGCTCGAATTCCTCGACCCTCAATTCGATCTGTTGGTGATCGCTCAACGGTCCCGTCATGATTCCCCCATGAGCGGAAGGGGGCACGTTCCGGGTCCCCCTCCGGCCTGGGGGCATCCTATTTCGCGCCGGGGAAATGCGCCGGTAATCCCTTGAAAACGCTACGAGTTCGTGACCGCGCCGGCGCGGAGCCTACGGGTGCGCCCCGGCCCCCGGCATGAGCGTGCCCGGTTCCGCGGGGGCGACCTCGACGGCCTCCGTCTTGACGCTGCGCCGCTGGCGCTTGGCCACCCACGTGGCGAACCAGGACAGGAGCATGCACATCCCGATGTAGATCGGCGAGATGATCATGACGACGGGGATGAACGGCAGGTCGTAGTCGAGGTTGCTCGCGATCAGCTTGCCCGCGTGGAGGAACTCCTCGTAGGTGATGAGGAAGCCGAGCGAGGTGTCCTTCAGGGCGACGACGAGCTGGCTGATGATGGTCGGCAGCATCGCCCGCAGCGCCTGGGGCACGAGGACGAAGGTCATCACCTGCGTCTTGCGCATGCCGAGGGAGTACGCCGCCTCCCGCTGCCCGCGCTCCACGGCGTTCACCCCGGTGCGGAAGACCTCGGCGAGGACCGAGCCGTTGTAGAGGGTCAGTCCGGTGACGAGTGCGGGCAGGGGCTGGACCTTGAGGGCGACGAAGACGAAGAAGATCATCACCAGCACCGGCATCGCCCGGAAGAACTCCACGACCACGGTGGCGACCCACCGCAGCACGCGGTGCTCGGAGAGCCGGCCGCAGGCGAGCACGCCGCCGAGGGCGAGGGAGAGCACGGCGGCGTAGGCGAAGGCCTTGAGGGTGTTGCCGAGACCGCGCAGGAGCATCTCCTGGATGCCCTTGTACTCGAAGGGCGTCCACTTGGCGGCCGTGAACTGCTCGGTGTCGAAGAGCAGAAGGACGACTCCGGCGAGGATCCCGGCGATGACGACGGTGGCGATCAGGCCGTAGAGGCGGTGCCGGCGCCGGGCGTGGGGGCCGGGGATGTCGTAGAGGGCGGTGGTCATCGGGGAACTCCCCAGCGCTTCTCCAGCACGTTGAAGATCGCGCTGATGGACAGGGTCACGAGCAGATAGCCGACGGCGATCCAGACGAAGGACCAGATGATGCTGTAGCCCAGTTCGTTGAGGGTCTTGTACGTGCCGAGGAGCTCGGTGACGCTGAAGGACCCGGCGATCGCGGAGTTCTTGGCGAGGGCGATCAGGGTGGAGCCGACCGGCGGGATGACGGAGCGGAAGGCCTGGGGCAGCACGACGTCGCCGAGGGTCTGGCTGAAGGTCATGCCGAGGCTGCGGGCCGCCTCGCCCTGGCCGGTCGGCACGGTGTTGATGCCCGAGCGCAGGACCTCGCAGATGAAGGCCGAGGTGTAGCAGCCGAGGGCGAGGACGGCGAAGAGCTGGAAGGGCAGGACCACCCCGAAGCGCGGCAGGCCGAGCATCACGGCGAAGAACAGCAGGGTGAGCGGGGTGTTGCGCAGCACCGTCACCCACACGGTGCCGAAGACGCGCAGCGAGCCGACGGGGGCGACGCGGAAGGAGGCCATGACGAAGCCGAGGGCGAGCGCGAGCAGGGACGCGTAGACGGTGAGCTCGACGGTGCCCAGCAGGCCCTTGCCGTAGAGGGAGAAGTTGTCGGTCAGTACGTTCATCGCGGGTACCTCAGCTGGCCGGGTAGCGGTCGATGGCGGGTGGCCGCGGTGCCGGCACCCCCGACAGGCCGAGGGTCGCGTCGTAGGCCTTCGTCCAGTCGCCGTTCTTCTCGTGCGTGGCGACGGCGTCGTCGAGGGCGAAGCGCAGGGCGTTGTCGCCGCGCGGCACGCCGATTCCGTAGGGCTCCGTGGAGAAGGGCTTGCCGACCACCTTGAGCTCCTTGGGCGCCTTGGCGGCGTAGCCCATGAGGATGGTGTCGTCGGTGGTGACGGCGTCGACCTGCAGGCTCAGGAGGTTGTCCACGCAGATCGAGTACGTGTCGTAGGCGACCGCGTGCGCCTTGGGGTACTCGCGCTGGATGCGCTGCAGGGGCGTGGAGCCGGCCGCCGAGCAGACCCGTTTGCCGGCGAGGTCCTGGGGGCCGTCGATGCCCTTCTCGTCGGCGCGGATCAGCAGGGACTGGCCGGCGACGTAGTACGGCCCGGCGAAGCCGACCTGCTTCTTGCGCAGCGCGTTGATGGTGTAGGTGCCGACGTAGTAGTCGATCTGGCCGTTCTGCAGGGCGGTCTCGCGGTTGGCCGAGGCGATGGTGCGGAAGGCGACGGTCTTGGGGTCGAAGCCGAGGGAGGCGGCCATCATGCGGGCGATCTCGATGTCGAAGCCGGAGTAGGTGCCGGTGGCGGGGTCCTTCTCGCCCATGTACGGCTGGTCCTCCTTGGCTCCGACGACGAGGTGGCCGCGGCTCCGGGCGCGCCGCCAGGTGGCGGAGTCCGGCAGTTGGACGTCGGTGGCGACCTGGTAGACGGGCAGCGCTCCGGGCTTGGGGCCCTTGACGGGCGGGCTGCCTTCTTTGCCGCAGGCGCCGGCGAGCAGGGCGACGAGGCCGGTGAGGGCGAGGGCCGCGGCGCGGCGGCGGAGGGCGGTCGCGGGAGGTCTCATGTGTGCGGTCACCCCGCCTCAGTGCTTGAGGATCTTGGAGAGGAAGTCCTTGGCCCGCTCGCTCCGGGGCGCGGTGAAGAACTCCTCGGGCGTGCGGTCCTCGACGATGCGGCCGTCCGCCATGAAGACGACGCGG
>KL569439.1:26668-29255 GCA_000715685.1 Streptomyces lilacinus
CCTCGTTGATCATCTCCGGGTCGAGGGCCGAGGTGGGCTCGTCGAAGAGGAGGGCCTTGGGGTCCATGGCCAGGGCGCGGGCGATGGCCACGCGCTGCTGCTGGCCGCCGGAGAGCTGGGCGGGGTACTTCTCGGCGTGGGCGAGCAGCCCGACCCTCTCGAGCAGTTCGCGCGAGCGCCGGTCGGCGTCCTCGCGGCCGCGCTTGCGGACCTTGACCTGGGCCAGCGAGACGTTGGCGAGGACGGTCTTGTGCGCGAAGAGGTTGAAGGACTGGAAGACCATGCCGACCTCGGCGCGGAGCCGGGCGAGCTCCCGTCCCTCATCGGGCAGCGGGTGGCCGTCGAGGGTGATGGTGCCGGACTCCACGGGCTCGAGGCGGTTGATGGTGCGGCACAGCGTGGACTTGCCCGAGCCGGAGGGCCCGATGACCACGACCACCTCCCCGCGGTCGACGGTGAGGTCGATGTCGCGCAGCACATGGAGTTGTCCGTAGTGCTTGTTGACACCACGCAGTTCGATCAATGGCTCGCCGGCCATACCAGCCCTACCCACTCGCTCTCGGCGCTCTCGCGGTCGCCGCAAACTATCCGCCTCAATACGGGACTTAGCAGGAGACACGCGTACGAACCGGGATTGAGCCGGATCGGGTCGGCATTGGCCGCCATTTGCCCTAGGTACACAGACCGAGCCTGGGTACCTAGCCTGTGGGGTCCGGACGGGGGAATCCAGGGGGAAGGGAGCCCGGAGTGGGCGACAGCAGGCCCGTATACCTGCGCATCGCGGACGACCTGCGGCGGCGGATCGACGAGGGCGGGCTCGCGGTGGGCGACCGCATCCCGTCCCGCTCCGAGCTCAAACGCACGTACGAGGCCAGCGACCAGACCGTGGACCGGGCGGTCCGGGTGCTGAAGGCGGCGGGCTACGCCGAGGGACAGTTCGGGCGCGGCGTGTTCGTCACCGACCGGGCGCCGCTCGGCACCCTCCTGCGGTCGACCGGCGCGGTCGACTCCCCCTTCGCCGCGGAGGTCCGGGGCGACCGCGGCTACGGCGCCGCGCTGACCTGGGAGGCGTCCTCCAGCGAGACCCCCGCCCCGGCGCCGATCGCCGAGCGGCTGGGCATCGGCGCGTGTATAAGAGACAGGGCCGGTGCTGTGCACGCAGTACGAGTACCTGGCCAACCGGCACCCCGTGCAGCTCGCCACCAGCTGGGAGCCGCTGACCATCACCGAGGGCACCGACGTGGTCCTCCCCGAGCGCGGCCCCTACGCCCGGCGCGGGGTGCGCGGCCGGCTGGCCGCCATCGGCATCCGGGTCGTCCGGGCGCGGGAGCTGGTCGGCTCCCGGCCCGAGGCCGAGGCGCTCGGCTGTGCGGCGGGCCAGTGCGTCACCGTCGTCGAGCGCACGCACTTCGACGGCGACAACCGCGCCGTGGAGACCTCCGACATCGTGGTGCGCGCGGACCGCTGGCGGCTGGAATACACCATCCCGTTCACCAGCTGACTGGCGCGGGGTCGACCGCCGGCCGGCGTCAGTTCTCCGCGATCTCCCCGTACAGCTGGGACAGCTCCGGCGCGCCGTCCGCCGCCCACGCCTGCCCCGCCTCGACCGTGTCGATCTCCCGGCCGTTGGCCAGCCGCACCACCGGCTGCCCGTCGGACCGCAGCCACCACCCCGCACCCGTGACCGTGCGGACGATGACCGTGCCCAGGTAGAGCCCCGCGTCGTTACCGAGCCAGGGCACCAGCTCGGGGTCGTCGCGCCAGCGCGGCTGCAGCTGGTCCAGTGCCTCCAGGGACGCGGGCGAGTCGTCGAGGACGACACCGGCCGACTGCGCGTGCGCACGCAGCAGTTCGCACTCCGACAGCAGCGCGGCCAGGCCCTCCGGGTCCCTGGCCGCCACGTCGGGCAGCGCCACACCGTGCGACGGACCGTGCCGCTTCCGCCAGCTGTCCAAGAAGGGAATGTTCATACTGGCCAGGATCTCACTCGCACGGATGGCCCCACCACCGGCGCGCTGCGCCCGACGTGGCCGACCGGCCTCCTTGACGTTCCCCAGCCGTCTCCTTAGCTTCATCCCGCCACTTGAAGAGCTGGGAACGCTGGGAGGCATGACGCACATGCTCCGCACACCGAAGCTCAGGGCGCACGGCGCGGGACGACGCAGACGGGCGGTCCTCGCCGGGGCCGTCGCGGCGGGCGCGGCCCTGTCCGTCGCCTTCGTGAACACCCCCGCGCTCGCCGACACCGTGACCCGCCGAGAGCCGCTCCCCCTGGAGCGGCTCTTCGACAACCGGGCCATCAGCGACGACGACCGACCGCAGGACGCGGACTTCGACGGGTCGGGGGGCTCCCTCTCCGCCCGCGACCTCGCGGCCGCCGGCTGGACGCCCGGCCGCACCCTCGCCATCGACGCCGCCGACCTCCGGCTGCCCCGCTCCGCGCCGGGCCGGCCCGACAACGTACGCGCCGACGGGCAGGAGGTGCGGCTGGCCGGGCCCGCCCGGGCGCTGACGTTCCTCGTCGCCGGCACGGGCGGCGACGCGCACGGCACGGGCGTGATCCGCTACCGCGACGGCTCGTCGAGCC
>KL569439.1:29490-30161 GCA_000715685.1 Streptomyces lilacinus
ACCGCCCCCGACTGGCGGCGCGGGGCGCTCACCACCAAGGCCGTCGCGCTGCCCCACCGCAACACCCCCGACGGGCAGCGCGCCGAGACCACCCGGCTGTACGCGGTGAGCGTGCCGGTCGCGCGCGGCCGCGAGGTCTCCTCCGTGGTGCTGCCGGACGCCCCCGGCGCGGGCCGCGAGCTGCACATCTTCTCCATGGCCCTGCGCGCTCCCTCGAACGGGTGGACCGGCAGCTGGGCGACGTCCACGTCCGGGTACGCCGACGTCGGCCCGTGGACCGACCGGACGCTCCGCCTGGTCGTGCACACCAGCACGGGCGGACCCCGCGCCCGGATCCGGCTGGAGAACACCTTCGCCGGCCGGCCGGTCCGCATCGGCCACGCGAGCGTGGCACTGCGGGGTGCGGGCGCGGCGACGGTCGGGCGGCCCGTGCCGCTGACCTTCGGCGGCCGGTCCGGGGTCGAGATCCCGGCGGGCGCCCAGCAGTTCAGCGACCCTGTGGACTTCCGGGTGCCGGCGGACACGAGCCTGCTGGTGAGCCTCCACCTCCCCGGTACCGTGCGGACGCTGCCCGTGCACAGCTACAGCAACCAGATGTCGTACCTCACCGCCGACGGCCGCGGCGACCGCACCGGCGACAGCGGCGCGGGCGCGTTCGACCAGCCGCTCGA
>KL569439.1:30413-33089 GCA_000715685.1 Streptomyces lilacinus
CCGCTGCTCACCGGCGTGGACGTCGCGGGCGGGCCGGGGACGCTGATCGCGCTCGGGGACTCCATCACCGACGGCGAGCGGTCGACGCCCGGGGGGAACGGCCGCTGGCCGGACCTGCTGGGGCGGCGGCTGCGGGCCCAGCGCGCGGTGCCGCACCTCGGGGTGGTCAACCACGGCATCTCCGGCAACCGCGTCGTGACCGATCGCTATCCCGGCGACGGGACCAGCACCGTCAAGAGCGGCGTCAGCGCGGGCCACCGGCTCGAACGCGACGTCCTCGCGCAGACCTCGGCCCGTACGCTCATCGTCTTCGAGGGCGTCAACGACATCCGGGCCGGCACGAAGGCCGACGAGGTCATCGCCGCGCTCCGGTCGATCGCGGCCCGCGCGCACGAGCGCGGCATGCGGGTGCTGGTGGCCACGATCGCGCCCTGCGGCGGCTACTGGGACTGCACCGCCGCGGCCGAGGCCGAGCGCACCGCCATCAACCGGCACATCCGCGCGGGCGGGCGGGCCGAGGACGGCCTCTACGACGCCGTCCTCGACTTCGACGCGGCGATCCGCGACCCGCGGCACCCCGAGCGCATGCTGCCGCGCTACGACGGGGGCGACCACCTCCACCCCAGCGACGCGGGGATGAAGGCGTTCAGCGACTCGGTGGACCTGCGGAAGCTGGTCTGAGGGCTCCTGATCCGGGGATGCGTCGTCGGCCCGGACGTGTCACACGTCCAGGTCGACGACGACCGGGGCGTGGTCCGAGGCGCCCTTGCCCTTGCGCTCCTCGCGGTCGACGTAGGCGTCCTTGTGGGCCGCGGCGAAGGCGGCGTTGCCGTACACCAGGTCGATGCGCATGCCGCGGTTCTTCGGGAAGCACAGCTGGCGGTAGTCCCAGTACGTGTACGGCTGGTCGTACTTCAGGGGGCGGGGGACGACGTCGCTCAGGCCCGCGTCGCGCAGGGCGGCGAGGGCGGCGCGCTCGGCCGGGGTGACGTGGGTGGACCCCTCGAAGACCGAGCGGTCGTAGACGTCCGCGTCGGTCGGGGCGATGTTGAAGTCGCCGAGGACGGCGAACGGCCGCTCGCCCGCCGCGTCGACGGCGACGACGTCGCGCAGGGTCTCCAGCCAGTGGAGCTTGTACGTGTAGTGGGCGTGGCCGACCTCGCGGCCGTTCGGCACGTAGACCGACCACAGGCGCACGGGGCCGCAGTCCGCGGAGATCGCGCGCGGCTCGAGCGCGCCGTCGTACTCGGGGCCGCCGGGCAGGCCCTCGACCACGTTCTCCAGGCCGACGCGGGAGACGAGGGCCACGCCGTTCCACCGGCCGGTGGCGTGGACGGCGGACTCGTAGCCCAGCTCGCGCAGCTCGTCGACGGGGAACTGCTCGGCGGCGCACTTGGTCTCCTGGATGCACAGCACGTCCGTACCGCTGCTCTCCAGCCAGGCCAGGAGCCGCGGCAGACGGGCGGTGATCGAGTTCACGTTCCAGGTGGCGATGCGCATGCTGCCACCCTAACGGCCGGGTCCGACAGCGCGGCGTGCGAGAGGCTCCGGTCAGAGCTCGATGCCGTCGCCCGCGGCCAGCCGCGCGTGCTCGGTCCCGCCGACGCCGGGACCGTCCGGGCCGAGCATCCGGTCGTAGACCGGGCGGGCCAGGTCGGTGAGCAGCGCGTCGTGGACGTCGATGGCCCGGCGCGGCTTCACCTCCCGGATGTAGTCGATGACCTCCCCGACCTTGTTCCAGGGCGCCATGACCGGGACCAGCAGGGTGTCCACCGGCTGCCCCGGCAGGGTCAGCGCGTCGCCCGGGTGGAAGACGGAACCGTCGACGAGATAGCCGACGTTGGTGATCCGCGGGATGTCCGGGTGGATCACGGCGTGCAGCTGGCCGTGCACCTGGACGTCGAAGCCGGCCGCCGTGAACGCGTCGCCCTCGCCGACGGTGTGCACCCGCCCCGGGAACGCCGCCGAGACCTGCTCGGCGACGCTCCGCAGCGTCCACAGCTCGGCGGCCGGGTTGGCCTCGAGAGCGGCCCGCAGCCGGTCCTCGTTGAAGTGGTCCGGGTGCTCGTGCGTGACGAGGAGGGCGTCCGCGCCGACGGCCGCGTCCTCCTCGCTGAACCCACCCGGGTCGATGACCAGGGTGCGGCCGTCCTTCCGCAGACGGACACAGGCGTGGCTGTGCTTGATCAGCTTCATGGACCCATCATGCAACGCGGCCGCGCGCTCAGGCGGGTCCTTCCTCGGTCACGACGCGCCGCACGACGTCGACGGCCGCGGCGGCGGCCGGCAGACCGCAGTAGAGGGAGGCGTGCAGCAGGGTCTCCTCCATCTCGTCCGCCGTGAGGCCACCGCGCAGGGCGGCCCGGGCGTGCGCGGCCAGCTCGCCGAGATGACCCCCCACGGCGAGCGCGGTCAGCGCGACCAGAAACCGCGCCCGCCGATCGAGCCCCGGCCGTGCCCACGGCCCGTCGTCTCCCCAGGCCACACGCCCGGCGAAGTCTTGGAACGAGGCCCCGAACCCGTCACCGGGCTCGCCGCTCTCCCCCAGCACGTCCTGCCGCAGGCTCTGCCGCACGGACCGAGCCGCGTCGCTGCGCTCGACTTCGACGGGTGGCGGGCCGAAGGCCCCTGCCGTGCCTGCGGGCGCGTGGGCCGCCGCCCCGTGGGGCGGGGTGC
>KL569439.1:33286-33823 GCA_000715685.1 Streptomyces lilacinus
GCCTCGCCCTGCGCCGGCCACGCGCCGGCCGGGCCGAAACCGGTCGCCGGCGCCCCGGCCGGGCTCGTGCCGTCGGTGCCCGGCGCGGGCGCGGTCGGCGACGACGGGGACGTCGGGCCGTCGTCGGCACCGGACGCCGACGTCGTGGCCGAACCCGTGACCGGCCGGCGGGCGGGGAGCAGCACCGTCGCGACCGACGGCTCCCAGCGCGGTCCGGGCGCGGCCGGGGACGACGGCGAAGCCGGCTCCTCGCCCTGCGCGGGCCACGCGCCGGCCGGATCGGCACCTGGCACCGGGCCCGGGTCGGCGGAGACAGGCTCCGCCGGGGACGGACCGGCGGCGGGCGTCGTCGCGGAGGCCGAACCCGTGCCGTGCTCGCTGCCCGCAGGGGCCGGCGTCGTCGAAGGCGACGGATTCCCGTCCCGTCCGGGCGCGGCCGGGGACGACGGCGGCTGCTCGCCCTGCGCGGGCCACGGACCGGCCGGGCCGAAACCGGGCGCCGGTGCCCCGGCCGGGACCGTGCCGGCGGCGGGCGGC
>KL569439.1:34109-34519 GCA_000715685.1 Streptomyces lilacinus
ATAAGAGACAGGAAGTGGCGGACCAGAAGGTCCGTGACCGCCGCGGGCTGTTCGACGGGGGTGAGGTGGCGGGCCGCCGGGACGACGGCGAGGCGGGCGTCGGGGATGCCGGCGACGAGGACGCGGGCGTCGGCGGCCGGGGTGACCGTGTCCTCGGCGCCGACGACGACCAGCGTGGGGACGGTGACGCGGGCCAGCCCGTCGCGTATGTCGAAGGCCGCGAGCGCCTCGCAGGCCGCGGCGTAGCAGGAGAGGTCGGTCGTGCGGACCATCTGGACGGCCCAGTCCACGATCGCCGGCTGGGCGCCCCCGAAGACGGGGGTGAACCAGCGCTCGGGCGCGGAGCGGGCGACGGGCTCGAGCCCGCCCGCCCGGACGTCCGCGGCACCCAGGCTCTGTCTCTTATACAC
>KL569439.1:34798-39306 GCA_000715685.1 Streptomyces lilacinus
GATGTGTATAAGAGACAGTGGCCGGGCAGGTCGAAGCGGACGACACGCCAGTGGCGGGTCAGCTCCGGGATCTGCCGGTCCCACATGTGCCATGTGGTACCCAAGGCGGGCCCCAGGACCAGGACTGGGGCGTCTTCTGGCCCGTCAGAGCGGTATTGGAGGGTGTTCGCCGGTGTCTCACTCACCCGCCCGACCCTCTCATGTATCACGGTTGCCTCTATGCCGGGGGGCATGGTGGTGAGGGCCTGACCAGGTGCTCCGGGTTGTCCCCCATCGTGATCAGCAACGTGACGGCCGTGTCCGGCCCGATACCCACCACAGCGAGCAGCTGCGGGGCGTGGCGTTCCACAAGCCGGGCCAGGCGGCCTTCCAAGCCCTGGACCTGCTCGGTGGGCTGCCCGATCCACTGGGCCGGCTGTCGTCAGGATCGCCTCGCCGGATACGGTCGGTCGATACCGTCTGCGACGGTGCTGTCGTCCTCGGCGCGTAGTCGCGTGGCGATGTCACGGGCGTCCTCGTAAGTGGCGGGTGCGGTGCGCAGACCGAGTTCATCGCGGAGGGCACTGGTGATCTTGGACAGTCCGCGTTTGAGGTGACTGGCCGGGATGGACGGTTCGGGGGGACGGTGGACGCGGAGCACCTCGGCGTCGGCACGCAGTTGCTCCAGGGTGAAGCGACCACGGTTGGTCCACCAGGGCACGCTGGAGGTGATCTGGTAGGCCCAGTGCCGGCGGCAGGCCTCTTCGAGCAGGTCCCGTACGGCTTCGACGCGTTTGCGGCTGAGCCCGTTGGTGGTGTAGCGGAACTGGTCACGGTTGAGATTGAGCAGCTGGTGGTCCTCGCCGGTCACCTGGATTCCGGACATCTGGTGGAGGGTGGCGGCGCGTTCGTCCGGGGCACGTCGGGTGAGCCGGTAGCGGCCTGACTTAATGGTCAGAATGTGCTCGCCGTAGTCCTCGAGGAAGGACAGCCAACGCAGCGACTGGTTGATCGGTTCACCGGGCACGCCGACGATGATGAAGACGTGGACCTGGATTCCGGCATTGCGCAGGTTTTTGAGAATCCGACCATAATTTCCTGGATGATTCCAGGGTTTCGCTTCCTGCTTCAGGGTGTCAGGGTCAAGCGATTCCAGGCCGAGTTGCACGGCACGGCAACCGGCGTCGGCCAGCACCTGGCAGGTCTCCGGCTTCAGCAGTTGGTCACTCGCGGTCAGATAGCACTGCCAGGTGGCGCGGTGTCCGATACGCGCGAGTTCCCGTCCTATTCTGAGCTGCCGGGGGACGGTGAGGTATTCGTCGACGAAGTCGACGCGCTCGATACCAAGTGCGGCCACGTGCTCGGCGACGCGGCGTTCGGACATTACCCGGGGCTTGTGCAGGAAGCTGTCGCTGCCGGCGGCTATCGAGCAGAATCCGCAGCGCATCGGGCAGTTGGACATCGTGTAGAGGGGAGGCACGAAGTCCGGGCTCCACTGCCGGATACCGCGATCGAAGACCGGGGTGGGCAGCGTCTCGTAGTCGACAGGAGCGAGGGCGCGCGGGTTGATCCGCACGGTGTCGCCGTCGCGCCACACCACGCCTGGGACGGCGGCTGGCTCGGCGCCCTCGACCAGCTCCACCACGGGCCGGAAGCCTTCGGCGTAGACGATGGCGTCCCAGTGATCGAACAAGGCGGCGAACTGGGGATCGTGATAGGCGTCCATGGTGCGGGCCCAGTAGTTGCCGCCCATGAACAGCCGCACGCGCGGCGCGTGCTCGCGCACGAGGCTTGCGAGGACGCAGGCACTCACCAGTTGCCGTTCGTCGCCGACACTGATGCCGACCACGTCCGGATCCGCGGCACGGATGCGGGCCATCTCGGACTCGGCGAAGTACTCGTGGAAGACATGCTCCTCGCGGTGCTCGAGTACCCAGCGCAGTTCGCTGACGTCACCCTTGAAGTGCCGGGAGTCGCACCTGACGTTGTTGCGTTCGACGGCGAAGTCCTCGAATGTCGAGGAGATGCTCGCGGAGAGCTCCTCGAACAGGACTCGGGCGTCGTGCCGCCGCAGGATCGAGGCGTCGGGGTCGCGAACGGTACGCAGGGCCTCGTCGGCCTGCTCGCCACCGTGTCGCCGCAAGACGTACTCGACCGCATCGATGTAGCCGTAATGCTGTACGACGTGGTGACCACGTGCTTCCAGCACTCCTGCGAGGAAGGCAATACCCATGGGCAAATGCCAGACGCTGGAAGCCGGCGGATAGCTCAAGAAAACAGAGCTCTGATTGGGCACCGGAATATCCCCCTGCCGCCGATGGAAACCTCGCAGTCGAAGGTACGGGGGCAATTCCGTTGCGACAAGGCGGCCCGAGTGGCGGCCCGAAGCGGCAGGAACAGTTTTACGTCACGGAATTGATCTGTCCCTCCGGATGATTTTCGGCCGTTCGTTCCATGATCTCCGAAGTTTCCTTCACACATCACTGAAGAGCTGTTAGCGTTCGTGTCTGCCGGAGTCAGGCAGGCCGGGGTGGCGGAAGCGGCAGACGCGCCCGACCCTCGTGGTCGGGTGTCCCCCCAGGGGATGTGAAGGTTCGAAACCTTCCCCCGGCACTGAACCGTTCGGACGTGAACGTTCGGAATACAGCCGTGCGATCAGACACGGAAGGCCGCGACATAGCGGCGCGGATCGCGCCGCAGGTCCGTCTCCCAACGGTGTGCGCACTGCTCGGCGAAGGTCTTCCCCGCGTGCAACACCTCGTCCAGCGGGTCGAGGTAGTCCAGGACCTCGGGGCGCTCCAGACCGGCGGCCACCCGGGCCCGCAACCCTTCCCGGGCCAGTCGGACGAGCTCACCCGCGAGTTCGTGCACACGGTCGCCGCCGAGCATCGTGCGCAGTCCATCGGTCGGGAGGCTTGCCATCGCAGCGTGTTGTTCCGCCACGCTGTAGTGCCTCAGCAACTCCCAGGCAGCTGCCCGGGACTGCGGGTGGTAACTGAGCCCCGTCCACAGCGCCGGCACAACCTGGATGTGCTGGTAGGCGGGGCCGTCCGCTGCGCGTAATTCCAGCGTTCGTCGGACCCTGACGTGCGTCCAGATCTGTGTCATATGGGCGACCCAATGGCCGAGGACCGGCAGGGAGCCGTCGTCGAATCCTTCCCGAAGGACCGAGGCGAACGGTTTGCCGGGAGCGGGCCGGAGCCGTCCCGCCCCGTCCTCGTAGTAGAGCATCGGGATGCGCAGCGCCCAGTCGATGACATCGTCGATGCTCACCTCGTCCCGCAGCGCCGGCAGCACGAGGCCGCAGCGCTGCGGATCCGTCAGCAGCCAGTCCCGCGATCTGTGTGAGAGCACCCCGTCCAGCCGCCCCCCGTACAGCGGTGAGTTGACGAGCAGCGCGGCGACGACCGGCGACGCGGCCGCCTGCATCCGCAGCTTCTGGGTGAAATCGTCCTCGGAGAGGTAGTCGAGATGCACCTGCGTGCACGTCGACATCGACAGGATCCCCGGCCCTCCGGCGCCCGCCGGGCCGATGCCGGTGAAGTGGTCACGCATGAGCCGGCCACGGCTCAGAGGCACCCAGGGGATGGTCTCGATCCGGTCGAAAGGCAAGTATGCGCCGGGCAGGAGCGCAAGACCGAAGCGGCTGAGAAGCTCCGACAGCCGTGCCAAAGTGAGCCGCATGTCGTCCACTGCCGTGACCACATCGGCGACTGGGGCACAGGAGTACTCCATCTGACCGCCGTGTTCGAGCCCGACCAGGCCTCCGTCGGCCAGCTTCACCCCCGTCAATTCGCCCGCGTCGTACAGCGCCTCCCCGCCCCACTCCGCCAGCAGAGCCTCGAGAACGGCCCTTACCCCGTTCTTCCCTGCATAAGGAGCGGCGAGCCCGGTCTGCGGGTCGACGACGCCGCTCTCGGTCTCCAGGCCGACCTTCTCGGACGCGGTCACCGGCGGTATGAACAACGACCTGAGATCATCCCGACGCAGCCCGGTCATACCCATCATCGGCTCTCCTCGCCGTCGAAAAGCTGCGCACGACAAAGTCAGCGGTCAGTGAACCCCATCACCCAGGACACAGCCAGTAGGCATCGCTCCCGCCGCGGACGGATGCACCCGGTCGGCCCCGTGTTCGACGCGGACTCGATTCCGGCAGGCCGCGGAGGTGCGGGCCGGGACGAGCTCGGCGTCGACCCCGGCGCCGACCCGCACCGGCTCCACCTCGCGATGCCGCGCACCGACGGCAGCCTCCTCGCGTGCGGTGCCTGATCGCCGCCCCCGCCGGCGCACCGCCAGGACGGTGACCGTCCCGAGCAGCAGCACACCGGCGGACACCCCGAACGCCCCGGTCCCGCCGAGCCGGGCCGCGAGGCGCCCGTACGACGCCCCGGCCGCGTACCCCGCGCCCGCCTCCGCGCTCGCCCAGACCGTCGCTGCCACCAGGCTGTACGGGGCGAACTGCCGGTAGCGCAGCCCGGCCGCGCCGGCCACGTACGGGGCGACCGTGCGGACCTGTCTCTTATACACAT
>KL569439.1:39523-40853 GCA_000715685.1 Streptomyces lilacinus
GCCATCCGCTCCCGGGCCGCGGCCGGCACCCGGCGCCCCAGCCGACCGTGCTGCAGGCCGCCCGAGAGCCGCCGCCCCACGCGCTGAGCCGCCAAGTCGCCGGTCACCACACCGGTGACGGCCGTCGCGATCACCAGAGGCAGGTGCAGCACCCCCGCCCGGGCCAGCGCGCCCGCGCACACCAGCAGGCTGAGCGTGGGCACGAACGAGCCGAGAAACAGGACCGATTCGAGGAGCACCAGGCCGAGCACCGTGACGTACGCCGCCGACGGTGGTACGCCCGCGAGGAGTTCGGCAGGCAGCCGCATCAGGCCGCGTCCGCTTGCCGGCCCGACCGCTCCGGGGTCCGCAGGTGCCACACGCGGGCCGGCGGCAGGTTGCGCCACACCACGCTCTGCCGCCCGCTGTGCTGACGGGCGAACGTGTCGAGGACCGCGCGGACCTCACGGTGCCGGGCAGCTTCCGTGCGGCTGCTGACGACGGAGCGCAGGGCGTGCGTGCCGAGGTAGGCGAAGAAGGTCAGATGCCCCCCGGGAACCAGCACGGACAGATAGCGGTCCAGGATCGAACGCACGGCATCCGGATCGAAGTTGGTGAACGGCAGGCACGACACGATGACGTCGTAGTCCCGGTCCAGCGGCATCTCCGTGATCGATCCGGACAGGATCCTGATCCGGTCCGCCGCCGATGCCAGCACCGGATCGGTGCGCAGCGAACCGGACAGGGCCGACACGAAGCGCGGGTTGATCTCGACGGCGTCCAGTCGGTCGGCCGGACCGGTGAGTGCGGCCAGCGCCCGCGTCACCGGGCCCGTCCCCGCACCCACCTCCAGCACCGCCGCGGGGCGCCGCACCATCGACGAGGGCCACATCGGGGCGGCCAGCCGGTCGGCGAGGTGCCGGCTGCTGGGCGCGACGGCTCCGGTGTCGCGGAAGGTGCGGGCGGCCTCGCGTACGAAGAGGGGCCTCGGGAGGGCCAGGGCGTTCGGGGGCTGCGGATTCACGTGCTTCAGATCCATGCCCTCGACGCTAGGGAGCGGCGCGAACCATGCCATCGGCTGCCGGTCGGCGCACACACCCTACGAAAGTAGGGGGCCTTGATCGCCTTTTGACGGATGGGGGAACTCCCAATGGACACCTACTCTTTATCCGTGTTGAGCGCCGATGTTCGGAGATGGCCCTGGTGGGCGGAGACCCTGTTGGTCGCCCTGGTGGGCGGGTTGTCGGTGCAGGCCGCTGTGGTTGGGGCCGACGGCGATCCGCTCGACGCACGGGTCACTGTCGCCGCCGTCGCGAGCCTGTCGCTGCTCCTGCTGTCTCTTATACACATC
>KL569439.1:41083-41709 GCA_000715685.1 Streptomyces lilacinus
TCTGCCTTGCCAGCCCGCTCAGAGATGTGTATAAGAGACAGCACGGCGGTCGTCACCACCGCCGCGTCCGCCTGGCTGGGCGATCCCATGCCGCTCCTGGTCGCCGTCTTCTCTTTCGCCTCCCGCGGCTGGATCGCGGCAGGCGCGCTGTGTGCGGTGACGGCATTGATCGGCAACCACTTCCTGCAGTCCGGCGAACTCCTGTGGAGCGTGCGCTCCTACGGTCCGGTCCTGCCGTTCGGCCTCGCCCTGGTCCTCGGGATGTGGGCGAGCAGCAGGCGCCGGCTCGTCGCAAGTCTCACCGCGCAGGTGGAGCAGCTCCGCGTGGAGCGCGAACTGCGCGCAGAACAGGCGAGACTGAACGAACGGGCCCGCATCGCAGCCGAGATGCACGACGTCCTCGCCCACCGCCTGAGCCTCATCGCCCTGTGCACGGGTGCGCTGCGCCGACGCGCCGACGAGCTCCCCGAACCGGTCGCCGAACGCATCGCCCAACTGCGCACCGTCTCCACGGAGGCGCTCGGCGACCTGCGCGACGTGCTCGGGGTGCTCCGCGATCACGAGAGCGAGGGCCCGCGGACCCCCGGCCTGCGGAAGCTGACCGAGCTCTGTCTCTTATACACATC
>KL569439.1:41958-43812 GCA_000715685.1 Streptomyces lilacinus
CCGGTCACCGACTCGCCGTGCACAGGCTCGTCCAGGAGTCCCTCACCAATGCCCGCAAGCACGCGCCGGGGGCCCCGGTGCGGGTCAGCGTGCGGTACGGCCCGCCGCTGTCCACCGTCGAGGTCGGCAACGGCCCGGGGACGGTCCCCCAGGAGCCCGTCGTCACCAGCGGATACGGTCTGATCGGGCTGGCCGAGCGGGTCGCCGCCCTGAACGGCAGGCTGCACTACGGGCCGTCCGGCTCCGGCGGCTGGACCGTCACCGCGGAACTCCCCGTGGACCAGACCGCCGACGTCCGTACCGCCGGGGCAGCGGAATGATCCGCACATTGATCGTCGACGACGACCATCTGGTCCGCATCGCCCTCGCCGACATCCTCGACGACGACCCGGCCATCACGGTCGTCGCCCAGGCCGGCGACGGGCGGGAAGCCCTCGACCTGGCCGCCGCGCAGAGCGTCGACGTGGCGCTGATGGACGTGCGGATGCCCCGTCTGGACGGCATAGCCGCCACGCAGCGGCTGCGGGCACTGTCCCGGCCGCCGCAGGTCGTCCTGCTCACCACCTTCGACCTGGACCAGTACGTGTACGACGGGCTCGCCGCCGGCGCCTCGGGCTTCCTCCTCAAGGACGCCGACCCCGCCGACATCGTCCGGGCCGTCCACGTCGTCGCCGAGGGCCAGGCCATGCTGCACCCGGCTGCCGCCCGCCGCCTCGTCGACCGTTACGGGCCCGGATCGAGCGACTGACCCCGCGCGAGCGGGACGTGCTGGAACTGCTGGCCGACGGGGCGTCCAATGCGGAGATCGCCGGCGTCCTGGGCATGCGGGAAAGCACGGTGAAAGCGCATGTGAGCCGCATTCTGGCCGCACTCGAGGTGGGCAACCGGGTGCAGGCCGCGCTGTGCGTGCGGGACGCAGGGCTGCACGGGGGCTGGGGCACCTCCCCGGAAATTTGAGGGGATTGCCGTGAAAGCGGTCTGAAATCGATGTGCTCGTCTCGCTCACCCGGGCCGCGCTGTCCGCAGCCCGGGCGGCACCGGATCACGGGGTGGTCGTCGAGATGACGTACACCTGCGGACGGCTCGGGTGGTCCATGTTGACGACGATCTCGAAGTTCGGCTTGGGCTTGTCCTGCGAGACGGTGGTGCCGCGCCAGCGGTGGTCGGTGGGCCCGAACTTCCAGCCCACGACGTCCGCCTCCTCCTCGTCGATCGGGATCTCGCCCGGCTTGAGGGCGGAGTCGTCGGTGCCGATCTGCTTGAGCCAGTGGTCGAGCTTCTTGCGCGTGGTGGTGAAGCGCAGGTAGAGGGAGCTCGCCTTCCAGGAGTTGGTCTCGTAGTGGAAGACGAAGTCGGAGTAGGGCGGCACCGTCATCCCGTAGATGCGGCGCTGCACCTTGGAGGGCCAGCCGGCCTCGAGGCCGGTGGAGGCGGCCTCCTCCCGCTTGGACGCGCTGCCGCCGCGGCTCTGCATCGCGGAGATGTAGAGGTATCCGGCCGGGATGGCGATGAGCAGGAAGACGATGAGGGGCTTGGCCCAGCGCGGGGCGCGCCGGGGCGCGCCGCCGGGGCCCGCGGCCGGGGGCGGGGGGTCCGCCGGCTGGTCGGGGCTCGTGAGGTGCTCGGTCTGCTGCACGGTGCTCATCCCCGCCCCGCCCGGGTGTAGCGCTCGTAGCGTTCGACGCGGCGCCGGTTGGCGCGGCGGAAGCGGCGGGCGACGAGCCGGGCGAGGTCGGCGGCGCCGACCATGCCGGCCTCGGGGCCGAGCTGGGCCTTGACGATGCGGGCCTCCGGTCGGTAGCCGCGGCCGGTGAGGTGGCGGCGGAAGGCCTCCCGGGCCGGGCCGATCAGCAG
>KL569439.1:44051-44349 GCA_000715685.1 Streptomyces lilacinus
GGCCGAGACCCCGCCGCCGATCACGAAGCAGGAGGGGTCGAGGGCGGCGGCCAGGTTGGCGATGCCGACGCCGAGCCACTGGCCGATGTCCTGGAGGAGCTCGACGCACATGGCGTCGCCCTCGCGGGCGAGCTCGGTGATGAGCGGGCCGGTGATCTCGGAGATGTTGCCGCCGACACGGTCGATGATCCCGTACGCGACGGGGGACTCGGCGGCGGCCAGCTCGCGGGCCTCGCGCACCAGCGCGTTGCCGGAGCTGTACTGCTCCCAGCAGCCGCGGTTGCCGCAGGGGCAGCGG
>KL569439.1:44614-52160 GCA_000715685.1 Streptomyces lilacinus
GGCAGCGGTGGCCGCCGGGCACGACCTGCATGTGGCCGAACTCGCCGGCGACGCCGAACTTGCCGCGCTTGACCTGGCCGTCCTCGAGGATGGCGCCGCCGATGCCGGTGCCGAGGGTGATCATGACGAGGTGGTCCTCGCCGCGGCCGGCGCCGAAGCGCCACTCGGCCCAGGCGGCGGTGTTGGCGTCGTTGTCCACCATGACGGGGACGGCGAGGCGGCCGGCGAGGCGGTCGCGCAGCGGCTCGTTGCGCCAGGAGAGGTGGGGGGCGAAGAGGACGCGGTTGCGGTCGGCGTCGACCCAGCCGGCGGCGCCGATGCCGACGGCGTGGACGTCGTGGCGGTCGGAGAGGTCGAGGACGAGCTCGACGATGGTGTCCTCGACGACCTTGGGGCTCTTGGACTTGTCCGGGGTCTCCGTGCGGAGCTTCTCCAGGATGTTGCCGTCGGCGTCGACGACGCCCGCCATGACCTTGGTGCCGCCGATGTCGATGCCGACGGTGGGGACGCGGGGGGCGGTGAGGTGCGAGCGCCGCTCGCGCGTGCCGGCCGTGCGGAGCACGGTGGCTCTACCGGTGCCCCGGTATACCCGCTCGCGGTACATGCTCATCGCGGTTGTCGCCCCTGCGGTGGTCTCGTGAGGCCGTGGCCTCGGTCGGTGGTCCTGGCCGATTGTGCCTCACGGGCCCGGTGCGCCGCGAAACGGCGGGGGCGGGCCCCCGCCCCCCGGTTTGTGGGCAATCGTTCCGCAAGGCGGAAGGGTGGGCACAAACCCACCCACGGCCCGCACCAGCGATCAGTCGGTCAGTCGTCGCCACCGCCGGAGGCGACCGGCTTGCCCCCGATGACATCCGGCCCCGGCGCCCGCTCCAGCTCGTGGCTGAGCTGGTCGAGCTCCGAGCCGCCCGCCATCTGGCGGGTGAGCTCGTCGAGAGCGATCTCCTTCTTCGCGTGGCTGCCCGCCATCGCCCCCCGCTTGAGGAGGACGAATCGGTCACCGACCAGGTACGCGTGGTGCGGGTTGTGCGTGATCAACACCACGCCCAGGCCCGCGTCCCGCGCGGCGGCCACGTACTTCAGGACCACGCCCGACTGCTTCACGCCGAGCGCGGCGGTCGGCTCGTCCAGGACCAGCACCTTCGCCCCGAAGTACACCGCACGGGCGATCGCCACGCACTGGCGTTCGCCGCCCGACAGCGTGCCGATCGGCTGGTCGACGTCGCGCAGGTCGATGCCCATGCGCAGCAGCTCCGCGCGGGTCGTCTCGCGCATCGTCGCCACGTCGAGGCGCTTGAAGGGGCCGACCCCCTTCGTCGGCTCGGAGCCGAGGAAGAAGTTCCGCCAGACCGGCATGAGGGGGACGACCGCCAGGTCCTGGTAGACCGTGGCGATGCCGCGGTCCAGGGCCTCGCGGGGGGAGGCGAGCCTCGTCTCCTCGCCCTCGATCTCGAAGGATCCCGCGTCGTGCTGGTGCAGGCCGGCGATGATCTTGATCAGCGTCGACTTGCCCGCGCCGTTGTCGCCCAGCACGCACGTGATCTCGCCCGCGTGGACCTCGAGGGAGACGCCCTCGAGCGCGCGGATGTTGCCGTAGAACTTGCTCACGTCCGTGAGCTTCACCAGGGCGGTCACTTCGTCGCCTCCGCGCGCTTGCGGACCCACGCGTTCAGCAGGGTCGCCAGGAGCAGCATCGCGCCCAGGAAGAACTTGAACCAGTCCGGGTTCCACTGCGCGTACACGATGCCCTTGCTGGTCATGCCGAAGATGAGGGCGCCGACGGCGGAGCCGATGGCCGAGCCTGTCTCTTATACACAGACAGATGTAGAGGAACTCGTTGCCGACGCCCTCGCCGGACTGGACGACGTCGTACGACATGAGCAGGTGCTGGCCCGAGATCCAGGCGCAGAAGGCCACGGCCATGTAGAGGCCGATCTTCGTGCGGTTGACCGGGACGCCGACCGCGCGGGCCGCGTCCGCGCCGCCGCCGACCGCGAAGATCCAGTTGCCCACGCGGGTGCGCAGCAGGATCCAGGTGGCGAGGGCGACGAGGCCGAGCCACCAGAGGATGGTGACCTGGAGGTCGACGCCGGCGACGGTGAGGTGGGAGGCGAAGAGGGCGCGGGCGGACTCGAAGCCCTCCATGTCGCCGATCGCCTTGGTGGAGACCGTGCCGCTGATGAGCTTGGTGAAGCCCAGGTTGAGGCCCGTGAGCATCAGGAAGGTGCCCAGCGTGATGATGAAGCTGGGCAGCTTGGTGCGGGTCAGCATGAAGCCGTTGAAGAAGCCCACGGCCAGGGTGGCGAGGAGGGAGACCCCGACGCCGACCCAGACGTTGGCGGTCATCTGGTAGCTGAACATCGACGAGATCAGCGCCGAGCTGGTGACCATGACGCCCGCGGAGAGGTCGAACTCGCCGCCGATCATGAGCAGCGCGACCGGTACGGCCATGATGCCGATCGTCGAGGACGCGTAGAGGACCGTGGAGAGGCTGGAGGCCTTCAGAAACGGTTCCGCGCTGAGCGTGAAGAAGACGAAGACCGCGGCGGCGCCGACCACCGCGCCCAGCTCGGGCCGGCCGAGCAGCCGGCGCAGCCGGCCCCCCTCCAGCAGGCGCTCGTCGACTGTTGCGGATGTGCTCATCGGGTGCCCCGCTTCGCGTACTCGGCCAAGAGCTTGGCGTCGTCCTTGGTGACGATCTGCGGTCCGGTCAGCACCGGGCGGCCGCCGCCGAGCATGTCGCGGTTGTAGCGGTGGAGCCACAGGAGGTCGACGGCCTCGTAGCCCTGGAGATACGGGTCCTGGTCGACGGCGAAGCCGAGGGTGCCCTTCTGGAGGTCCTGGGCGACCTGGGCGTTGAGGTCGAAGGTGTCGACCTCCGCCTTGCTGCCGGCCTGCCCGGCCGCCTTGACGGCGGTGGAGGCGAAGGGGGCACCGAGGGTGACGACGGCGTCGATGTCCTTGTCGGACTGGAGCTTCGCCTCGATGGACGACTGCACGCCGGGCATGTTCGTGCCCTCGACGTAGAGGTTCTGCACGTCGCCCTTGAAGCTCTTCTTCACGCCCTCGCAGCGCTGCTCGTGGCCCACGTTGCCCTGCTCGTGCAGGACGCAGACGGCCTTCTTCTTCCCGCGCCGGTTGAGCTGCTCGCCGACGGCCTCGCCGGCGACGACCTCGTCCTGGCCGATGTGGGTGAGCGCGCCGAACTCCTTGGACTTGTCGGAGCCCGAGTTCACGGTGATCACCGGGATGCCGGCCTTCGTGGCCTTGGCGACGACGTCCTTCATGGCGTCGGGCTTGGCGAGGGTGACGATCAGCCCGTCGACCCGCTGGTCGATCATGGCCTGCACGCTCTGCGCCTGCTTGTTGCCCTCGGCGTCGTGTGCGTAGAGGAAATTGATGTTGTCCTTGACGGCCGCTTGCTTGGCGCCCTTCTGGACGATGTCCCAGAAGTTGTCGCCATCGCCCGAGTGGGTGACCATCGCGAAGGTCCACCGGGGGGTGTCGACCGCTGCCCGCCCCTGGGCGGCCTTGGCGGCCCGCTCCTCGGCGCGCTTGCCGCCCGTGCTGCTGCACCCCGCCAGTGTGGCGCCGAGCACCGCTGCCAGCACGGCGCTCACCGCACGTACGCCTGTCCGAACCCTTGCCACGAGGACTTGCCCTTCTCACTGTCTGTCACGGTGCGGCCGGGCGCCGATCTCTCGGGCCCAACCGCCCAAGTATCCGTCACCATCCGTCACCGCTGTCGGCCGGGGCTTTCCGTGGGTGGAGTTCTAGTGGCGGACGCCACACCGCGTCAAGACTTTGTCAGAACATTCTTATGCCCTGACAGGGATGCCGACAGGCCTACGGGCGCGCCAGCAGCTGGAAGTCGAACGCGTAGCGTGACGCGCGGTAGAGGTGGGAGCCGAACTCGACCGGTCGGCCGGTGTCGTCGAAGGTGGTGCGCTCCATCGTCAGCAGCGGGGCGCCCGCCGGCTCGGCGAGCAGCTCGCCCTCGGCGGGCGTGGCGGCGCGGGCGCCGACGGTCTGCCGGGCGCTGTGCAGGGTGATGCCGGCGGTGCGCATCAGTCGGTAGAGCCCGGTTTGTCCGAGCGCCTCGTCGTCGAGGTCGAGCAGGCCGACGGGCAGGTGGTTGCGGAGCCGGGCCATGGGCTCGCCGTGCGCGAGGCGCAGCCGCTCGACGAGTACGACGTCGGCGCCCTCGGCGACGCCGAGGGCGGCGGCGACCCGCGCGGTGGCCGGTTCGACGACGTGGCGCAGGACCCGGGTGGCGGGCTTCTGGCCGGCCTCCTCCAGGTCGTCGTAGAGGCTGCTCAGCTCCAGCGGGCGCTTGACCTGGCTGTGCACGACCTGGGTGCCGACGCCGCGGCGGCGCACGAGCAGGCCCTTGTCGACGAGCGACTGGATGGCCTGCCGGACGGTGGGCCGGGACAGGCCCAGCCGTCCGGCGAGGTCGATCTCGTTGCCGAGCAGGCTGCCGGGGGCGAGCTCACCCCGCTCGATGGCGGCTTCGAGCTGCTGGGACAGCTGGAAGTAGAGCGGCACCGGGCTGCTGCGGTCGAGGGTGAACTGGAGGGGTCGCTGCTTCGCCACGGAGGGAGCGTAGCCCTACGACCTGATGACGGGAAGTCCGGAGGTCCGGATGTCCGGACAAACCCCTAGAAGCGGACCGGAAGGCGGTTCGGGCCGCGCATCAGCAGGCCCTCCCGCCAGGTCAGGGCGTCCGGGTGGGTGTCCAGGGCGAGGTCCGGGCAGCGCTCGAGGAGGGTGCGGACGGCGATCCTGCCCTCCAGCCGGGCCAGCGGCGCGCCCAGGCAGTAGTGGATGCCGTGGCCGAAGGCGACGTGGCCCCGGGCGTCGCGGCGGATGTCGAAGCGGTGCGAGTCGGCGAAGCGGGCCGGGTCCCGGTCGGCGTCGGCGAGGGCCACGAGCACGAGCTCGCCGCCGCCGGGCACGAGGGTGCCGCCGATCTCCATGGGCTCGGTGGTGAAGCGGTACGTGGAGGTCTCGACCGGCCCGTCGTAGCGCAGCATCTCCTCGACGGCGTTGTCGAGGAGCCCGAAGTCGGCCCGCAGCGCGGCGAGCTGCTCGGGGTGGGTGAGCAGGGCGAGGACACCGTTGGAGATGAGGTTGACCGTCGTCTCGTGGCCGGCGACCAGCAGCAGCCACGCCATGCCGATCAGTTCCTCGGGCGAGAGCCGGTCGCCGTTCTCGTCCGTGGCGCGGAAGAGGGCGCTGAGCAGGTCGTCGCCGGGCGCCTCGCGCTTGGCGGCCACCAGGTCGACGAGGTAGGCGCCGACCTCCTCGGCGGCCTTGGTCTTCTCGGCCGGCGGGGCGGAGCCGATCGCGGTGTTGGACCAGTGCCGGAAGGCCTCGCGGTCGAGGTCGGGCACGCCCAGCAGCTCGCAGATGACACTCATCGGGAGCGGGAAGGAGAGGGCCTCGACGAGGTCGGCGCGGCGGTCCGGCGCGGCGAGCATCGCGTCGATCAGCTCGTCGGTCACCTCCTGCACGCGCGGCGCCATCGCCTCGACGCGGCGCGGGGTGAACTCCTTGGCGACGAGCTTGCGCAGTCTGGTGTGCTGCGGCTGATCGGCGATCAGCATGTGCGGGCCCGCGGCGACGACGGGCAGCCCGAGGTCCTCGGAGGCGTTGGTCCACTGCTTGGAGAGCCGGGGGTCGTTGAGCGCGGCGCGCACCTCGTCGTAGCCGACGACCAGCCAGCAGTCGGCTCCCTCCGGCATGCGCACCCGGTGCACCGGCCCCCGCTCGCGCAGCTGGGCGTAGACGCGGTACGGATCGCGGGCGAACTCCGCGCCCATGGCCGCCAGATCGACTATGTCGCCCTGCTCGCCCGTCACAGTCCCCACAATGACACCCCCTGATCGTTCATGACCACTTGTCGATCGTTCAACGTCACCCTACGGGGCGGGGTGTGGGAAGGGACATCGGCCGTGAGGACGAGGCCAACGCCTGTGCTTCCTCCAGTGGTTGGACGTCGGATGACGGGACGTCAATCAGCGGCCCGGGCGCGGAACGGCGTCCTCCAGGCGCCCGAGGAGCTCGCCGACGCGCTTGGCGACCGTGTCGCGGTCGCCTTCGGACAGCTCGGTGCCCAGGGCGCAGGCGACGGCCCCGGCCTGTCTCTTATACACCTGCGGCAGCTCCGCGCGGACCTCGGTGAGCCAACGGGGGTGCCGGGCGGGCGCGGGGAAGAGCCGCAGCGCGTCGGCGCCCAGCTCCATGGCCCGCAGGATCTCCGCGGGCGTCGCGACGCCGGGGAACACCGGCACGCCGTACCGGTGACCGGTGCGGACGACGGAGGTCCGCAGGCCGGGCGAGGACAGGAACCGCGCTCCCGCGTCGACCGCCAGCCGGGCGGAGGCCCCGTCCAGCACCGCGCCGGCGCCGATCAGCGCCTCGTCGCCGACCTCGCGGGCGAGGGTGGTGACGACCTCGAGGGCGAACGGCGTGGTGAGGGATATCTCCAGGCTCGTGATCCCCGCGGAGAGCAGGGTGCCGGCCGTCGCCGCGGCGTGGTCGTAGCTCTCCCCGCGGACGAGGGCCACGACGCGCTGGTCCAGCGCGGCTCGAGTGATCTCCCAGCGGTACACGGCAGTTCGCCGCCCTTCTGCGAGTGCGGTGGGAGTCGCTGCTCCCCGAACGTCTCTCCACCGAAACGGTATCGGGAGGCACCGACAACCGCCCCCGGCCGGCGGGGGTCGCCCGGGGCGCGGGACTACCAGTGGCGCCCCTCCGGGATGCCGGCCAGGTGCGGGGCGGACAGGTGCAGCACCTCGTAGCGCTCGCACTCCTCGCCCTCGGACGCCGGAACGCCCTCCTCCCACAGCACGAAGCGCAGCAGCTGCCAGTCCCGGGGATCGAAGGCCAGGGCGGCGGTGTGGACGCCCTCCGCGCGGGCGGTGACGGCCAGTTCGGCGAGCGCCTCCTCGACGGCCGCCGCGGGGTCGGCGCCGGCCGGAACAGGCGTGAGCCGCCGGGCGGCCGCCGTGGGCACGCCGGCCCGGGCGGGGCCGGCGTGGCACGCGACACCGGTCCAGTGATGGACGGCGGGGCGCCCGAAGTCGCTGACGATGCCCTGGAATCCGCCGCCCCCGACGAGGAATTCACCCATCTCCCCGATGCCGTCCCACAGATAGAACGGGGCGTACTGATTGACCGGCGAGCCGTCGACCCCGCGTTCGCGGATGACGTAGGCCTTCAGTCCCAGGCCGGCGCGGTCGTCCAGCGCGTGGCCCCGGGTGGCGACGCGCTCCCGGATGATCTTCATGTCGTAGTCGGCGGGCAGGGTGATCTCGTACTGCATCGCGTACACGGGAGGACTCTCTCTGTTGGGCGGTTTCTGCGGCGCGGTTTCCGCCGGGCCGGGGTTGCCGCTCGGCCCGCGGTTTCTGCCGGCCCGGGCCTTCTGCTGCGTGGTCTCTGCTGTGCGGTCTCTGCTGAGCGGCGGGGTCAGGCCCCGGGCCGGCCGGTGGTGTGCGCGGCGAGCAGGCCGAGCAGGCCGCCGACGGCGCGGGTGAACGGC
>KL569439.1:52461-54115 GCA_000715685.1 Streptomyces lilacinus
CGGCTCGGTCGAGCCGGCGGCGCGGGCCAGGACGTAACCGCCCTGCAGCGCCGCGATGATGGTGGCGGCCGTGTCGGCCGGATCGAGCGCGGCGTCCAGCTCGCCGCCGTCGCGCCCCTCGGCAACGACCTCCGCCAGTCGGGACCGCAGCCGGGCGAAGGTTTCGTCGACCGGGGCGCGGAGCACCGGGTCGGCCATGACGTCGGGGTCCTGGGTGAGCCGGCCGACGGGGCAGCCCTTCAGCACGTCGCGCTCGCGCCGCAGGTAGGTCTCGATCCGCTCGACGGCCGTGCCCGGGCCGCCCAGCTCCGCCTCCGCCTTGGCCCACATCTCCTCGGCCGTGCGCCGGATGGCTGCGAGAGCCAGGTCGGGCTTGCCGCTGAAGTGGTGGTACATGCTGCCCTGCCCGGCTCCGGCGCGCTGCTGGATGGCCTTGGGGCTCGTGCCGACGTAGCCGCGCTCCCACAGGAGCTCGCGGGTGCTCTCGATCAGGCGTTCCGGGGTGCTCATGAGGCCCAGTGTACATACCAGTAGGTACAGAACGATCACGAAGAAGCCGCCACCCCGAAGGGCGACGGCTTGCGTCTTCGTCAGGGACGAAACCGCGAGATCAGCAGGAGAAGTCGACGAGGTCGAAGGTCCGGTAGTGGTCCCCGGTGTAGTAGTCCTCGTGCGCCTTGCGCCCGGCGACGACCCGGCGGGCACCACGGTCGGGGGAGCCCGGCGTGATCACGGTGTACTCGTGGTAGTAGCCGCTGGACTGCCGAGGCAGGACGCCCTCGCGGTTGGTGAAGACGGTGCCGTCCTTCGGGTACGGGAAGGGGCCGCCCTTGTCGATGAGCCGGATCGTGTCGTGGGCCTGCGAGGGCAGCTCGGAGTAGCAGATGTCGCCGACGATCTTCTCGGGCGTCACCGAGACGGTCCGCGGGGCGGCGGCGACCGACGCCGGGGCAGCAATGGCCGGCGTCGCGACCAACAGCGAGGAGGCCAGGGCGGCGAGGACGCCGACACGCGCGAAACGACGGGGGGTGGTTGTTGTCATGGGCACAGCATGCCGCGTCGCGTACATGCCATGTCAACGACTCTTTCCTGATGTTTTGTTGATGTTCATCACGTTCACCGGAATGATGCCTTCCGGTTCCTTTGCCTCACAGGCAAAACCTTTGCCCACCGGGCAAGCCCGGGGCTATACCGGAAGCATGAGTTCGTCATCCGAACCCCACCTCTCCCCCGCCCCCGGCGGGGACGACCTGCCGGCCGTGGCCCCGCGGCTGCGGGACCTGCGTCGGCGCAGCGGGCTGACCCTCGAGGCCGCCGCCGCGCGCGTCGGCCTGTCGCCCGCCCACCTGTCCCGCCTGGAGACGGGTCGCCGGACGCCCTCGCTGCCGATGCTGCTGGCGCTCGCCCGCACGTACGGCACGACCGTCTCCGACCTGCTGGGCGAGGTGCCCGAGACCGTCGACCCGATCGTACGCGCGGACCGCATGGAGCCGCAGGAGGCCGGCGGCTGGACCTACTGGCGGGCCGGCGGCTCCGGGCGCGCCATGCAGGCGCTGCGGCTGCACGTGCCGAAGGGCCGGGGCGGTCAGGAGGAGCTGGTGCGGGTCCATCCGGGCGAGGAGTGGCTGTACGTCTGTCTCTTATACACATCTCT
>KL569439.1:54374-56146 GCA_000715685.1 Streptomyces lilacinus
AGAGACAGCGGCGGGACCACGCACCTGCTCGACGTCGGCGACGCCGCGCACTTCGACTCGCTCACGCCGCACCGCATCGCGGCCGCCTCGCCCGGCGGAGCGGACCTGCTGTTCCTGCACACGCTGATGCAGAGCGGCGCCGCCGAGCTGTGCCTGGGCGCCACCGCGCCGACCCGGAGGGGAATCTCGTGACCGACAGCACCCGTCTCCCGACCACCGCCGAAGGCCGCGGGGGAACCGGCGGCTTCCGTGAGGAGGACCGCGCCCCGATGGGCATGACCGTCCGGGTCTTCGTCTATCTCGTCGCCGTCCACTTCATCGTGGCCTTCTTCTTCCTCCTCTTCTACCTCGGCGGCGCCGAGTAGCCGTGGCTACTCTGGAGCCATGGCGCGCACAGCCCGGGACGTCCTCGACGACGCGGTCCGCACGCTCGCGCCCGGCGCGGGCGCGAACCGGCTCGTTCCCCTGATCGCGGCGGGCGAGGCGCCCCGCGCCGCCCTCGCGGCCCTCGCCCTCGAGCAGCACCACGTCATCCCGTCCGACCGTCGCGCCTTCCAGCACCTCGCCCAGCGGTCCGTCCCGCTCGGCCAGCCGGCCGTCACGGACTTCTTCGACCACCTCGCGCGCGGCGAGGACCTCGCCCTCACCCGGCTCGGCCCCTTCGCGGCCGCCTGCGGCCTGACCGGGGACGCGGTGCGGTCCCACGAACCGCGCTTCGGCTGCCAGGCGTACCCGGCGTACGTCGCGTGGCTGGCGCTGGGCGCCGAGCCGGTGGACGCGGTGGTGGCCCTGACCGCCAACTTCGCGGCGTGGGGCGACTACTGCGCCACGATCGGGCTGGCGCTGCGCGAACGCTACGGCTTCGACGACGAGGCGTGCGGCTTCTTCGACCTCTTCGCCGCGCCCGACCCCGAGGGCGCGGAGCGCGCCCTGGCGGCCGTGGGCTGCGGCCTGGTCGACGGCCGCCTCTCGGAGCCGCTGTCCCACCGCTACGGGCGCATGCTGCGGGACCACGAGTCGCTGTTCTGGAGCACGCTCGCGAAGGTGGCCCCCGTAGAGTGACCGCATGGTGATCTACCGGCCGGTCCGCCCCGACGAGACCGGCGACGTCGAAGCGCTCGACAATTCCTTCACCACCGATGCCGTCATCGAAGTGACCGCCGCGGACGACGGGTTCGTCCTGCGGACCGTGCCGGTCGACCCGCCCCTGCGCAAGGTCTTCCCCGATGACGAGGACGAGGACGACCGCGACGGCTCGTGCGAGACCCACGTCGCGGAGGACGGCGACGGGCTGTGCGGCGCGGTCACGTTCGTCCACGAGGCGTGGAACCGCCGGCTGCTCGTCGCCGACCTCAGGGTCTCCCCCGCGCACCGCGGCCGGGGCATCGGCACGGGCCTGATGGAACGCGCCCTGGCGCGCGGCGCCGAACTGGGCGCGCGCACGGCCTGGTTGGAGGTGTCGAGCGTGAACGTTCCGGCGGTCCGGGCGTACCGGCGGATGGGCTTCGCGCTGTGCGGTCTGGACGCGTCGCTGTACGTGGGCACGTCCTCGGAGGGCGAGACGGCGCTGTTCATGAGCCGTGCGGTGGCCCCTTCGGGCCCGCTCAACCGAGCCCGTTGAGTCCGTCCTCCGTCAGCGAGCCGTGGACGCGCAGGCGCGCGATGCCGCCGTCCGGGTAGATGTCGACGCGGACGTGCGTGGCGACGGGCGTCCCGGTGAGCGGGAAGCGGTGCACCGCGTCCGGCTGGAGGCGGGTGCGCGGCAGCAACTC
>KL569439.1:56431-59091 GCA_000715685.1 Streptomyces lilacinus
AAGAGACAGTCGTGGCGTCGAGCACGGACACCGCGGCCCACCCGGCGGCATTCCCCTTGTAGCACCCTGTGTCGATCTCGATCGCCCGCAGGACGGCCCGCCCGGTGAGTCGGTAGCGGACCCAGTCGTGGCCGCGGTCGCGGCGGCGGCGCGTCTCCCAGCCGTCGTCCATCTTGCGGGACCGGCCGGGGTGGATGCTGTGGGCCGGCGGGGAGTAGAAGCGGTCGGAGGCGTCTTCGGCATGGCCGCCGTTCTCCAGCGCGGCGAGGTCGAAGGTGCCCAGGGCCGCGAGCCAGGCGGGGTCGGGGGCCGCTTCCCCGTGCACGCGCAGGCGCGCGATGCCGCCGTCGGGGTACTGCTGGAGCCGCAGGTGCGTGACGCGCCGCCCGGCGGCGACGGCGAAGCCGTTGGCGGCGTGCCCGCCGACGGGCGTGCGCGGGACGAGCGGGGTCCAGGCGACGTCGTCCGCGAGCAGCTCCTCGGGGGACGGGGTGCCGGGCAGCTCGGTGCCCTCGACGGCCACGTCCTGGGGGTGGTTGCCGCGGAAGTGGGCGGTGTCGACGACGATGCCGCGGACGACGCCCGGCACGCCCAGTCTGATCAGCGCCCAGTCGTGGTCCCCGGCCGCCGGGTGCGGGGCGTCGGCGGAGGCGCCGCGGCGCCGGCGGGTCTCCCAGCCGTCCATGACCTTGCCCTTGTGGCCGAAGAGATCGGGGTCGAAGCGGGCGGGTTCGGGGGTGAGCAGGTTCTCGCGCTCGGCGAAGAACTCGTCGTTGGCGGCGATCACGGCGGCGCCGAGCCGTCGGTCCGCGAGGTCGGGCAGGTGGGCGAAGGGAAGGTCGGCGCTGCGGTAGTCGGCGTACGGGTCGCCGCCGGCGTACGGGCTCGCGCCCCCGGTGAAGGAAAGGGCACGGGAAGGTGCGGGTATGGCGCTGTCGCTCATGTGCGCTCCAGGAGTCGGCCGGTGGGCCCGGTCAGCGGGGTGCCGTGGTCGGCGATCTTGCGGCCGCGCAGCCAGGTGGACCGGACGACGCCGTGCAGCCGGCGGCCGGCGTAGGCGGTGACGGGGTTGCGGTGGTGGAGCGCGGCCGGGTCGACGGTGAAGGTCTCGTCCGGGGCGAGGACCGCGAAGTCGGCGGCGCGGCCCGCCTCGATGGCGCCCTTGTCCGACAGGCCCGCGAGGGCGGCGGGTGCGGTGGACATCCAGCGGGCCACGTCGGCGAGGGTGTGGCCGCGCCGCCGGGCCTCGGTCCACACGGCGGGCAGGCCCAACTGGAGGGAGGAGATGCCGCCCCAGGCGGCGGCGAAGTCGGGGACCTTGAGGTCGGTGGTGCAGGGCGAGTGGTCGGAGACGACGCAGTCGACGGTGCCGTCGGCCAACCCGGCCCACAGCGCGTCCTGGTTGGCGGCCTCCCGGACGGGCGGGCAGCACTTGAACTCGGTCGCGCCGTCGGGCACCTCCTCGGCGGTGAGGGTGAGGAAGTGCGGGCACGTCTCGACGGTGAGCGGTGTCCCCGCGGCCCGGGCAGCGGCGAGGGCGGGCAGGGCGCCCGCGGAGGACAGGTGCAGGACGTGGACGCGCGCGCCCAGGCGGCCCGCGACGTCCACGAGGGCGGCGATCGCGTCGTGTTCGGCGGCGGCGGGGCGGGAGGCGAGGAAGTCGGCGTAGCGCGGGCCGGCGTGGTGCGGGGCGGTGGCGAGGCGCTCGGGGTCCTCGGCGTGCACGACGAGCAGCCCGCCGAGGTCGGCGACCGCGGCGGCCACGGCGTCCAGGTCGGAGCGGGAGAGGTGGGGGAACTCCTCGACGCCGGACGGGGAGAGGAAGGCCTTGAAGCCGAAGACCCCGGCGTCGTGGAGGGGGCGCAGGTCGGCGAGGTTGCTGGGCAGCGCCCCGCCCCAGAAGCCGACGTCGACGTGCACCCGGTCGCGGGCCGCGGCCCGCTTGGTCTCCAGGTGGGGCACGGTCGTGGTGGGCGGGAGGCTGTTGAGCGGCATGTCCACGAGAGTGGTGATGCCGCCGGCGGCGGCCGCGCGGGTCGCGGTGGCGAAGCCCTCCCATTCCGTGCGGCCGGGATCGTTCACGTGGACATGGGTGTCGACGAGACCGGGCAGCAGTACGTCGTCCCCGACGTCCTCGAGGCGGGTCGCGGACGGGGGCGTGGTGCCGTACGTGTCGTACCTGTCGTACGTCTCGTACGTCTCGTACGGCAGGACGGCCTCGATGCGGCCGTCGGTGACCGCGACGGCGGCGGGGCTGATGCCGTCCGGTGTCACCACGCGTGTCGATCGCAGCAGCAGCTCCACGATGCGCCTCTCGCCGGGCGGGAAGGGAGTCGGTACGGGTGGATCGCGTGAGTCGTACAGATGGATCGTGCGATCGGCAGTCTTCTCACTGGCGCCGGACCGCGTCAAGACCCTTTCCGTTCTCCGAAAGGGATATTTCACCTGCCAGAAACCGGTCGGTGACCTCGCCGGTGGCCGGTAGGCTGCTGCCCCCCACCCCCGGAAGGAGCGCCGTGCCCCCGTCCGCCGAGCCCCGAAGCGCAGCCAGCAGTGGCGGCGTCCAGTCCCTCGAGCGTGCCTTCGACCTGCTCGAGCGGATGGCCGACGCCGGCGGCGAGGTCGGGCTGAGCGAGCTGTCCGCGAGCAGCGGGCTGGCG
>KL569439.1:59360-61637 GCA_000715685.1 Streptomyces lilacinus
CTGCCGCTGCCCACCATCCACCGGCTGATGCGGACGCTGGTGGCCTGCGGATACGTGCGTCAGCAGCCCAACCGGCGCTATGCGCTGGGCCCCCGGCTGATCCGGCTCGGCGAGAGCTCCTCCCGACTGCTGGGCACCTGGGCCCGCCCGCACCTCGCACGGCTGGTGGACGAGACGGGCGAGACGGCGAACATGGCGCTGCTCGACGGCGACGAGGTCGTCTACGTCGCGCAGGTGCCCTCACGGCACTCGGTGCGGATGTTCACCGAGGTCGGCCGGCGCGTGCTGCCGCACTCCACGGGCGTCGGCAAGGCGCTGCTCGCGCAGTCCCCCGACGACGAGGTCCGCGCGCTGCTGGCCCGTACGGGCATGCCGGCCGCGACGGAGAAGACCATCACCACGCCCGACGGCTTCCTCGAGGAGCTCGCCCGCGTCCGGGAGACGGGCTTCGCGATGGACGACAACGAACAGGAGATCGGCGTCCGCTGCCTCGCCGTGCCGGTGCCCGAGTCCCCCACGTCCGCGGCGATCTCGATCTCCGGCCCGGCGGGCCGGGTGACCGAGGCGGCGACGGAGCGGATCGTGCCGCTGCTGCGGGAGGTCGCCGCGGAGCTGTCGGCGACGCTGGCCGGAAGCACCGCTTCCGGCTGATGCGCCCGGCGCGCCCTCGGGCCCTCTCGGGCTCAGGCTTCTTCGCGCGGCCGGGGCACCTCGGCCTCGGCCGACGACACGTCCGCGCCCGCTCCTGGCAGCACGTCCACGCCCGGCAGCGCGCCGAAGCGGTCGACCGCGGCGCGGACCTCCCCCAGGGCGGGGGCCAGGGCGCTGACGGACCCCACGGCGCCGGCCACCAGGAGCAGCGAGCGGCGCAACCGCGAGACGTCGGGGCTGCCCGTGCGGGCCATCGCGTCCAGGGCGGCCAACTCGTCCTCGGCCGCGTCCCGGTCGGGTAAGACGGCGGGGTGCCCGGCCAGCGCCCGGCGCAGCCGGGACACCGCCGCGCTCAGCTCGTCGACTCTCGGGTCCGGCTCCTCGCCGAAACGGCCCGCCCGCTGCTCTGCCACCACTACGGCGCCTTCCGCCACGACTCTCCCCCTCCCACGCGCTCGCCCACCCGCCGGATCAGTTAACGCCACTTTCCGTGCGACGCGCCACACGCACAGCGAAATTAAGGCCGCACGTTCACGTGCGGGTGACGAACTGGCGTTTGCCGCACGTCCGGTCACCCATGCGGTATGCAGGGGCTATGGCGCGAACGACGGACACGAGTGCGAAACGGGCGCCCGTCGCGGGGCCCGACGCGGCGCCCGTCGCGGGGCTGTTGCTGGCGGCGGGCGGCGGGCGGCGGCTCGGCGGGCGCCCCAAGGCGCTGCTGGGACACCGGGGCGGACTGCTGGTGGAGCACGCCGCGCGGGTGCTCCACGAGGGCGGGTGCGACCCGGTGGTCGTGGTGCTGGGCGCGGGCGCGGCGGAGGTCCGGGCCCGGCTGGGGGCGACGCGGGACGACGGCCCCCGCGCCGGCCCCGTCCTGGTGGACAACGCCGCCTGGGCGGACGGCATGGGCACGTCCCTGCGGGCGGGCCTCGCGGCGTTGGCCGCCACGGACGCGACGGCCGCCGTGGTGACGCTGGTCGACCAACCGCGCGTCGGGGCGGCCGCGGTGGCCCGGGTGCTGGCCGCGCACCGGAAGGGGGCGCGGCTGGTGGCGGCGGCGTACGACGGGGTCCGGGGGCACCCGGTGCTCCTGGCCCGGGAGCACTGGGCGGGCGCGGCCGAGGCGGCCGTCGGCGACCGGGGGGCCCGCGCGCATCTGGCCCAACACACCGCCGCGATACGGCTCGTGGAGTGCGCGGACGTCGCGGCGCCGGACGACGTGGACACCCCGGCCGATCTCGTACTCCTGGAGCCGGACGGCCCGGCGCGGCATTGAAGTTCCACGATGAGAAAACTATTCTCCACTGAGCCGCGCGGCACCGGGTGCCGCGACTGCCGTTGCCCTCGTAGTCCGCGGATCCGTATGCCCGCGGATCCCTATACCCGCGCACCCGCTGAAGGAGTGACAGCCCATGTCCGCACCAGCGCCGTCCCCGCTGGCAGTCGTCGACGCTCCGTACGTGGAGCGGCAGGAGGAGGTGCTGACCGACGAGGCGCTGGCCTTCCTCGCCGCCCTGCAGCGCCGGTTCACCCCGCGCCGCGACGAGTTGCTCGCCCGCCGTGCCGAGCGCCGGGCGGAGATCGCCCGCACGGGCACGCTCGACTCTGTCTCTTATACACATC
>KL569439.1:61898-63388 GCA_000715685.1 Streptomyces lilacinus
CCCGCCCCGCCGGCGCTCGAGGACCGGCGCGTGGAGATCACCGGCCCCGCCGACGACCGCAAGATGACCGTCAACGCCCTCAACTCCGGCGCCCGCGTGTGGCTCGCCGACTTCGAGGACGCCTCCGCCCCCACCTGGCACAACGTCGTCGCCGGCCAGCTGAACCTCGGCGACGCCTACGAGCGCCGCATCGACTTCACCACTCCCGGTCCCGGCGGCAAGACGTACGCCCTCCGGCCCGCGGAGGAGCTCGCGACCGTCGTCATGCGCCCCCGCGGCTGGCACCTCGACGAGTGCCACCTCCGCGTCGACGGCCGTGCCGTCCCCGGCGCCCTGGTCGACTTCGGTCTCTACTTCTTCCACAACGCGAAGCGGCTGCTGAGCCTGGGCAAGGGGCCGTACTTCTACCTCCCCAAGACCGAGTCGCACCTCGAGGCCCGGCTGTGGAACGACGTCTTCCTCTTCGCCCAGGACCACGTGGGCGTCGCCCGGGGCACGATCCGGGCCACCGTCCTCATCGAGACGATCACCGCCGCGTACGAGATGGAGGAAATCCTCTACGAACTGCGCGACCACGCCTCCGGGCTGAACGCCGGCCGCTGGGACTACCTCTTCTCCCTCATCAAGAACTTCCGCGACGCCGGCGAGACGTTCGTCCTGCCCGACCGCAACGCCGTCACCATGACCGCCCCGTTCATGCGCGCGTACACCGAACTGCTCGTCCGCACCTGCCACAAGCGTGGCGCGCACGCGATCGGCGGCATGGCGGCGTTCATCCCCTCGCGCCGCGACCCGCAGGTCAACGAGACCGCCCTGGCGAAGGTCCGGGCCGACAAGGACCGCGAGGCCGGCGACGGTTTCGACGGCTCCTGGGTCGCCCACCCCGACCTCGTCCCGGTCGCCCGCGCCTCCTTCGACGCCGCCCTCGGCGACCGCCCGCACCAGAAGCACCGCCTGCGCGAGGACGTCCGCGTGAGCGCCGACGACCTCCTCGCGCTCCACACACTGGAGGCGAAGCCGACGGCCGCGGGCCTGCGCAACGCGGTCCAGGTGGGCCTGCGCTACATCGAGGCCTGGCTGCGCGGCATCGGCGCCGTCGCCATCTTCAACCTCATGGAGGACGCCGCCACCGCGGAGATCTCCCGCTCCCAGATCTGGCAGTGGGTCAACGCCGGCGTCGTGCTCGACACCGGCGAGAAGGTCACGGCTGCCCTGGTCCGCCGGATGGCGGCGGAGGAGCTGGCGAACGCCGCCGCGGAGGCGGGGGGCGGTGCTTGGCAGGAGGCCCACGACCTGCTGCTGGAGGTCGCGCTGAGCGAGGAGTACGTGGACTTCCTGACCCTGCCGGCGTACGAGCGCTTGGGGTGACCTTTTTCAGCCCGTCCAGCGTTTGAGGACACCGCGCGGAGCGCGGAACGGGGGTCTGGGGGCGCAGCCCCCAGTTACGGGAAGGGGCGGGACTGGGGAAGAAACACACCCCTACGTCACCA
>KL569439.1:63679-66295 GCA_000715685.1 Streptomyces lilacinus
AACACACCCCTACGTCACCACCGCCCCCAACGCCACGAACCCACAAATCAGCACGGCCAGAATGGCCAGCAAGGGCCACACGAAGCGCAAGTACTGGTCATAGCCGACCTTCGCCAAGGCAACCCCACCCATCACCACCGCCGTGGTCGGCACCCACAAATTCATCCACCCACTGGCCGCCTGCCAGGCCGTCACCACCACCGCCCTCGCCACCCCCGCGAACTGCGCCAACGGCGCGAGGATCGGCATCGCCAACGTCGCATGCCCCGACGTAGAGGGGATCAGGAAAGCCAACGGCAGGTTCACGATGAAGACCATCACCCCGAAGAGCGCCTCCGGCGCCCCCCGCACCGCGCCCTCGATCGCATGGAGCACGGTGTCGATGATCTTCGCGTTCGTCATCAGCACCGTGATGCCGCGCGCCAGCACGATCACCAGCGCCGGCGCGACGAAGTCCGCCACGCCCTGGACGATCGTCGCGCTCAGTCGCTGCTCGCCCAGCCGGGCGACCAGCCCGACGAGGACGGCGGCGACGATGAAGAGCGCCGCCAACTCGGCGAAGGACCAGCCCAGTTCCCAGCCGTACGGCGTGGCGTCGGCCTTGCCCGTGAGGGCGCTCGCCCACGGGATCACCGAGAAGATCATGAAAGTGAAGACCAGGACGACGAGGACGAGCACACCCTTCTGCAGCCCGGTGAGCTCCGGCGGCTCGGCCGCCTGCGCGGCGAGTTCGCGGTCGCCCTCCTGGAAGCCGACCAGGGAGCGGTCGGGGTCGGCCTGCACCCGGCGCGCATAGCGGATGACGTAAGCGATGGTGACCGCGGTCAGCACCACCCACATCGCGAACCTGAGCGCGATGCCGTCGCCGAGCGAGATTCCCGCTGCCGAGGAGGCGACCCCGGTCGCGAAGGGGTTGACGGTGGAGGCGAGCACTCCGATCCCCGCGCCCAGGATGATCGTGCCGGTGGCGACCATGCGGTCGTAGCCGAGCGCCAGCATCAGCGGCACCAGCAGCCCGTAGAAGCCCAGCGTCTCCTCCGCGAAACCCTCGACCGTGCCGAGGAGGGAGAAGATGGTCATGACCCCCGCGATGAGCAGCGCCCCGCGCTCGCGCAGCCGGTGGGCGAGCCGCTCGATGCCGCGGTCCAGGGCGCCGGTCGCGAAGACGACGGTGATGAACGCGCCGATGGCGAGGACGAAGAGGAAGACGCCGGCGCTGCCGTAGAGCACGCCGACGCCGTTCGGGGCGACCTCGCCGCTCTTGAGGTCGCGCACTCCGTAGAGCCCGTTGACCGGCGCGAGGAAGAGCTGGCCGAGCCGGTGGACGAAGCCGCCCGTGGCCGGCTCCCGGTGGTAGGTGCCCTGGACGGGGTCGCCTTCGGGGCCCCGCTCGTAGGTACCGGAGGGGATGAAGAAGGCGACGATCCACACGATCACCGTCACCGCTGCGAGGACGGTCAGCGCGCTGGGGAAGACGAAACGGCGCTTCGCCACGACATACCCTTCGACACGATTTAGTGGAATTCGTGCCGATTGTGGCGCAGCGCTGTGACGGAGTGGCTGAGGCGCGCAGGCCTCAGCCACTCCGTGGCCGCACACCGGTGACAGGCGGGCGCGGCCCTTGTGAGCTCCCGTGGCCGTGTCGAATCCCAACCATCGAACAAGGCTTCGCGGGTTCCACGTCGTGCGTGGGTGCCTCTAGTAGGCAGCCTGACAACTGGTCACATCTAGGGGTCGTTCCGGGATATTCCAGCGATGGACAGGATTTTACAGCTCTGGACATTCGTTGACGGCGCCTTACAGCCGCCCTTTCACGACCGCTCCCGGATCGTTCCGTGCACATTCGTCAAAGCGCCGGCAGGACTTCCCTGACAGGTCACCATGCGCTGAAATGGAGGCACGCAAGCCGGTGTTGCACCGGGGTCCAGCGGTGACAGGCCGGGCCTCGCGCGGTACGTGCCGCGTCGGCTTGACGTGCCCCATGTGTCGAATCCCAACCGTCGAAAGGCAGCACCCACGTGAAGATCACTTTAACGGTCAAGGCCGGCCCCCGCTGGCTGGCCGGCGCCTCCTGGCTCGTCTCCAGCGCGGCCGCGTACTGGATCGGCCACACGGAGGGGCTGGCGGTCGGCGAGTCCATTCAGCTGGTCGTGACCACGACGTACGCGAATGTGGTCGCTTTCATCGCCGGCACGCGGGTGTGAGGCGGGCCGACATGAGCACCTGGCATTCGTCGCCGGAATCGGCGAGCCGCGCGTTCTTGGACCTGCTGCAGGAGCTCCACACCGCGGCAGGAACTCCTACGAGCACCAAGTTGAGCAACGCGACACAATATTCCCGGATCTCCATCCTCGAAGCCCTCCGGGGAAACAGACTTCCGTCGCCGGAACTCGCGCGGGCGCTGCTGCAAGAATTCGATGCCCCTCCAAAGGTCTCGGCGCGGGCGATGGAACTCCTGAAAATGGCACGCGAGGAGCGCCGAAGCACCCCGAGGGACGTCCCCGTCACCGCTTCCGGCGGCAACAACGTCGTCATCAACGGCAGCACCGTCCACCTCGCCGTCCAGGACACCGCCCCGAAGAAGCCGATCCCCAAACCCTGTCTCTTATACACATC
>KL569440.1:0-698 GCA_000715685.1 Streptomyces lilacinus
GGCCGGGGCGGGACGCCGGCCCGGCCGCGGCCGGCGCCGCGGCCCGTGCCGCTCGCGGCGGGCCGGTGGCCGGCGCGACGCTGCTCGATCAGGGTGACGGCGTTGTCGGGCAGCCACGCCGACGCCGTGCCGCTGTCGTCGCCCCCGCCGGAGGCGAAGAGGTGGGGGGCCAGCTGCGACTGCAGGTCGGCGGGGCTCGGCCGGTTCTCGGCGGCCATCTGCATGCAGGAGTCGATCAGGGGCCGCAGCTCGTCCGGCAGCCCGCTGAGGTCGGGCCCCTCTCGGAGCAGCATGAAGACGGTCTCGACGGGGTTCGCGCCGTGGAAGGGCGCGTGCCCGGTCGCGGCGAAGACCAGCGTCGAGCCCAGGGAGAAGATGTCGCTGGCCCCGGTGACGCTCCGGGAGTCCCGCGCCTGCTCGGGTGACATGTACGCGGGCGTGCCGACGGCGACGTTGGTCATGGTCAGCCGCGTGTTGGACACCCCGGAGGCGATACCGAAGTCGATGACACGCGGCCCGTCCTCCACCACGAGGACGTTCGACGGCTTCAGGTCGCGGTGGACGAGGCCGGCCCCGTGGATCGACTGGAGCGCCTCCGCGACGCCGGCGGCGAGCCAGCGCACGGCCTGGGCCGGGAGGGGCCCGCACTCGGTGACGATCTCCTCGAGCGAGGGCGCGGGGCTGTCTCTTATACACAT
>KL569440.1:1014-4367 GCA_000715685.1 Streptomyces lilacinus
TGTGTATAAGAGACAGCCTCACGGGTGAAGCGGACACGGAAGAGCTGGTCCTCCGCGAGCTCCGTGCGCACCGTCTTGATCGCCACCCGCCGGCCGGATGCCGAGCGGGCGAGATAGACCAGCCCCATGCCGCCGGCACCGAGTCGGCCGAGCACCTCGAACGGGCCGATCCGTCTCGGGTCGTGCTGCGTAAGCTGCTCCACCACTGACCTGCCACCTCCCCGTGGGGGCTTGAAGGGTTTCAGCCCCGTGCAGCGTCTCACCGCGAAAAATTATCCCGGGGTACGCACCCTGATTCTTCCTGGCGAAGGCCCCGGTTGCGAACCCGGGGCACGCTTCGCCGTGTCTCCGCCATATGGGGCCATATGCCGCCACGGGCGGAGGCGGCCCTTCCCGACCGGCTCGCCGCGCCCGCCGGCTACCCCCGCTCGGGCTGCGAGAGGTCGATGACGGCGAAGTCGGCCCCTTGATCGTCGGTGAGCACCGCGAACCGCCCGTAGGGAGTGTCCTGGGGCTCTCTTCGGACCCGGCCGCGCAGCCGCAGCGCGTCGGCGACGGCGGCGTCGCAGTCGCCGACCACGAAGTAGACGAGGAAGTGGGCGGGCATCTCGCGGGGGAACCTGTCGTCCATGGCGGCCCGCCCCCCGACCGCCTTCTCCGGTGCGCCCGGCGCCCCGGCGGGGGTCCAGATGGCGAACTCGGTGCCGGCCTCCTCGCTCACGTCGAGGGTGGTGAAGCCGAAGACGGACTCGTAGAAGGGGTCGACCCCGGCGGCGTCCCAGGTCCACACCTCGGTCCAGCCGTAGGAGCCCGGCTCGCCGCGCTTCCCGAAGCCCTTGTGGCTGCCCGCCTGCCAGACGCCGAAGACGGCTCCGCCGGGGTCGGCGGCCATGAGCATCGTTCCGAACGGGCCGACGGGCATCGGACCCATGACGACCTGCCCGCCGGCTGCCCGGACCTTGTCGGCCGTGGCCGCGGCGTCGGCGGTGGCGAAATACACGGACCAGGCTGTCGGCATCCGGCCGTCCGGCTTGGGCGCGAGGGCCGCGACATTCTTCCCGTCGTGGAACGCCTGGGTGTAGTGCCCGTATTCACCCCCGCTGTCCTCGAAGGTCCAGTCGAAGAGTGCACCGTAGAAGCGCTTGCCCGCTTCGACGTCGGGCAGCATGGCGTCCGCCCAGCAGGGGGTGCCTTCCGGGAATCCGTCCGTGACGGCGCTCATGTCCGGCTCCTTCCGCGCGGCGGGCGAGGCATCCGTTACTCGGTGTGTTCTCGCTGCCACGGTAGAGGCAGATCACGGATCTCGCGCGGCCTGTGGATAACCGGCGGAAGGGGTGTCGCGCACGGCATTGTCCACAGCTTGTTGATAGGACAATTCACCGGTACGGGCCAATCCGCTTCATCTCTCTTCTCACCCCCTCACACCCCATCTGACCTGCACTTACACACCATCACACACCCCCGCCCCCATTTGCATGCGGCCGAATCGCGCTCCGATCACCCCTCGGTAAGCTGACGGCATGACAGGACAAGTACGCACCGTCGACGGCCGCGTGGCCGGTCGACGCGGCCAGGCGACGCGGCAGAAGCTGCTCGACTGCCTCAGCGAAATGCTCAGCTCATCGCCGTACCGCGATGTCAAGGTCATCGATGTGGCCCGCCGGGCCGGCACCTCGCCCGCGACCTTCTACCAGTACTTCCCGGACGTCGAGGGCGCCGTCCTCGAAATCGCCGAGGAAATGGCGAAGGAAGGCGCGGATCTGACGGAGCTGGTCGCCGGACGCTCCTGGGTCGGCAAGTCCGGCTGGCAGGCCGCCGAAGAACTGGTCGACGGATTTCTCGGTTTCTGGCGCAAACACGACGCGATCCTGCGCGTCGTCGACCTGGGGGCGGCCGAGGGCGACAAGCGGTTTTACAAGATCCGCATGAAGATCCTCAATGCCGTCACCAACTCCCTCACGGACTCCGTCAAGGAGCTCCAGTCCAAGAACAAGGTGGACAAGGACGTGAATCCGGCGGCGGTGGCCGGCTCCCTCGTCGCCATGCTCGCGGCGGTGGCCTCGCACCAGAAGGGCTTCCAGAGCTGGGGCGTGAAGCAGGCCGAGCTCAAGCCGAACCTCGCGCTCCTGGTGCACCTGGGCATCACCGGCAAGAAGCCGACGAAGTAACACGAAGCAACGCCACGGCGCGGCGGCGCCGCACCACCCGTCCCCCCGCGCGTCCTGTCATGCGGCGGCGGACCGGCCGGGCTCGGCCCGGGCGGCCCGCCGCGACGCGATGCGGGGGTTCACCCGCCTCGTGAGGCGTTTCCCGCTCAGGTTCCCCGCCCGCCGTCGCCCTCGCGCGTCCGGTCCGAGCGTCGCTCCAGCCTGAAGAGCCGGATCTCCCTCTCCACCCGCGCCTGGTAGCGCGCGTACGGAGGCCAGAACCGCACCACGGCCGCCCATACGGCCTCCCGTTCCGCCCCGCGCAGCAGCCGCGCCCGCACGGCGACGTCCCGTCCCCGCCAGCTGATCTCCGCGTCCGGGTGCGCCAGCAGATTGGCCGTCCAGGCGGGATGGCCGGGGCGGCCGAAGTTGCTGCCGATCAGCACCCAGGCACTCTCCGCGGCGCCCTTGAGGTCGGTTCCGCCGATGCCGTTCCTGGGGCCGGCGGCATCCTTGAGGCCTGCGTCATCCTTGGGGCCGGCGCCTCCCGCGTCGCCAGTGCCCCGCAGCGGCATGCACGCGAGGGGTGTCCTCCGGGGCAGACCGCTCTTCGCGCCGGTCGACGTCAGGAGGCAGCTGGGCAGCATGCGCGTGCTCAGCAGCACCTTGCCGCCCGTCAGTCGATGAACGGCCCGATCGAGGGCCGGAACGACATGCGGCGCGACCTTCGCGAACGTCCGGGTCGAGGAGACCCGCTGCACCAGGCGTTCGACAGCGGCCATCACAGCACCACCGCTTCCCGCCCGACCCGGGCGTCAAACAGCCCGGCCGCCTCCGCCGCACGATCCCGCAACCGGTGGACGGGGCCGAACAGCAGCTCGTCCGACGCCGCCCGCTTGAAGTACAGCTGCACCTCGTGCTCCCAGGTCACCCCGATGCCGCCGTGCAGCTGAATCGCCTCGCCGGCGACGGTCCGGGCCGTCTCCAGCGCCTGGGCGAGCGCCAGCCCGCCGACGGCCGCCCGTCCCGACCATGCCGCGTACGAGACGGCGGACCGGGCGGCCCGCACGGCCACGTACAAGTCCGCCAGGCGATGTTTGACGGCCTGGAACGAACCAATAGGTCTACCGAACTGCTCCCGCACGCGCGCGTACTCCACCGTTCGCTCCAGCACCCGGTCCGCAGCGCCTGTCTCTTATACACATC
>KL569440.1:4652-6408 GCA_000715685.1 Streptomyces lilacinus
CGGGCGGGCCGAGCGGCTCCGCCTCCGTGTGGCGGAGCTCGACGCGGGCCTGGGCGCGCGTCTCGTCCAGCGCGGTCAGCCGGGTGCGCCGCACTCCGGCCGCCGCTTCCGGCCGTACGACGAAGAGCATGATCCGGCTTCGTACGTAGCCTCCCGTGTGCGCGGCGACCAGCAGCAGGTTCGCGCCGTGCCCGTGCAAGACCTGCGGGGCGTCGCCGTAGAGCCGCCAACCGTCGACGGTCCGCCGGGCCTGTACACCACCGGCCCGGCCGGCGCCGGCCCAGTCCGCGCCCGGCCGCTCGCTCAGACCGAGCGCGGCCGTCAGCGTGCCGCGCGGCACGACGAGCGTCCCGGTCAGCTCACCGGAGGCGAGGCGCGGCAACAGGTCGTCGCGCTGCTCCCGCGTGCCCGCCGCGGCCACCAGGGGGGCGACGAGCGCGGCGGTGGTCACCAGGGGCGACGGCAGCAGCGCCCTTCCCGCCTCCTCGCAGGCCAGGGTCAGCTCCACGAGCCCGCATCCCGCTCCCCCGTACCGCCGCTCGACGGCCAGGCCGGGCAGGCCCGGCCGCCGGCCGAGCTCCTGCCACAGCTCTTCGTCGTAGCCGGCGGGGGTCAGCACCGCCGCCCTGACCTCGTCGATGCCGGAGCGCTTGGCGAGCAGCTCGCGCAACGTGCTCCGGATCTGTCGCTGTTCGTCGCTGAGCGCGGCGTCCATCGGCAGCACCCCCTTCAGAGTGTCTGACGGGGCGTCATGTTAGTGGTTGAGCTGATGTACCGTCAGGTCCATGGCCCCAGGGAAGCGCAAGGCCGCTGTCGTCGGTGTCGCCCTGTCCGACTGCGGCCGTCTCGACACGGTCACCCCCTACGCCCTGCACGCCCAGGCCGCCCGCCGCGCCCTCCACGACTCCGGCCTCGACAGATCCCTGATCGACGGCTTCGCCTCCGCCGGCCTCGGCACGCTCGCCCCCGTGGACGTGGCGGAGTACCTCGGGCTGCGGCCCCGCTGGGTGGACTCCACCTCCGTCGGCGGCGCGACCTGGGAGGTCATGGCCGCCCACGCGGCCGACGCCATCGCCCAGGGACGCGTCAACGCCGTGCTGCTGGTCTACGGCTCCACCGCCCGCGCCGACATCAGGACCGGGCGGCGCACCTCCGACCTGTCCTTCGGCGCCCGCGGCCCCGCCCAGTTCGAGGTCCCGTACGGCCACACCCTCATCGCCAAGTACGCGATGGCGGCCCGCCGCCACATGCACGAGTACGGCACCACGCTCGAGCAGTTGGCGGACATCGCCGTTCAAACCCGCGCCAACGCCGCCCACAATCCCCACGCCCTGCACCGCACACCCATCACCGTCGACGACGTCCTCGGCGGCCGGATGATCGCCGACCCCTTCACCACCCTCCACTGCTGCATACGCTCCGACGGCGGCTGCGCCGTCCTCCTGGCCGCCGAGGACTACGTGGCGGACGCGGCGAAGCCGCCGGTGTGGGTCCTGGGCGCCGGGACCGCCGTCTCCCACACGACGATGTCGGAATGGGACGACTTCACCGTCTCCCCCGCGGCCGTCTCGGGCCGGACGGCCTTCGAGCAGGCAGGGGTGACTCCGGGGGACATCGACGTCGCGGAGCTGTACGACGCTTTCACGTACATGACCCTGGTGACGCTGGAGGACTTGGACTTCTGCGCCAAGGGCGAGGGCGGCGCGTTCGCGGCGGGCGGCAGGCTGACGATCGGCGGCGGGCTGCCCGTCAACAC
>KL569440.1:6622-7421 GCA_000715685.1 Streptomyces lilacinus
CGCCCCACCACGTCTCGCCGTCGCGTCGGGTACGGGCGGCTGGTTCTGCTCGTCGGGCACCGTGATCCTCGGCCGCGACTGACGACGGCAGCGGGCGTGGCCCTTCGCCGCTACCCGCCGTCCGGCGCCGGCCGGAACACCGGGACCGCCGGCAGGTCGTCGCCGTCGCGCCTGAAGGCCACCCGAAGCCTCATGCCGATCCGCAGCTCACCCTCGGGACAATCGACCACTTCCGTCATCATCCGCGGCCCTTCCTCGAGGTCCACCACGGCCGCGGTGTACGGAAGGCGGGAGCCGAAGGGGGCGAGGTCGTTCCTGTGGACCACGGACCACGTGTAGAGCGCCGCACGGCCGCTCGCCTCCTCCCAGACCACTTCGGTGCTCCAGCAGAAGGGACAGAACTCGCGCGGGTAGTGATGCGCCCTTCCGCACCCGGGGGCGCGGCAGCGGCGTATCAGCAGTCGCCCCTCGGCAGCGGCGTCCCAGTAGGGGCGCGTGAAGTCGTCGATGTCCGGCACATCGCACCGCACCGGCCCGCCCCGTCCGACCGGTCCACCCGGCCCGTTGATGTTGGTCGATCCGCCCAAGAGCCCGACCCCTTCCCCTGCGGTTTCGATCGTTCCGGTCCGCACACCCCGTTCCTGATGGCTTGTCAGATCGCTAATCTGACTCTACGTCAGCTTATTCGGCACTGAGCAGGAGTGGGCGAGAACCATGCTCGGATCGACGCACGGCACCCTCACGACCACCTCCCGTCCCGCCCGCGTCGTGGCCTGCGACTGTCTCTTATACACATCTC
>KL569440.1:7663-10172 GCA_000715685.1 Streptomyces lilacinus
ATAAGAGACAGGTCCACAGCACGGCCACCGACACCGCCGAGGACGTGGACGTCAGCGGCCGCCCCCTGGCCTCCGACGTCCCCGACCTCGACCGGCTCTTCCGGCCGGAATCCGTCGCCGTGATCGGCGCCTCGGAGACCGAGGGCCGCCCCAACACCGGAATCACCCGCCAACTCATCACCTGGGCGCAGCGCGTCGGCGCCCGCGTCCACCCCGTGCACCCCACCCGCACGACCGTATTCGGCCTCCCCTGCCTCCCCTCCGTCCGTGACCTGCCCGAACGGGTCGACCTCGCCGTCCTCCTCGTCGGCGACCCGGCACCCGTCCTCGAGGAGCTCGCCGACCGCCGGATCGGCTTCGCCGTCGTCTTCGCCTCCGGCTTCGCCGAAACCGGCGCCGAGGGCGCCGCGGCCCAGGCCCGGCTCGCCTCCGCCGCCCGCGACGCCGGCGTCCGGCTGCTCGGCCCGAACACCAACCTCAACGCCTTCGAGCGCTTCCGCGACGACCTCGACGGCCCCGCCATCGCCCTGATCACCCAGTCAGGCCACCAGGGCCGGCCCGTCTTCGCTCTTCAGGAGCTGGGCATCCGGCTCTCGCACTGGGCGCCCACCGGCAACGAGGCGGACCTGGAGTGCGCCGACTTCATCTCCTACTTCGCCACCCGGCCGGAGGTCGGTGCCATCGCCGCCTATGTGGAAGGGCTCAAGGACGGCCGCGCCTTCCTGCTCGCCGCCGACCGTGCCGCCCGCCACAACGTGCCGGTGGTCATGGTCAAGGTGGGCAGGACCGAGACCGGCGCCCGTACCGCCGCCTCCCACACCGGCAAGCTGACCGGCGCGGACGACGTCGTGGACGCGGCCATGCGGCAGTTCGGCGTGATCCGCGTGAACGGCCTGGACGAGCTCCAGGACACCGCGGCCCTGCTCGCCCGCGCCCGCCCGCCCCGGGCCTCCGGCGTCGCCGTCTATTCGATCTCCGGGGGCACCGGCGCCCACTTCGCCGACCTCGCCACCGCCGCCGGCCTCGAGCTCCCTGTGCTCTCCACCGGCAAGCAGGACGAGCTGCACCAGTGGATACCCGAGTACCTGAGCGTCGCCAACCCCATCGACAACGGGGGCCACCCCGTCGGCGACTGGCGCGGCAGCAAGATCCTCGACGCGGTGCTCGCCGACCCGGCCATCGGCGTCCTCGTCTGCCCGATCACCGGCCCCTTCCCGCCCCTCAGCGACCGGCTCGCCCGCGACCTCGTGGAAGCGGCGGAAAAGACCGACAAGCTGGTCTGCGTGGTCTGGGGCTCGCCCGTCGGCACCGAGGACGCCTATCGCGAAACCCTCCTCGGCTCCTCGCGCGTGGCCACCTTCCGCACCTTCGCCAACTGCGTCACCGCGATCCGCGCCTACCTCGACCACCACCGCTTCACCAGCGGCTATCGCTCGCCCTTCGAGGACGCGCCGAGGTCTCTCTCCCCCTCCGCCCGCAAGGCCCAGGCACTGCTGCGCCCGGGCGAGCAGCTCAGCGAGCACGCCGCGAAGCAGCTCCTGCGCGCGTACGGCATACGCGTACCCCGCGAACAGCTGGTGACCAGCGCCGCCGCGGCCGTACGGGCCGCCGGCCAGGTCGGCTACCCGGTGGTCATGAAGGCCTCCGGCCCCCGCCTCGCCCACAAGTCGGAACTGGGCCTGGTCCGGCTGGGCCTGACCTCCGCGAGCCAAGTGCGCGACACGTACCGGGAACTGACCGACATCGCCCGCTGCGAAGGACTGCCGCTGGACGGCATCCTCGTCTGCCAACTCGTCGGCCGAGGCATCGAGATGGCGGCCGGCATCACGCACGACAGCCTCTTCGGGCCCACGGTCACCGTGGGACTGGGCGGCGTGCTGATGGAGGTCCTCGACGACACCGCCGTGCGCGTACCGCCGTTCGGCGAGGACCACGCCCGGGCGATGCTCGACGAACTGCGCGGACACGCCCTGCTCGGCGGCGTCCGGGGGGCTCCCCCGGCCGACGTGGACGCCCTCGTGGAGACCGTCCTGCGCGTCCAGCGCATGGCCCTCGAACTCGGCGACGGCATCGCCGAGCTGGACATCAACCCCCTGGTGGTGCTGGAGCGCGGCCAGGGCGCCGTGGCCCTGGACGCCCTCGCCTTCTGCCGCTGGTGTATAAGAGACAGGGCGGGAACGGGTCCGGCCACCCGCAGAACAAGGAGCTCCCCCATGAATCTCTCCCCCCGTGAGACCTCCGGCCGGCCCGGTGGACACGACGAACCGGACGGGTCCGTCGCGTCCACCGAATCCGCTGAGTCATTGGTACTCCACACCACTGACAACGGGGTCGCGCACCTCACCCTCAACCGGCCCCACGTCCTCAATGCCATAGCCCCTGACCAGCGCGAAATCCTGATCTCGCACTTTCGCCGGGCCTCGGCCGACCCGGCCGTGCGAGCCGTGGTGATCACCGGCGCGGGCGCGGCGTTCTGCGCGGGCGCCGACCCTGTCTCTTATACACATCT
>KL569440.1:10401-12375 GCA_000715685.1 Streptomyces lilacinus
ATGTGTATAAGAGACAGAGCGTGTGCCGGGCGATGTCGCCCGCATGATCCGCGACGGGGCGCAGCGGCTGGTCGGAGCCGTCCTGGACTGCGAGAAGCCCGTGATCGCCGCGGTGAACGGCACGGCCGCCGGGCTCGGCGCCCATCTCGCACTGGCCTGCGATCTGCTCCTGGCGGCCGAAAGCGCGCGGTTCATCGAGGTGTTCGTGCGCCGCGGCCTGGTGCCCGACGGCGGCGGGGCGTATCTCCTGCCCCGGCTGGTCGGGCCTCAGAGGGCGAAGGAGCTGATGTTCTTCGGCGACGCGCTCTCCGCCGCCGACGCGGAGCGTCTCGGCCTCGTCAACCGCGTGGTGGCCGACGCAGAGCTCGCCGAGACGGCCAGGGCCTGGGCCGGCCGGCTGGCCATGGGGCCGACCCGCGCCCTGGCCCTCACGAAGCAGTTGGTCAACGCCTCTCTCGACGTCGATCGCGCGGCAGCCTTCGCCGCCGAGGCGGCGGCGCAGGAGATCAACTCCGCGTCGGCGGACGCCTCGGAGGGCATCGCCGCCTTCCTGCAGCGCCGCGGCCCCCTCTTCCGTGGGCGCTGACGGCGCGACGGGCTCCGGACCGGTCGGGAGCCTACCGATCTCATGCGGCATCGGATTCAATGGGGCGCATGATGGGACACGCCGGTATGGCGGCCGTCGCCATGCGCTATCTGCGGTCGGCGGGAACCCCCGCCCCGGCCGCCGCCCCGCACCTCGCCCCGCGTTCCCGCCCGGCGCTGAGGGCCGTCCGGGCGGACGAGCGGCCTCCGCCTCCGCCCAGTGAATTCCGTTCCGTGCTCGGCCATTTCGCCAGCGGTGTCACCGTGATCACCGCGCCCGGGGCGGACGGGGAGCCGCCTGCCGGATTCGCCTGCCAGTCCTTCTCCTCGCTGTCCCTCGACCCTCCGCTGGTCGTCTTCATGGTCGGCCGCACCTCCACGACCTGGCCCCGCATCGCGCGCGCCGGGGTGTTCTGCGTCAATGTCCTGGGATCCGGGCAGGGAACGCTCTGTCGAGGTTTCGCGATCAGCGGCTCGCTAACTGTCGACAAGTTCGCCGGGGTGCCCTACGAACCGGCTCCGGTGACGGGTTCGCCGAGGCTGCGGGACGTACCCGCCTGGGTCGACTGCACGGTCCACGCCGTCCACACGGCCGGCGACCACCTGGTCGTCGTGGGACACGTAGAGGCCCTCGGGGCGGACGAGACCGCGGCCGGGGCCGGTCCCCTGCTCTTCCACCGGGGTGCGTTCGGCACCTTCGACGCCTTCGGGACGTACGAGGGCTGAAGGTGGCTCTTTAGCGATGCCCCGTGAAGCCCTTTAACGGCGCCCCTTGAGTCAGTGGTGGCCCCTGTTGTGCCCCTTGTCCTTGCGCTTGCCCACCTTGGTCAGCACGTAGCGCTTGCCGGAGCCGGGCTTGCCGATCTCGTGGAAGATCCGCGGTTCCTTCTCCGTACCGATGACGCTCCAGTCCCGGGCGAGCTCGCAGACGCTTATCCGCAGGGAGACGCCCTGCACCCGACCGCCGTCCTTGACCGGGGTCCAGGTGCCGGAGCCGTCGCAGTCCTTGGGCTTGTCCTTGCCCGTGCCGTCCCAGGTGAAGTTGTCGAGCCCGTCGGCGACGGCCATGCCGTCCGAGGCGAGCTTGACCGTGCCGCCACGGCCGTCCGTCCAGGTGCCGGCGAGGTCCGAGCGGGTCAGGCGCGGCGGCTCGTAGACGCTCACCAGGCCCGCAGCGTACGCCCCGGCGCCCACCGCGCCGATCGCGAGCCAGGCCAGCAGGCCGTGGCGAGTCACCTTGCGGGCGACGCTGCCGGTGCGTCCCTCGCGCACCCGGCGGACCGCGGCCCGTGCGGCCAGCGCCGCGGGCAGCAGGGCGGCGGTGAGGGAGCCCCACCAGATCGCGTAGTGCAGCGGTTCCGCGAGCGAGAGGCTGTCTCTTATACACAT
>KL569440.1:12629-13596 GCA_000715685.1 Streptomyces lilacinus
CGGCCACGCCGCCGAAGACGATCACAGCCGCGGCCGCGACCACGGGTACGGCGCCCGCGGTCCACAGGGCGCTCTCGTCCCGTCCCCGTGCGCGCGCCGCGCGGCGGCCCAGGGCGAGGGTGGGCATCACAGTGGCGGCGGTGACGAAGCCGCTGATCAGCACGGTCAGGAGCAGGGCGCCCAGGGCCACGGCGGCGGCAATGGGGATGCTTTTGGGAATTCCGTCGTGCTCGCGCGAGAGGAGGACGAACACGCCGATCGTTCCGGCGATGACCACTTCCGCGCAGAGCGCGGCCATCGAGGCACAGAACGCGGCGCCGAAGCCGTCGTCGCGCGTCGTGCTGTGCGGCGCGCCACAGCACGGCTCGGACGTGGAGTCCGTCGCCTCGTCCGCTCTCGCGTGCGGCTCAGCCTTCTGTGTCATGTCAGCCCCTCTCACCAAGAATGATTCCCCCAGAGGCCGAGAGGTTCCGTTCCGCACGGCGCCGACCACCCAGGCGAACCATTCTTACCAATTGGTCCCTGTTGGTCCGAATCAGGGTCCGGCCGACCGGTGGGAAACACGAGCCGCAGGAGACTCGAGCCAACCCCACACTCGGGCAGCGGACCGCGCAAGCCCTTCGGCAGGGATCACATGAGAGGGCGGACCGAGGTCATCGATCGAACGAGAGGACGCCGCGCGCCACCGTACGGTTGTTCATGTCGTTCATGGCGCGCTCGAAATCCCCGATCGGATAGACCGTGGTGACCAGTTCGTCGAGCATCAGCCGCCCCTCCTCGTACAGCCGGGCGTAGAGCGCGATGTCGTGCTGCGGGCGGGAGGAGCCGTAGCGGCAGCCCAGGATGGCCTTGTCCAAATACATGGACGAGACGAGGAACGACGCTTCAGCACCGGCGGCGGGCACGCCGAGCAGCACCGCCTGGCCGTGTCGGCCGAGCAGGTCGACCGCCTGCCGGATGAGGCGGG
>KL569440.1:13836-20010 GCA_000715685.1 Streptomyces lilacinus
TGTGTATAAGAGACAGCTCGAAGGCGTGGTCGACTCCCGGCGGAACGATCTCCCGTACGGCGGAGGCGACGTCGCGCCCGGCGGAAGCGTGGACGAAGTGGGTCGCGCCGAAAAGGCGCGCCGTCGGCTCCTTGGCCGGATTCGCGTCCACGGCGATGCGGGTGGACGCCCCGGCGAGCCGTGCGCCCTGCAGGACGTTGAGCCCCACTCCGCCCGCGCCGATGACGAGGACGGATTCACCCTGTCCCACCTTGGCGCGGTGGAGGACCGCGCCGATGCCGGTGAGGACGCCGCAGCCGATGAGGGCCGCCGAGGTCAGCGGAACACCGCCCGGGATCTTGACCGCCTGGACGGCCTTGACGACGGTCCGCTCGGCGAAGACCGAGGTGGAGGCGAAGCCGAACAGCGCCTCTCCGCGGCGGGAGAAGGGTCTGCCGGGCCTGCCGACGGCCGCGCGGCACATGGTCGGCCTGCCCCGGGCACAGTCGGGGCAGGCACCGCAGCTCGCGAGGGTGGACAGTGCGACGTGGTCGCCGGGTACGAGGCGAGTGACGCCCGGGCCGACTGCTTCGACCACACCCGCACCCTCGTGACCGAGGACCACGGGGACGGGGTGGGGAATGGTGCCGTCGATGACCGAGAGGTCGCTGTGGCAGAGGCCGGCGGCGGCGACGGCGACGAGGACCTCGGCCGGTCCGGGCGCCCGGACCTCCAGGTCGTCCACGACGTGGGGCCGCTTGCCGTCGAAGATGACGCCTCGCATGGGTGGTTGTCCTCTCCGGCGACGAGCTGGTGGGCGGATGGGCGGCGGAGTTCTGTGGGTCCACGGGGGTCCACGGGGTCTACCGCGTCCACTGGGATGTGTGGGTCAGGAAGTCCAGACGAGCGACTGCAGTTCGCTGTACGCGTGGAGGGCGAAGGATCCGCCGTCGCGGCCGATCCCGCTCTCCTTGAAACCGCCGAACGGTGTCTCGGGGTGCCGCTGGACGGTGTTGATGCCGACGTTTCCGCTGCGCAGCCGGGCCGCGAGGGCCCAGGCACGGCCGGTGTCCACGCCGAAGACGTAGTCGTGGAGGCCGTAGGGGGTGCCGTTGGCGATACGAACCGCCTCGTCCTCGGTGTCGAAGGGGATCGCGACGACGACGGGGCCGAAGAGCTCCTCGCGCGCGACGGTCATGGTCGGGCTCACGTCGGCGATGAGGGTCGGGGCCACGTAGAAACCCGGCGTGACGCGGGGGCGGGTGCCGCCGGTGACGATGCGGGCACCTTGGCTCCGGGCTTGGGCGACGTGGGCCTCGACGCGGTCGCGGTGGGCGGCGGAGATCACGGGTCCGACGATCGTGGAGTTATCCACAGGGTCCCCGACGATCATTGACTCGGCGTAGCGTTTGAGCCCGGTGACGACCTGCTCGTACAGCGATCGGTGGACGAGCACGCGGGTCGGTGCCGTGCAGATCTGCCCGCTGTGGAAGGACCAGACCGAACCGACCGCCCCGATCGCCGACTTGATCGTCTTGTCGTCGGCGTCCTCCAGGACGATGGCCGCGCCCTTGCCTCCCAGTTCCATCAGGGTGCGCTTCATCGACCTCCCCGCGGTTTCGGCGATCTTCTTTCCCACGGTGGTGGAGCCGGTGAAGCTGATCATGTCGACGTCCGGGTGGGCCACGAGGGCCTCGCCGGCGCCGGGGCCCGATCCGGTGACGACGTTGAACGCCCCGTCGGGAAGTCCGGCCTCGCGGAAGAGCGGACCCAGCTCGAGGCAGCAGAGCGGGTCCTGCGGCGCCGGCTTCGCGACGACCGTGTTGCCCATGGCCAGGGCGGGCGCGACCTTGCCCGCGAGATTGACGACCGGGAAGTTGTAGGAGGTGATGCAGCCGACGACCCCCACGGGACGCCGGACCGCGGCGGCGCCGATCAGGCCGCCCGGTGCGAGCGGGCTCGCCTCGACGGGCCGTGGCGCGAGCGGGACGACGTCCGGCTCCGTCGCGCCGCGCGCGTAGCGCCGGAAGCGGTCCGCCGCGGTGGGCAGTTGCAAGGCCGAGGCGACGCGCGTCGTCGCTCCGGTCTCGGCCTGGAGAAGGGGCAGGAGCTCCCCCCTTCGCTCGGTGAGGAGATCAGCGATCCGGTCCAGCACGGCCGCGCGCTCGCGCGGCCTCGTACGTGACCAGCCGTCCTGCGCGGCCCGCGCGGCGGCCACGGCGTCGGCCACTTCGGCGGGAGTCGACTCCGGGGCCTCCCCGACGACCTCTTCGGTCGCCGGATTGACAACTGGATAGTGCCCCTTTTCCGGCGCGCGCCAGGCGCCGGCGATCCAGTGCCCGTACGCCGTCATGGCCGGGTCTCCTTCGGCAGGCCGAGTACGCGCTCGGCGATGATGTTGCGCTGGATCTCGTCCGAGCCGCCGTAGATGGTGTCGGCTCGGCTGAAGAGGAACAGGCGTTGCAGTGCGTCCAGCCGGTACGGGCTGTCGGCGTGCCAGTCGTCCGGTCCCAGGGCGGCGGGCGCGCCCCGCACCCGCATCGCCAGTTCACCGAGCCGCTTGTGCCAGCCGCCCCACAGCAGCTTGGAGACGCTGGGCGCCCCGGGGTCGTCCGCGGCCCCCAGGGTCCGCAGGGCGTTCCAGCGCATGACCTGCAGGTCGGCCCACTGCCGTACGAGCCGGTCCCGTACCACCGGCTCCTCTGCGGCACCGGTCTCCATCGCGAGGCCGAGCACCTGCGCCAGCTCCGCGGCGAAGCCGATCTGCTGGACGAGGGTGGACACGCCCCGCTCCCGCGCCAGGAGGGCCATGGCGACGCGCCAGCCGTTGCCCTCGCCGCCGACGAGGTGCTCGGCCCGGGCCGTGGCGCCGTCGAAGAACACCTCGTTGAAGTCGGCGGCTCCCGTCAGCTGCCGGATCGGGCGGACCTCGATCCGGCCGGGCTGGTCCATCGGTACGAGAAGAAAGGAGAGTCCGTGATGGCGTCGTGAGCCCTCGGTGGTGCGGGCCAGGACGAAGCACCAGTCGGCCTCGTGGGCGAGGGAGGTCCAGATCTTCTGACCGCTGATGCGGTAGGTGCGGCCGCCGTCGGCGCGTACGGCGGCGGTGCGCAGGGCGGCGAGGTCGGAGCCGGCACCGGGTTCGCTGTAGCCCTGGCACCAGAGTTCCTCGCCGCGGGCGATGGCGGGGAGGAAGCGGGCGCACTGCGCGTCGTCGCCGTGGGCGAGGAGCGCGGGGGCCAGGAGGTTCTCGCCGAGGTGCCCGAGGCGGGGCGGGGCTTGGGCGCGTGCGTACTCCTCGGCCCAGACGACCTGGCCGGTCAGGGTGGCGGTGCGGTTGCCGTAGGTACCGCGGGCGCGGTTCCAGCCGAGGCCGATCCAGCCGCCGGTGCCCAGCTCGCGTTCCCAGGCGCGTCCGGTGGGACCGGGCGGGTCGCCCGTGAGGTGCGCTGCCAGCCAGGCCCGCGCCTCCCGGCGCAGCGCCTCGTCGTGTGGTCCGAATGCGAAGTCCATGCCGTACGCCTCTCCCCTCGCCGGCCGCCGGGTGTCACGTGTTGGGGCGTTGCCCCGTGGCGGCCGCTTCGGCCATGGCCTGGAGCCGGTCGAGCATCGGCATGGGGTCGGTGCCGACGGTCCCGGGAAGGAGGTCGGCGATGCGCTCGGGGGTCCACGAGCCTTCGGCGTAGGCGGCGCGCAGTTCGCGTGGCTGGGCCCACACCGCGATCTTGGGGCCGGCCACGGTGTAGACCTGCCCGGTGATGCCCACGGCGCGGGCGCGCTCGCTGAGCAGATAGACGACGAGGGCGGCCACGTCCTCCGGTTCGCCGATCTCCTTGAGCTCCAGGGGAACGTTGGCGGACATCCTGGTGCGGGCCACAGGTGCCACGCAGTTGGCGGTGACACCGTATTTGTGCAGGCCCAGGGCGGCGCTGCGGACGAGGGAGATCACCCCGCCCTTGGCTGCGGCGTAGTTGGCCTGGGCCACGCTGCCCTGGTGGTTGCCGCTGGTGAAGCCGATGAGGGTGCCGGTGCCTTGCCGGCGCATCACGCTCGAGGCGGCGCGGAAGACGGTGAAGGTGCCCTTCAGGTGGGTGGCGACGACCGGGTCCCACTCCTCCTCGGTCATGTTGAAGATCATGCGCTCGCGGAGGATGCCGGCGCCGCAGACGACTCCGTCGAGGCGTCCGTAGCGGGCGAGAGCGGTGTCCACGATGCGCTGTCCGCCCGTCATCGTCGACACGTCGTCCGCGACGGCGGTCGCCTCTCCGCCGGCCGCTTCGATCTCCTTCACCACGGCGGTGGCGACCTCGCTCGTCGGCTTCTCCCCTGCGATGGACACGCCGTAGTCGTTCACGACGACCTTGGCCCCTTCCGTCGCGCAGGCCAGGGCGACCGCCCTTCCGATGCCCCGCCCGGCTCCGGTGACGGCGACCACCTTGCCTGCCAAGAAGTTCCCCACGGCGAGACCCCTTCCCGCGCTTTCTGACGGTCCGTTAGATTTTTGGGCAGCGCGGGCCCGAGCACAAGCCCCGCCGACGAAGCCGACGCCGAGCCGCACAGGTCGCGATCCGGGAGGACACCCATGCCGCTGCCGTCCGAGTTCTTCGAGCTGGCCAAACGGGTCAACAATTGGGGACGTTGGGGCGACGGGGACGAGATCGGCACGCTCAACCTCATCACCGATGCTGTCGTACGGGAGGCCGCCGCGGCCGTCACCCGCGGCCGTCGCGTCCCGCTGGCTCTGCCGCTGCAACAGGACGGCGTGCAGACGGGCGTGATCCCCGGCAGGGTCAACCCCCTGCACACCATGGTCGCGATCAACGTGGAGTTGTTCGGCCCGGGGACCGTGGCGACCAGCGACGACATCGTGACCATGGGCCTGCAGGCCGGCACCCACTGGGACGGGCTCTCCCACGTGTCGCACAGCGGCAAGCTCTACAACGGCCGCCCGGCTGACTCGATCACCGCTCACGGCCGTGCGACCTTCCACGGCGTCGAGAAGGTCGGGCACATCGTCTCGCGCGGCGTGCTGCTCGACGTCGCCCGGGCCAAGGGGGTGGACCGGCTCGACGACGGCCACGCCGTCACGCCGGAGGATCTGGAGGCGGCGGAGGAACTGGCCGGGGTCACGGTTCGGCCCGGCGATATCGTGCTCGTCCGCACTGGCCAGATCCAGCGGTATCTGGCGGGCGACAAGCAGGCGTACGCCTATCCTTCGCCCGGCCTTTCGATTCGGACGCCCGAGTGGTTCCATGCCCGCGACGTCGCCGCCGTCGCCAACGACACCCTCACGTTCGAGACCTTTCCACCGGAGATCGAGAACCTCTGGATGCCCGTGCACGCCCTCCATCTCGTCGAGATGGGAATGCCCCAAGGGCAGAACTGGAACCTCGAGACGCTTTCGGAAGCGTGCGCGGAGGAGCGGCGCTACGCGTTTCTGCTGGCAGCGATGCCGGAGCCGTTCGTCGGTGGGGCGGGCACACCGGTTGCCCCGGTCGCGATCCTCTGACTGCTTACGACACCACGTCACCAACGCGGGGGACTGACGGCCCCACAGCAGACGAACGGGCGGGCGGCGGCGCACAGATGCGCACCCCGAGCACGGCACCGTGCGCCGCCACCCAGCTCCGGCGCCTCAGCCCTGTTGTCGCGCCGGATCGCGACCCGCACTCGCCAAGGCAGCCCTGAACAGCCGGACCTCTCGACGTCCCCTCGCAGCGAATCGCTGCATCCAAGGGTGATCACCTGAACACTTCACGTCAACACCTGGTCTGGACTTTGTCGACTAAGCCCGATTTGTCGCGGCGTGTTGTGGCTCGAAAGCACCAGTCCAGCGGCGCTCGCCGTGGTCGATCTCGCACCAGATGCGCTTCCCGGCACCTTCGGGCTGCCAGCCCCAGCGGTCGGCGAGGCCGTCCACCAACTCCAGGCCCCTGCCGCCGGTGTCGTCACCCTGGGCGCAGCGCCGCCTCGGCGGGCGGGCGCTGATGTCGGCGACCTCCACCCGCACGGTCCCGGGCCAGGCACCCCCGGCCCCGCCGGCGGCACTTCCACTTCCCACCCCGGCCCCGGGTCCGGCTCCGACCCCCGGGAACAACATCCGCAGAACCGCGGGGCACCCCGTGTGCACCACCGCGTTGGTGACCAACTCCGAAATCAAAAGGATCAGCGTCTCGGCCCTGTCTCTTATACACA
>KL569440.1:20230-25380 GCA_000715685.1 Streptomyces lilacinus
GGCGAGCCGGGACCTCGCCCACCTCCGGGCCCGCCCCACTTCCGCGGGGTCGACCCCGACCTCCATCTGCATCTGAAGCACCTGCACCGCTCACACCATCCGAACCGGCGGACACAACGCCTCGCATCTCGGAAAGATCACGGAACGTGACCCCCTCGCGAGACAGCATGATTGACGTACGGATACCCCAACAAGCGCTTCCGGCATATTCCGGCGCAACGGAGTATGCGTCCGGCATACTGTGCGACGCGCGCGATGAGGGCTCGACCGTCGGAGCGTCATCGGCTCCGCGGCGATACGAGGGAAGGGCGTTTCGGTGGCCGGCGCCACCCATTCGGCGACGCCGACTTTGTTGCGCCCCTGAACCACTCGCATCTCACGGAGAGTACCCGACACCGACGCCAACTCCGCACAGTGACGAGTTACGCGAAGAACACAACTCGATATCGACGCAGCGTGATCACTTTTCCCGTCAAGGGCGGCATTTCACCCACACCGATTACGCAGCGCCATTCGGGCGATTCGCGATTTCCGTCGAGCAATTCTCCGGATCATCCAGCAGCGCTTCCGCCAGGAGTTCCTCCGCCTCGACTGGAGACCGCCACTGCTCGCGCCGCAGCCATGCGCGCTTGAGGTGAAGGTGAATGTCCGCATCCCAGGTGAAACCCATGCCGCCATGCAGTTGCAAACAGTCACGGGCATTGCGGACAGCGGCCTCATCGGCGAGCAGTTTGGCCGCGAATACGTCACTCTGCGTCATTGTCAGCGATGCGGCATACACGCTACTGCGTGCGATTTCCGTACGCGCGAGCATCTGCGCGCACAGGTGCTGCACGGCCTGAAAGGCGCCGATGGGACGGCCGAACTGCTGACGGCTCTTGCAGTACGAAACCGCCATGCCCAGAGTTTCGGCCGCGCTGCCGAGTTGCTGAGCCGCGGTGAGCAACGCCCCCTCGGCACACAAGCGAAGGGCGTTCACCCCGGTGAGGGTGACTGCCGATTTCGGTATCCCAGCAGGCACGCCCACCTGGTGCAGCGGTGTTGTCGGGTCCACCGACCGGATGCGCCGTACAGGAAGGCGGCGCGGCTCCGGTGCCCCAGCCGTTTCCAGCACCTGGGCCACGGCGCCGTCGAAGAGCAGGAGGGCCTGGGCGGAGTCGAGGTGTTCGACCATGCCGGAGGCGTCCAGTGCCGTCACGACCGTCGCACCCTCGGCGGCGCCGGGCACCAGGCCGGCCGCCAGGTGGGTGGCGACGAGCGGGCCGGGCACCAGATGCCGCCCGGCCTCCTCGAAGACGAGGACGGCTTCCGGCACCGACCGAGGCCGGCGCCGGCGCCGGCTTCCGGGAGCCGCAGGGAGAAGAAACCGGTTTCTGCCAACTCACGCCACAACGACCGGTCGAGAACGAGCTCCGGGGTCTTCCGGTCCACGAGTTGGCGGAGTTTCTCCCGGGGGAAACGGGCCGCGAGGAGCGCGCGGGTCCCCGCCCGGAGCGTTCGTTGGTCGTCGCTCAGCCGGAAATCCATGATCGCTCTCACCGCCCTCGGGGGAGGCCGAGGATCCGCTCGGCAATGATGTTCTGCTGGATCTGGGACGTGCCGGCAGCGATGGTGTAGGAGAGCGAGGAGAGACGCCCGGCGGTCCATTCCTGGTCGCCGTCCAAGGACAGCGACCCGAGGACCTCGGCAGCGGCGTCGAATAGTTCATGGCGCGCCTGCGAATAGCGCAACTTGAAGACCGAGCCGCCCACACCGGGCACGCCGTCGCCACCCGCGCGCAGCCCGGCTTCCGCCTCACTCACATTCCACTGCACCAACCGCCACAGGGCCGCGAATTCGGCGTTCAGCCTGCCGAGCCGGCGGCGCAGGGCCGCGTCGTCCCAACGCCCGTTCTCCTTCGCAGCACGGGCCAGCTGTCCGAGGGTGCGTCGGCAGGCGACCACCTCGCCGGCGAAGGCGGTGCCACGCTCGAAGGAGAGGGTGACCATGGTGACGCGCCAGCCGTCGTTCTCCGCACCGACACGGTTGGCAACCGGGACCCGCACCTCGTCCAGGAAGACCTCGGCGAATTCCTCCGACCCGGCGATCGTCCGCAGCGGCCGGACGGTCACACCCGGCGCGTCCATCGGCAGCACCAGCCAGGTGAGGCCCTTGTGTCCGGGGGTCGACGGGTCGGTCCGCACCAGGAGCTCGCACCAGTCGGCGACTTCCGCGTGCGAGGTCCAGATCTTGCTGCCGGTCACGACGTAGTCGTCGCCGTCGCGAACCGCGCGAGTGCGCAGGGAGGCCAGGTCGGAGCCGGCGTCCGGCTCGGAGAAGCCCTGGCACCACACCTCGTCCCCGCGCAGGATCGGGGGCAGCCAGCGGGCCCGCTGGGCGGCCGTGCCCTCCGCCGCGATGGTGGGGCCGGCGTGCAGGAGGCCGACGAAGTTGGCTCCCACGTAGGGGCTCCGGCCCGTTCGGTCTCCTCGAGGAAGATCAGGTGCAGGGTGGGGCCGGCGCCGCGGCCGCCCGCGTCGGCGGGCCAGTGCAGGCCCGCGTACCCCGCGTCGTACAGCGCCCGCTGCCAGGCGCAGTCGTGGGCGCGCCGGGCCGGCCAGTCACCGGGCGAGGGTGCGGCGGGCAGCTTGGGCAGCGACACGCGCAACCAGTCGCGAAGCCGTTGCCGGAATTCCTCCTCGTCGGCGGTGCGGGAGAGGTCCATCGCCTCTCACGCCTTCGCTTCGTCGAGGGCCGGGCCTTCATCGAGACCTCTGTCTTCGTCGAGGTCCAGGTCGAGCATGCGGATGGCGTTGCCACGCATGATCTTGTGGACGGTCTCGGCGTCCAGTCCCCGTACGTGGTCGAGCGCCACCTCCTTGGTGTGGGGGAAGGTGGAGTCGACGTGGGGGTAGTCGGTTTCGAAGGTGGCGTTGTCGCGGCCCACGGCGTCGAGCGAGGCGATCCCGTGTTTGTCGCGGAAGAAGCAACAGAAGATCTGCCGGTAGTAGTAGGTGGACGGTGGTTCGGGGATCAGGTCCCGTACGCCACCCCAGGCGCGGTGCTCGCGCCATACGTCGTCGGCGCGTTCCAAGGCGTAGGGGATCCAGCCCATCTGGCCCTCGCTGTAGGCGAGCTTCAGGCGGGGGAAGCGCACGAGCACGCCGCTGAAGAGGAAGTCGGCCATCGAGGCCATGGCGTTGTTGAAGGACAGCGTCGCCTGGACGGCGACGGGGGCGTCGGGAGAGGCCGCCGGCATCTGGGACGAGGAGCCGATGTGCATGCAGACGACGGTGCCGGTCTCCTCGCAGGCGGCGAAGAAGGGGTCCCAATGACCGGTGTGGATGCTGGGCAGGCCCAGGTGGGTGGGCAGCTCGCTGAAGGTCACGGCCCGTACGCCGCGGGCCGCGTTCCGTCGGATCTCGGCGACGGCGAGGTCGATGTCCCAGAGCGGGATGAGGCACAGTGGGATGAGCCGGCCGCCACTGTCGCCGCACCACTCCTCCACCATCCAGTCGTTGTAGGCCCGGACACAGGCGAGAGCGACCTCCTTGTCGCGGGCCTCCGCGAAGGTCTGGCCGCAGAAGCGCGGGAAGGTCGGGAAGCACAGCGACGCCTCGACATGGTTGAGGTCCATGTCCTTCAACCGCTCCACCGGGTCCCAGCAGCCGGGGCGCATCTCCGCGCGCGTGATGCCGTCCAGCGTCATGTCGTCCCGGTCGAAGCCCACGGCGGCGATGTTGCGCTTGTACGGGAAGTGGAGGTCCTCGTAGATCCACCAGTCGGTGGGCGGGCCGTCCGGGTCCATGGTGGTCCGGTACTTCCCGCCGATGTACTGGAGCTCGCCGATGCCTGCGGTGACCGCACGAGGACCGCGCTCCCGGTACTTGGCGGGCAGCCAGGCCTCGAAGAGATGAGCCGGCTCGATCACGTGGTCGTCGACACTGACGATGCGTGGCAGGTCCATGAGCGCCCCCTCATCCCATCTGACGGTTCGTCAGCTCCTGTCGAGGAGGCTAGACCGCACCCCCTGGACCGGCAAGGCACCTCGCCCTACGCTCCCGGTCATAAATGACGGTTCGTCAGATGCACTTCTAGGGGGCGCCGTGCAGAGCCGTGTCACCGCTCGGGAACTGGCCGGCTCCGCCACTCTGTGGGAGCTCCTCGCGCGCCGGGCGACGCTCACCCCGGCCGCGACCGCGCTGATACAGGCGGACGACCCGGCGCGGAGTGCCGACGGCGTCACCGCCTCCGGCGACCGTCAGGTGACCTTCGAGGCCCTGCGCGGGCGGGCCGAGCGGGTCGCCGCCTGGTTGCACGTGCTGGGAGTGCGGCAGGGCAGCCGGTTCGCCTGGCAGCTGCCCACCCGCATCGAGTCGGTCGTCCTGAGCTTCGCCCTGGCCCGTCTCGGTGCCGTCCAGACGCCCCTCATCCCCTCCTACCGTGACCGCGAGGTGGGCCACGCGCTGCGCGCCACGGGGGCGGGTTTCCTCGCCGTGCCCGGGGTGCTGCGGGGCTTCGACCACGCCGCGATGGCCCGCCGTCTCGCCCCCGGGGTGCCCGAACCCCCGCTGGTCCTCACCGCGCACGGCACCCTCCCGGAAGCGGACCCGGCGGTTCTCCCGCCCCCTCCCACCGACGGCGGCGCCGTCCGATGGATCTACTGGACCTCGGGCACGACGGCCGCCCCCAAGGGCGTCCTGCACACCGACCGCAGCCTCGTCGCCGCCGGTGCCGGACTGGCGGACGCCCTTCGCCTCACCACCGACGACGTCGGCTCCATGGCCTTCCCCTACGCCCACGTCGCCGGGCCCGACTACACCGTGATGGCGCTCCTGCTCGGCTTCCCCGTCGTGCTGTTCGAGCACTTCTCGCTGCCGGCCTCCCTCGGCGCGTACCGCCGTCATGGCGTCACCACGGCGGGAGGCTCCACCGCGTTCTACTCAATGTTCCTCGCCGAACAGCGCAAGGACCCCGGGCGCAAGCTGATCCCCACCCTGAGACTGCTCGCGGGCGGCGGGGCGCCACTGCCGGCCGAGCTGTACGGCGAAGTGGTGCGGGAGCTGGGCTGCGGGCTCACCCACGGCTACGGCATGACCGAGACCCCGATGATCACGATGGGGAGTCCGGACGACCCCGAGGAGCGGCTGGCCACTGTCTCTTATACACAT
>KL569440.1:25633-26718 GCA_000715685.1 Streptomyces lilacinus
GCGACCGGCGGCCGGTATGGAGATCCGGATCGTCGGCGCCGACGGCGCACCGGTGCCGGCCGGCACGGACGGGGAGATACGGCTGCGCGGCGCGGCCGTCTGTCGGGGCTACCTCGACCCGGCCCAGACCGCCGAGGCGTTCGACGCGAACGGCTTCCTGCGCACCGGGGACCTCGGCCATCTCACCGATGACGGCCACCTCGTGCTCACCGGACGCATGAAGGACATCATCATCCGCAAGGGCGAGAACATCTCCGCGCTGGAGATCGAGCAGCTCCTCTACAGCCACCCGGGAGTGGCGGACGCCGCTGTCATCGGCCTGACCGACGCCGAACGCGGGGAACGCGTCTGTGCCGTCGTCCAGCAGCCCCGGGGGGCGGAGCCCCTGACCCTCGACGCCGTCACGGCCCACCTGCGCGAGGCCGGGCTGGCCGTGCACAAGCTGCCCGAGCGGCTCGAGATCGTCGACGCGCTGCCGCGCGACGACACCCTGCACAAGGTCCTCAAGCAGACGCTGCGGGAGCGGTTCACCGAGGCAGGCTGACGCCACTTCCCGATCGAGGGCAACCGGGATCGGGGAGAAGCGTCAGCCTCGGGCCCGGTAGGTGGCGGTGGCCTGCTCGAAGAAGGCGTCCACGGACCGCTGTTCGTCCATCGGCCCCCGCACCTGGAGGACGTGATAGGTGCCGCCCAGGACCATCGCGGCGTTGCGCACGTAGAGCTGACGGCCGCCGCTGTCGGTCCAGTTGAACGTGCCCTCGGCCGCCGCCGTTGCCCCGACGTCCGAGCGGCGCAGGCCGGAGGCGCCCGACCACGACGAGGCGCGGTAGGGCGCGAGCTCGGGCTCCTTGTCCTGCTGGTACGCCATGGGGTCGCCGCCGAAGTCGGCGACCGTGTCCCGGCCGGGGACCACGATCAGCTCGTAGCCGTCGCCTGCGTAGACGACCTGGCCGCGCGCGTTCTCGCCGCGGCGCTGCCAGTCCTTGGCCACGGCCACGCTGAAACCCCGCGGGTCCTTGCGCAGGGTGAAGCCGCCGGCGACCTTGCCGCCGGTCCCCGTCCGGTCGTCTCTTATACACATCTCT
>KL569440.1:26969-28057 GCA_000715685.1 Streptomyces lilacinus
GCCGGCGACCTTGCCGCCGGTCCCCGTCCGGTCGTCCTGTGACCCGCTGGCGGAGGCCTGGCCCAGCCCGCCGGTGGGGGCGGGGTCGTCGGAGGCGGCGCTCAGCGCTCCGGCCGGGGTCGGCCGGCCGACCGGGGTCTGACCGGCGCTCTCGTCCGCCTTGGGCATGAACAGCAGGGCGTAGAGCACCGCCCCGATGAGGGTGAGCAGGATCAGCCCGACCAGCAGCCGGCCCAGGCGGTACGGGGCCGGGGCGGTACGCACGTGGTCCTCGCGCAGATGCCCGGTGGAGTGGGACGTGGTGGGCGATCCGCTCCGCGCGGCGGCACGGGGGGCCCTTCCGGGCTCCTTGGCCGTTCTCTTGTGCCGCCCGTGGGCGGCGACCGCGGCCGGGGCGGACACGGACGCACGGCCGCGGCGGCGTCGGACGAGCTCCCCGCGCCGCCGCACGACGGGCAGCCTGCGCGGGTCGGCGGGGGCGGGAGCGCCGATCGACGGCACGGTGACCGTACGGCTCCCGATGTCCGGCTCCGGGGCGGAGCGGATGAGGGAGCGGAGCCAGCCGCGGAGCTCCTCGAACTCGGGGCGCTCGGTCGGGTCCTTGCGCATCAGCGACTCGACGACGGGCCGCAGGGCACCGCATTCCTCGGCGTACGCGGGCGGTTCCGAGCAGACGACCTGCACGAGCTCGGCGGTGCTGTCCTCCGGGTAGGGGGCGTGCCCCTGGACGGCGCGGAAGAGCAGCGCGCCGAGGGCCCACAGGTCGGCGGCGGGGCCCACGGGGGGTGCGAGCTGCCAGTTCTCCTGGACAGGCCAGGCCTGTTCGGGCGCCCAGCGCTCGGTGACGGCACCCACGACGACCATGCGCGCCTGCCGGGCCCGTTCGGCGGCCAGGGCGCTTCCGGGGCCGGGGGCTCCCGCGGAGGCCCAGCCGCCGGTAGGGGCCGGTCTGCGGCGCGTCCGGTTCGCCGGCCGGGCCGGTGGCCTGCTCCGGGACGGGTGCGCCCTGTGCGGCCCCGGGGCCGCCCGGGCTCCACGGCGCGGTGGTCTCCGGCGCGGGGGCGGTACCGCTGGAGGCGCTGCCGCCG
>KL569440.1:28320-31324 GCA_000715685.1 Streptomyces lilacinus
CCGCCGCCCCAGGTGGAGGCGCCCGTCGACGGGCCGGACTTCGCCTCGGCGGCCGCGCGCGCGGCGGCGGCCCGGGCGGCGGCGTGGTAGGCGGCGATCGCTCCGGAACGGACCGCGCGCGCGGCGCGCGTCTCGTCGCGGTCGCCGGCCGCGCCCGGGCGGAGCCCGTCCGCCGGGCCCCGGCCACCGCGGCCGGGACCGCCCTGCGGCGGCACTCCCGCCCCGCGTCCGACGACCGCCCCGCTCCCCTGACCGGAAGCCCCCGCCCCGTATGCCGAGGCGCGCGCACGGTCGCCCGGCGCCGGGGCTGCCGGGACCGGGTCGTAGCCGCACAGGGCCTCCTCGGCCGCGCCGGCGGCCAGGCCCGTGAGGATGGCCCGGCCGTCGTCGCAGATGAGGACCGTGCGGGCGGTGATGTTGCGATGGGTCCAGCCCTGGGAGTGGAGGGCGCGCAGGGCGGTGAGGACGTCGGCGGCCACCTCGGCCGCGCGGTGCGGGGAGAGCGTGCGCTCGGCGAGCAGGGCGGCAAGCGGGCGGGCGGAGACCAGCTCGCTGACCACCCAGAGGCTGCCGGCCTCGGCGAAGACGTGGAAGACCTGGTCGAGCCGGGGGTGGTCGGGGACCTGCGCGGCGGCGGTGGCGGCCGCCAGCGCGCGACGCACGGCGGGGTCGCCCGTTCCCTGGACCGTGCGCCGGACGGCGGCACCTCCGGCACCGTTGCGGTACGGCGCCCCGTCACCCACGACGTCACCCACGACCTCGGCGTCGACGACCTCGGGCAGCGGGATCTGCCGGACCAGGACCTCCTGGCCGCTGTAGGTGTCGAAGGCTCTCGTCTCGACCAGCTCGAACGCTTCGGACGGGGGCAGCGGAAGACGATAACGGTCGGCGAGCACCCGGCCCGCGTAGTCGTCCACGACGCCTCCCCGATCGTGCGATCCGCCCCATCGTGCGATCCACCGGCATTGCTCCGAGCAGCCGTCAAAGTCGGTCGCCCGACCGCCCTTTACGGCTCACTGTGGCTGCGCACAGTCCACGAGGACTCACGATACGTGCCGAACCCGCCCCTTCGGGCCCGTACGGCTCACTACGTCCCCGGGGCGCGGGCCCGGCGGGGCCTCAGCTCACGCGCGGAGCGCCACCGGCGTCGCCGTAGAAGGTCGTGGTGGAGACGATGGCCGCCTTCTTGTGCGGCGTGGGCGAGCTGCCCTTGTCGTCGTCGCTGTCGCCGCTCAGGGCGATGGCGAGCACCGTGCCGATGACGGCGAGGACCACGACGACCGCCGCGGCGAGCAGGGCGCGGCGCGGCACGACGTCCGTGATGGAGGCGCGCCCGTACGTGGTGCCGCGGACGCCCCGGGCACCCGCGGCGACGCTGCCGACGCGCAGCCTCACCGGCTGGCCGGACTCCTCGGCACCGGTGACCGACGAGCCCGTCGTGTCCAGGTCGCGCAGCGGCCGGAAGGCGCCCGGGGTCCGCTGGGCGGCGGTGTCTCCGGAGCGCGAGGAGGTCGAGGACGAAGCCCCGCCCGACGCCGACGGCTTGGTCGACGAGAACCCCGACGACCGGGACGTCGTCGGGGAGGCGGAGGACGAGCGGGACGAACGCGCCGACCCGCCCCCGGCGGAAGAAGCCGAGGAGGAAGCCGAGAAGGAGTCCGACGAGCGGCCGGCAGCCTCAGACGACGAACGCGAAGCGGAAGAGGCCCCGGACCCCGAGGCCGACCTCGAGGTCGACCGTGAGGACGATCGCGAGGGCGCCGGTCGAGCGGTGTTGTCCGGTATCGACGGTATGGCGATCGCCTGGGTGGCGTCCAGGTCGGGGTGGGAGGGGGGCGGCTGCGGCAGGCGCTCGTCCGGGGCGTTGACGGCGTCCGTCAGCAGCGCCCGCGCGCCCGCCTCGTCGAGGCGCTTCTGCGGGTCCTTGGCGAGCAGCCCGTACATGACCTCGGCCAGGGGGCCGGCGTTGCGCGGGGGGCCGAGGGGCTCGGTCATGACCGCCGTGAGGGTCGCTATGGCCGACCCCTTGTCGTACGGCGGGGCGCCCTCGACGGCCGCGTACAGCAGGCCGCCCAGCGACCACAGGTCCGCCGGCGGGCCGGGCTTCTGGCCGCGGGCGCGCTCGGGGGAGATGTAGGAGGGGGCGCCGACGAGCATGCCCGTCGAGGTGACCGACGGGTCGCCCTCGACCTGGGCGATGCCGAAGTCGGTGAGGACGACGCGGCCGTCGTCCGCGATGAGGACGTTGGACGGCTTCACGTCGCGGTGCAGGATGCCCTCGCGGTGGGCGGCGCGCAGCACGTCGAGGACGGCGAGGCCCACCTCGGCGGCCCGGCGCCACTTCAGCGGCCCGTCCTCACGGATGACGTCGGCGAGCGAGCGGCCCTCGATGAGCTCCATGACGATCCACGGGCGGTCGTCCTCGTGCACGACGTCGTAGACGGTGACCGCGCCCGCGCTGCGGATGCGGGCGATGGCCTTGGCCTCGCGCAGCGTGCGCGTGATGAGGCGGCGCTTCTCGTCCTCGTCGATGTTGGCCGGGAAACGCAGCTCCTTCACCGCGACGACTCGGCCCAGGGTCTCGTCCGTCGCCCGCCAGACCGTGCCCATGCCACCACGCCCGAGGACGCCCCCGAGGCGGTATCGCCCGGCGAGGAGGCGCCCTGTCGTGCCCTGCGTCTGCTCCGCCTCCGACATGCGTCCCCTCTGGCAATCAGCTCTGCGACCAACCGACCCTGGCAGAGCGACCATTGTCTCTCATCCGCGGACCGGCGGTAGGCCAGGGTCCGGGAGCCCCGGACGAAGGGTGCATGTCGGCGCGCACCGCTCCCCGCGCCGCACGGCGGCCGTGGCCGCGCGGTGCCGCGCCGTGACGGCGTCGATGACGACGGGCGCGGTGGCTTCGTCGCCCGCTTCTCTCTGGAGGACTCGCTTCACCGCCCCGCGGTTCCCGGTCCCGCCGAGCTGTCACAGGACGCTCATCGAGACCCTCTCCTGACAGCGA
>KL569440.1:31573-34077 GCA_000715685.1 Streptomyces lilacinus
CCCCGTCAGACCGGCTGGATGTCCGGCGCGCCCAGCCGTGCCGCGTCCGCCGTCAGGTCGTCGGGCTGGCGCTGGGATTCGCGCTCGGCCTCCACGCGCTTCTCGTAGTGCTCGACCTCCTTGTCGACCTGGGCCGCGTCCCAGCCCAGCACGGGTGCGATGAGCTCGGCGACCTCGCGCGCGCAGCGCGTACCGCGGTCGAAGGTCTCGATCGAGATCCGGGTGCGCCGGGTGAGGACGTCGTCCAAGTGGCGCGCCCCCTCGTGCGAGGCGGCGTAGACGACCTCGGCCCGCAGGTAGTCGTCGGCGCCCGTCAGCGGCTCGCCGAGCGCCGGGTCGGCGGTGACGTAGGACAGCACCTCGTCGACCATCGACCCGTAGCGGTTGAGCAGGTGTTCGACGCGTGCCACGTGCAGGCCGGTGCGCAGGGCGAGCTGGGCGCGCCCGTTCCACAGCGCCTTGTAGCCCTCGGCGCCCACGAGCGGCACGTCCTCGGTGACGCAGTCCGCGACGCGCTGCGCGAGGCCGTGCACCGCCTCGTCCACCGCGTCCTTGGCCATGACGCGGTACGTGGTGTACTTGCCGCCCGCCACGACCACCAGGCCCGGCACAGGGTGGGCCACGGTGTGCTCGCGGGAGAGCTTGCTGGTCGCGTCCGACTCGCCGGCCAGCAGCGGGCGCAGCCCGGCGTACACGCCCTGGACGTCGTCCCGCGTCAGGGGCACCGAGAGCACGGAGTTCACGTGTTCCAGCAGGTAGTCGATGTCGGCGCTGGAGGCGGCCGGGTGGGCCTTGTCGAGGTCCCAGTCGGTGTCCGTGGTGCCGATGATCCAGTGCCTGCCCCACGGGATCACGAAGAGCACGCTCTTCTCGGTGCGCAGGATGAGACCGGTGGTCGAGTGGATGCGGTCCTTCGGCACGACCAGGTGGATGCCCTTGGACGCGCGGACGTGGAACTGGCCGCGCTCGGCGATGAGCTGCTGGGTGTCGTCCGTCCACACGCCGGTCGCGTTGACGACCTGACGGGCCCGGATCTCGAACTCGCCGCCCTGCTCCAGGTCGCGCACCCGGGCGCCCACCACCCGCTCGCCCTCGCGCAGGAAGCCGACGACGCGGGCCCGGTTGGCGGTGTCGGCACCGTAGGCGGCGGCGGTGCGCACGAGGGTGGTGACGTAGCGCGCGTCGTCCATCTGGGCGTCGTAGTACTGCAGGGCGCCGATGAGGGCGTCCCTGCGCAGGCAGGGCGCGACCCGCAGCGCCTTACGGCGGGTGAGGTGACGGTGCGTGGGCAGGCCGCGGCCGTGGCCGGAGGAGACGGACATGGCGTCGTAGAGCGCCACGCCGGAGCCGGCGTAGAAGCGCTCCCAGCCTCTGTGCTGGAGCGGGTAGAGGAAGGGCACCGGCTTGACCAGGTGCGGCGCCAGGCGCTGCAGCAGCAGGCCGCGTTCCTTGAGCGCTTCGCGCACCAGGGCGAAGTCGAGCATCTCCAGGTAGCGCAGGCCTCCGTGGATGAGCTTGCTGGACCTGCTGGAGGTGCCCGCCGCCCAGTCCCGCGCCTCGACGAGGCCGGTCACCAGCCCCCGGGTGGCCGCGTCCAGGGCGGTGCCGGCGCCCACGACGCCGCCCCCGACCACGAGGATGTCCAGTTCCCGCTCCGCCATCCGGGCGAGCGCCTCGCCGCGCTCGGCCGGCCCGAGTGTCGCTGTCCTCACCACTGCCTCCCGCCTGGCCGCTTCCGCGTACCCGTCACGCCGCGCGGATACCCGTCCTCCTTCGATGCTGCCCCAGATCCGCCGCCTCGGCCGGGTGCGCGCCGCCCGGGCGAGGGCCCTGCGGAGTCGCGGGCGAGTCTCGGGCGACGCGGCCGCACCAGACAGGCACAGAAATACCGGATAACAGTCATATATCCGCCTAACCTGATGTAACGGCCGATCCCCGCCGGAAATCCCCTCCGGGAAGGACCGCATCCCGTCATGCCCGCCGCCATGCCCGCAGATCTCGCCGTCATCGGCCTCGGCCACCTCGGGCTCCCGCTCGCCCGGGCCGCCACCGCCGCCGCCATCCCCACCGTCGGCTACGACACCGACGCCCACACCGTCGCCGAGCTCCGCGCCGGGCGCGTCCCCGCCGAGGGCGCCGACGGCTTCACCGCGGGCGTCATCCGCCGCATGGTGTCCGCCGGCTTCCGCGCCACCACCGAGGACGCCGAGCTCGGCCGCGTCCGCACCGCCGTGATCTGCGCGCCCACCCGGCTCGGCGAGGACGGCGCGCTGGACCTCGGCGCCGTCGGCGACGCCGCCCGCGCCCTCGCCGCCCGGCTGCGGCCGCACACCACCGTGGTCCTGGAGTCCGCCGTCTACCCCGGCACCACCGAGGACTACGTCCGTCCCCTCCTCGAGGCCGGCTCCGGGCTGCGGGCCGGCCAGGACTTCCACCTCGCCTACTCCCCCAGCCGCCTCGACCCCGGCAACCGCCACTACACCCCTGTCTCTTATACACATCTC
>KL569440.1:34310-36774 GCA_000715685.1 Streptomyces lilacinus
TGTGTATAAGAGACAGCGCCTGCACCGAGGCCGCCGCCGCCTTCTACGGACGCGTCTGCGAAAAGGTCGTCCGCGCCCGCGGCCCCCGCGAGGCCGAGGCCGTCAAGGTCCTGGAGACCAACTACCGGCACGTCAACATCGCGCTCGCCAACGAGATGGCCGTCTTCTGCCACGACATCGGCGTCGACCTGTGGGACGTCCTGCGCTGCGCCGAGACCAAGCCCTTCGGCTTCCAGGCCTTCCGCCCCGGCCCCGGCGTCGGCGGCCACGGCGTCGCCCTCGACCCCAACTACCTCTCCTACAAGGGCCGCAGCCTCGGCTACCCGCTGCGCATGGTGGAGCTGGCCCAGGAGATCAACGGACGCATGCCGCGCTACGTCATCCAGCGCTGCGCCACGCTCCTCAACGAGCACGGCAAGTCGGCGCGCGGCGCGCGGGTGCTGCTGCTGGGCGTCAGCTACAAGCCGGACGTGGGCGACCAGGAGGGCTCACCGGCCCGCGAGATCGCCTCCCGGCTGATGGAGATGGGCGCGCTGCTCAGCTACCACGACCCCTACGCCGCCCAGTGGCGCGTCTTGGGCCAGCCCGTGCCGCGCGCCGACTGCCTCTACGAGGCCGCGGCCGACGCCGACCTGACGGTGCTTCTCCAGCACCACCGCACGTACGACCTGCAGGGGCTCGCGGTCAAGGCCCAGCTGCTGCTGGACACCCGGGGCGCGAGCCCCGCCGGATCGGCCCACCGGCTCTAGCCGGCGGGGCGCCCCCGGCCCCCGTACCTACAGCCGCCCCGCCAGCAGGCGCGGCTGGGCGTCGAGCACGGTGCGCAGGGAGGCGAAGTTCTCCACGCAGCGGCCCGTGCCGACGGCGACGCAGTCCAGGGGCTCGTCCGCGACGAGCACCGGGATGTCGAGCTCGCGGCTCAGCCGGACGTCCAGGCCGCGCAGCAGCGCACCGCCGCCGGTGAGGACGATGCCGCGGTCCATGATGTCGCCGGACAGCTCGGGCGGGGTCTCGTCGAGGGTCTGGCGCACGGCCATCACGATCGCGTCCACCGGCTCGGTGAGTGCGTGGCGGATCTCGTCGGCCGTCAGCTCCAGTGTCTTGGGCAGGCCGCTGACCTGGTCCCGGCCCCGGATGGTCAGGCGGTCGCCGGGGCGCAGGCCCTGGGTCTCCTCCGGGTCGCCGCCGGCCTGCGTGCCGTCGGTCCGTTCGAGGTTCTTGCTGAGGGCGGTGAGCCCGGACGCCGACCAGTAGCCGGTGGGCGAGGCCGAGCCGATGCTCATCTTGATTTCCTCGGCCGTGCGTTCGCCGATGGCGAGGGCGTACTCCTTCTTGATGTAGGAGATGATCGCCGCGTCCATCGCGTCGCCCGCCGTCCGCACCGAGCGGGCGGTGACGATGCCGCCCAGCGAGATCACCGCGACCTCGGTGGTGCCGCCGCCGATGTCGACGACCATGCAGCCCGTCGGCTCGCTGACCGGCAGGCCCGCGCCGATGGCCGCCGCCATGGGCTCCTCGACGAGGTGCACCTGGCGGGCACCGGCCTGCGAGGCGGCCTCGATGACCGCGCGCCGCTCGACGCCGGTGATGCCCGACGGCACGCACACCACGACGCGCGGGCGGGAGAAGCGGCGGTTGCCCATGACCTTCTTGATGAAGTGCCGCAGCATCCGCTCGGCTATCTCGAAGTCGGCGATGACGCCGTCCCGCAGCGGGCGGATCGCGACGATGTTCGAAGGGGTGCGGCCGATGGTCTCCTTCGCCTCGGAGCCGACCGACAGCACGCTGCCGTCTTCGGCGTTGACGGCGACGACCGAGGGCTCGTTGAGCACCACTCCCTTCCCCCGCACGTACACCAGCGTGTTCGCGGTGCCGAGGTCGATGCCCATGTCCCTGCCGCTGAACGACTTGCTTTGCGCCATAAGTCGCCAGTATTCCCTACGATCGAATGTTTATACGGCGCTCACGGCGATGACAGGCCACGGCCATGGCCACGGCCGTGCAAGACGACAGTCCACGGCCATGCGAAAGGCCCGGCCCGCTGGAAGCGGACCGGGCCCCTGAAGCAGGACGAGGCGTCAGCGCTTGTCGTGCTGCGACGGCGCGACCGTCACCTCGACGCGCTGGAACTCCTTCAGCTCGCTGTAGCCCGTGGTGGCCATCGCGCGGCGCAGGGCGCCGAAGAAGTTCATCGAGCCGTCGGGGGTGTGCGAGGGGCCGAGGAGGATCTCCTCGGTCGTGCCGACCGCGCCCAGGTTCATGCGCTTGCCGCGCGGCACGTCCTCGTGGACGGCCTCCATGCCCCAGTGGTGACCGCGGCCCGGCGCGTCGGTGGCGCGGGCGAGCGGGGAGCCCATCATCACGGCGTCGGCACCGCAGGCGATGGCCTTCGGCAGGTCGCCGGACCAGCCCACGCCGCCGTCGGCGATGACGTGGACGTAGCGGCCGCCGGACTCGTCCATGT